>JBFGEI010000056.1:0-14192 GCA_041580155.1 Limimaricola sp.
GCCGCGGGCGATCCGGATGCGCCATGCGACGCCGCATTTCGCGCATGTGTTCACCGGCGACGGCTATTCCGCCGGCTACTACAGCTACCTGTGGTCCGAAATGATGGACGCCGACGCCTTCGAGGCGTTCCGCGAGGCAGGCGACGCCTTCGATCCCGAGACCGCGAGAAAGCTCGAGCAATACGTGCTCAGCGCCGGCGGATCCGAGGATCCGGCGCTGCTTTACGAACGGTTCCGCGGCAGGATGCCCGGCGTCGAGGCGCTGCTCAAGGGCCGCGGACTGGTCGCCGCCTAGGCCGGCTTGCGATGCGCCTCGGCGGCTTCGACCATGAGGCGCATCTCGTCGGCGAGCGCGCCCTCGATCGACAGCCCCTCGCCGGGCACCGATCCGGGATCTTCCTCGGCCGAGGCGATTTGGCTGTTGTCGCGCAGGTACTCCAGCAGCGCGTCGCCGGCCTTGCGATCAAGTCCGGCAACCAGCCGGGCGATCACCTTGCGCTGCGCCAGCAGCCGGCCCTCCAGGGTTTCTAGCGTGATCGACATCGGCGCCTCCTGCGGTTGTTCAGGGATCAACGCGGCGTGGGGCAGGGCTGTTCCGCGCCGGGGTCAGACCGGGTCCTTGTGGATCATCACGTCGGCATCGGGGTAGGCGGCGACGATGGCGCGGCTCAGCGCCGCGCCGATGTCATGCGCGTCGCGCAGGCTCTGGTCGCCATCGAGCTCGATGTGCAGGTTGACGAAAACCCGGCTGCCGGCGCGGCGGGTCCGCAGCTCGTGATGGCCGCGCACCCCGGGAAAGTCGCGGGCGATGCTTTCGATGCCCTCTACCATCTCGGCATCCACCGCCCGGTCCATCAGCGCGTCCCAGGCGCCGCGGCCGATCCGCAGCGCGCCCACCGCCATCAGCAGCGCCGCGCTGATCGCCACGGCGGCGTCGATCCAGCCGATGCCGAAGCGCTGCGACGCCCAGAGCGCGCCGATCGCGCCGACCGCCGGGACCAGGTCGCCGAGGTAGTGCAGCGAATCGGCCGCCACCACCCGGCTGCCGGTGATCCGGGCGACCCTGCGCTGCCACAGCACCAGCGCCAGCGTCAGCAGGATCGACAGCAGCAGGATCGCGATGCCGGTGGCTTCGCCGGCCAGCGCCGGCGCGGCGGGCATCGACAGCCGCCGCACCGCGGCGCCGCCGACCAGCGCCGCCGAGATCAGGATGAACAGGCTCTGGCCCAGCGCCGCCAGGTCCTCGGCCGAGGAATGGCCGAAGGCATGGTCGTCGTCGGCCGGCCGCGCGGCGTAGGCGATCGCCGCCAGCGCCGCCAGCGACATCGTGAGATCGAGCGCCGAATCCGCCAGCGTCGCCGCCACTGCCAGCGACCCGGTGCGCGACAGCGCCCAGAACTTGGCGGCCACCAGCAGCAGCGCCACGAGGACGGACAAAACCCCGGCTGAAAGGTTCAGCCGGGTCCGGGCCTGGTCGTCGAGCATGGCGTCAGTCCCGCAGTTCGTCCGTCTCGACGCCCCAGAGCGCGGTCTTCCGGGCCCAGCCGCGATAGCCGCCGGCGGTGACCCGGCACCAGTCGATCTCGCATTCGCCAAGCCGCGCGATCACCCCGGCCTCGAGCTGGGCGACCTCCTGCGCGTCGGCCACCGGCTTGCTGCGCAGGGTCAGCATCTCCTCGTCGACGATCACGGTGCGCACCCCCGAAAGCATCGCGTAATGCACCCAGCCGCCGACTCCCTCGCGGTCGGTGACCCGGCGCCAATGGCCATATTCCGCGGTGATCTGCACCGGCATGTCACGGCGCAGGAACACCCAATCGATCCGATGCGACAGCGACGGGCCGCGCCGCACGTTGCCGCGTTCAGTCGACAACGACACGTAGCGCGGCAGCGGCAGGTTGGTTTCGGGACCGCGATCCGGCGCCGCGGCCAGAGCGACCTCGGGGGCGACGATGGGGGCGGCGGTTGCGGCGGGGGCGGCGGCGGCTGGCGCCGGTGCCGCGGCGGGGGCTGCGGCCAGGGTCACCGGGCGCATCTGCGGCCGGATGCCGGCGGTGTCCTGCGCCACGGCGGCCTGCGCGACCAGCGCGAGCGCCATCGCCGTTGCTACCCGTCCAATGCGTGTCATGCGTCCACCTGCCAACTGCTTCGAGCCTTGGGCAGGCGCTGTCGAAACCCAGCATTCCGGCCCGTTGGACGCGCTTCTTGTGCGGCGCTGTCCTTCGGGGCAGTCTGTCACGAACGCCGTTCGAGTGAAAGCAGAAGGGGTCCGACGATGTCCTCGAAACGTCCGACTGTTGTCGTCACGCGACGGTTGTCAGACCCGGTGGAAGCACGCATGCGCGAGCTGTTCGACGTCAGGCTGGGGGCCGAGGATGCGCCGATTTCCGCCGAGGCGCTGGCTGCGGCGATGGGCTGGGCCGAGGTGCTGGTCACCACGCTGACCGACCGGATCGACGCGACGATGATCGCCGGCGCCGGCGACCAGCTGCGGCTGATCGCCAACTATGGCGCAGGCGTCGACCACATCGACCTGGCGGCGGCGCGCAAGCGCGGCATCATGGTCACCAACACTCCGGGCGTGGTCACCGACGACACCGCAGACGTGACCATGGCGCTGATCCTCGGCGTGACCCGGCGGATCAACGAAGGCATGGCGCTGATGCAGTCGGGTGACTGGGCCGGCTGGTCGCCGTCGACGCTGCTTGGCGGCCGGATCGGGGGCCGAGAGCTCGGGATTCTCGGGATGGGGCGGATCGGCCAGGCGGTGGCGCGCCGGGCCCGGGCCTTCGGCATGAAGATCAACTACCACAACCGGCGTCGGCTGCACCCCGAGATCGAGGCGGCGCTGGACGCGACCTGGTGGGACAGCCTCGACCAGATGGTGTCGCGGGTCGACGTGCTGTCGATCAACTGCCCGCACACCCCGTCGACCTTCCACCTGATGAACGCGCGGCGGCTCAAGCTGCTGAAGCCGACGGCAGTGATCGTGAACACCTCGCGCGGCGTGGTGATCGACGAGAACGCGATGACCCGCGGCCTGCGCAACGGCGAGATCGCCGGCGCCGGGCTCGACGTCTACGAGCACGGCGCCGCGATCAACCCGCGGCTGCGGCAGCTGCACAACGTGGTGCTGTTGCCGCACATGGGGTCGGCCACCGTCGAGGGCCGGATCGAGATGGGCGAGAAGGTGATCATCAACATCCAGACCTATGCCGACGGTCACCGGCCGCCCGACCTGGTGCTGACCGGCGCCTTCTGATCCCGCCACGACCGGCCAGGTTGTGCAAGCTCGGGAACCCCGGGCGGATGCCGCGCGTTTCAGGCCCATGGACGAAGCGGCAGGACACGAGGAGGGCGGAACATGACAAGCTGGGCAATCGGATTTCTGGGCTTGGCCCTGCTCGCGGCGCGGTTCGGCTTTGGCGGTGACGACACACCGGCGGTGGGACTGGCGAAGCTGCTGTTCTTCGTCTTCATCGGGTTGTTCGCGGTCGCTCTGGCCGCGAAGACCAAGCGAACGCGCGAGCTCGGGAGCTACGGGCGGCGCGGTGATTTTTCGAGTGCAAGGAGACCGTGATGAACTGGGACCAAGTCCAAGGCAACTGGAAGCAATTCACCGGCAAGATGCAGTCGCAATGGGGCGAACTGACGGACGATGACATTGCCCGCGCGGATGGCGACCGAGAGCGACTCGAGGGCGTCATCCAGGAGCGCTACGGCCGCAGCAAGGAAGAGGCGCGGCGCGAGGTCGACGCCTGGCTCGAGAACAACTGAGCCAAGCGTCGCAGCATAGACGCGAAAGGCCCCGCATCACGCGGGGCCTTTTTTCATCGTAGGCTCCGGCGGCGTTAGCGGTAGACCTCGTCCTCGGAGGGGAAGGCGCGCGATTTGACGTCCTCGGCGTAGCGTTTCACCGAGTCCTCGATCATCGGGCCGAGCTGGCCGTAGACCTTGACGAATTTCGGGGTCCAGGGGTTCAGCCCGAGCATGTCCTCGAGCACCAGGATCTGGCCGTCGCAATCGGCGCTGGCGCCGATGCCGATCGTCGGGATCGCGATGGCCGAGGTGATCTTCGCGGCCAGCGGCTCGACCATGCCTTCGAGCACCACCGCGAAGGCGCCGGCCTCGGTCACCGCGCGGGCGTCCTCGAGATGCTGGTCCCAGCTGTCCTCGTCGCGGCCCTGGGTCTTGAAGCCGCCCATCACGTGGCTCGATTGCGGGGTCAGGCCGATATGCGCCATCACCGGGATCCCGCGCTCGGTCAGGAAGCGGATGGTTTCGGCCATCCGGGCGCCGCCCTCGAGCTTGACCGCGCCGCAGCCGGTCTCCTTCATCACCTTGGCGGCGTTGCGGAACGCCATGGCCGGGCTTTCCTCGTAGCTGCCGAACGGCAGGTCGACGACGATCAGCGCCCGCTTGGTGCCGCGCACCACCGCCTTGCCATGCATGATCATCAGATCGAGCGGCACGCCGACGGTGCTCTCCATCCCGTGCATCACCATGCCGAGACTGTCGCCCACCAGGATGAAGTCGGCGTAGCGGTCGACGATCGCCGCGGTATGCGCGTGATACGAGGTCAGCGACACGATCGGGTCGCCGCCCTTGCGCTGCGCGATCTGCGGCACGGTGACCCGACGGACCTTTTCGGTTTGAGTGCTCATGGTGCGATCTCCCTCTGATCGATCAGCAGGACCTCGCCGAACTCGGCCGAGATCATGATGGCGGCGGGGCCGCTCAGCGCGCCGGAAACCGGGGCGAGGCCCTGCGTCGTGGTGATGTCCAGCCCGCGCAGCCGGGCCCGCGGTTCCGCGCCGATGGTGGCGCGGATCGCCTCGGCGATCTGTTCGACCGTCGCACCTTCCGAGGCGGCGATCGCGGCACGGTCGAGCGCCCGGTTCAGCACCACCGCGGCGGCGCGATCCTCGGGCGTCAGGCGGACGTTGCGCGACGACATCGCCAGCCCGTCGGGCTCGCGCAGCGTCGGCACGCCGTGGATCCTTATCGGCATGTGCAGATCGCGCACCAGCCGGCGGATCACCTGCAGCTGCTGGTAGTCCTTTTCGCCGAAATAGGCGGCGTCCGGCCCGGTGATGTTGAACAGCTTGGTCACCACGGTGGCGACGCCGCGGAAATGCCCGGGCCGCACGGCGCCGTGCAGGATGTTGGCCAGGCCGCGGGTTTCGACGATGGTCTCGTCGCCCTCGGGGTAGATCTCGTAGGCCTGCGGGATCAGCACCGCGTCGCAGCCGGCCGCCTCGAGCATCTCGAGGTCGGCGGCCTCGGTGCGCGGGTAGGTTTCAAGATCCTTGGGGTCGCCGAACTGGGTCGGGTTCACGAAGATCGTCGCCACCACCCGGTCGTTGTCGCGGCGCGCCGCGGCGATCAGGCTGATGTGGCCCTGGTGCAGCGCGCCCATCGTGGTGACCAGCCCGACGCTGTCGCCGGCGGCACGGAATCCCGATACGGCGTCGCGTATGGCGGCGATGCTGCGGCAGATCTGCATGACGGTCTCCCTCCCGATAGCCTGCCTTTTACAGGGCCTTAGCGGGGTCCACAACACGCGGCGCGGGCCGGCGCGGCGCCGGTCAGGCGACCGGCGGCCAGGCGGCCGGAAACAGCGGCGGCAGCGGCTGTTCCAGCGCCTCGATGTAGCTGCGGATCGAATGGCCCTCGCCGACATCGGGGGCGGGCGGGCTCAGCCAATGCACGCTGCCGACATGGCGAAAGCCGAAGAACCGGGGCGGCAGGTGGCACAGCGTGTCGTCGGTGCGGCAGACGTTGAGAACGAAGCCCTCGTTGCGGAATTTCGCCGCGCCCTGCAGCGGCCGCGGGCTGCCGAAGGCGATGGACGGGATGCCCAGCGACGCGCCGACGATCTGCGCCGAGGCGGCGCCCAGCGAATGGCCGATGATGGCGCTGATCTTCTGCGGCTTGGCGAAGGCGTAGACGATCTGCGCGTGCTCCAGAAACCCGGCGTGCCAGACCGCGCCGCTGTCGCCCGGCGCCATGCTGAAGCCATGCTGGTCGGCCGGGCCGTCGTGGATGAAGTCAAAGTTGAACTCGAACCAGTCGGAAAACTCGTTGGTGCCGGCAATGAACAGCACTCCGCGTTTCAACACCGCCGCCTGCACACCGCGCAGGTCGATGGTCTCGACCACGTCGGGCCCGGTGATCCCGTCGCCCATCGACTCGATGATCCGCGCCGCCTCCAGCACCTCGAGTTGCCGCATCGCTGCCTCCTGTGACCCAAGCCCGGTCGCGTGGCATTGGGCCGCCCCGGCCGCGACCTGTCCAGAGTTTTCGCGCCGGCGCGGCGGCCTTGTCGGTTTCGACGCGCAAGACGTCGTCCGGTTCCCTCGGCCGCAGCGGTTTCGGGCGATGGTGCGGGCGGATGCCAGCCGGAGAACGCCCGATGAAGACCCATGTCAAAGCCCTTGTTGTCGGGGGCGGCGCCGTCGGCACCTCGATCGCCTACCATCTCGCCAAGGCGGGCTGGAGCGACGTGATGCTGCTCGAGCGCGACGAGCTGACCTCCGGCTCGACCTGGCACGCGGCCGGGCTGCTGCCGTATTTCAACATGTCCTACGCGACCACCTGGATCCACGACCATTCGATCAAGCTCTACAAGACGCTCGAGGCCGAGACCGGGCTCGATGCCGGCTTCTCGGTGGTCGGCAACCTGCGGATGGCGCAGACCAAGGCGCGGATGGACGAGTACATGCTCTACGCCGCGACGGCGGAAACCGTCGGCGTGCCGTTCGAATGGCTGACGCCGGCGCAGATCAAGGACCGCTGGCCGCTGGTACGCACCGACGATCTCGAGGGCGCGATCTTCCACCCGACCGACGGCTACATCAACCCGGCCGACGTCACCATGGCGATGGCCAAGGGCGCGCGGCAGCGCGGCGTCACGATCGAGCGCAAGTGGCAGGTCGACGGCTACGAATGGACCGGCAGCGACTGGCGCGTCACCGTCACCAAGATGGTCGAACGCGGCGGCAACCTGGTCGCGTCGGAAGAGCAGGCGGTGATCACCGCCGAGCACGTCGTGACCGCCACCGGCAACCATGCGCAGCGCACCGCCAAGCTCCTGGGCATCAAGATCCCGGCGATTCCGGTCGAGCACCAGTTCATCGTCACCGAACCCGACCCTGCGCTGGTCGCATGGCGCAAGGACAACCCGCAGCACCCGGTGCTGCGCGACGCCGACGCCAAGTGGTACGTTCGCGAAGAGCGCGGCGGCTGGATCCTCGGCCCCTACGAGGAGGGCGCCCCGGCGCGGTTCCAATACGGCGTGCCCGACAGCTTCCGCGCCGACCTGTTCCCGCTCGATCTCGACCGGATCGAGGAAGAGTACATGTCGATGATCCACCGGATCCCGTCCTCCGAAGAGGTCGGTCTGAAGGACGATTTCAACGGCCCGATCTGCTACACGCCGGACGGCAACCCGCTGATCGGCCCGGCGCCGGGGCTGCGCAACATGTGGCTGGCCGAAGGGTTCTCCTTCGGCATCACCGCCGCCGGCGGCGCCGGGCACTACCTGGCGCAGCTGATGGTCGAGGGCGAGGCCGAGATCGACATGGCGTCGCTCGACCCGCGGCGCTTCGGCTCGTGGATCACCACCGATTACGCGGTGGCGAAGAACGAGGAAGCCTATTCGCACGTCTTCATCCTGCACCACCCCGACGAGGAACGCCCCGACGCGCGGCCGCTGCGCACCACCCCGGTCTACGACCGGCTGAAGGCCGCCGGGGCGCAGTTCGGCCAGGTCAACGGCTGGGAGCGGCCGAACTACTTCGCGCCGCAGGGCTTCGACGACCACGCCGCGCGCAGCTTCCGCCGCGGCGGCTGGTGGCAGCACGCGGTCGACGAGGCGCGGGCGATCCGCGAGGGCGTCGGCATGATCGACGCCAGCGCCTTCACCAAGCACCTGGTGAAGGGCGCGGGGGCGGCGGCGTTCCTTGACTGGTTCACCACCAACAAGCTGCCGAAGATCGGCCGGATCAACCTGACCTACGCGCTGACCGGCGCCGGCACGACGCGCACCGAATACACCATCGTGCGGCTGGCCGAGGATGCGTTCTACCTGGTCTCGGCCGGGGCCTGGACCGATTACGACGGTGACTTCCTGCGCAAGGCGGTGGCCGACAAGGAAGGCGAGTTCGGCCGGATCGAGGTGCAGGACGTCACCACGCAATGGGGCGTCTTCGCGGTCGCCGGGCCGAAGTCGCGCGATCTGCTGAGGACGCTGATCCGCGACGCCGACCCCGAGACCGCGCTGTCGAACAAGCGCTTCCCCTGGCTGTCGGCGCGCGAGATCGAGCTTGGCATGGTGCCGGTGCGGGCGCTGCGGGTCGCCTATACCGGCGAGCTGGGCTGGGAGCTGCACCACCCGATCGAGATGCAGACGCATCTGTTCGACCGGTTGATGGCGGCGGGCGAACCGCTCGGGCTGAAGCTGGTGGGCGCGCGGGCGCAGAACTGGCTGCGCCAGGAAAAGAGCTACCGCGCCTTCGGCACCGAGCTGGGCCGCGACGCGACGCCGCTCGAGGCCGATCTGCCGCGCTTCGTCGATCTCGGCAAGGAGTTCCACGGCAAGGCGGCGATGCAGGACAAGGGCATCCGCAGCAAATGCGTGACGCTGCTGATCGACGGGCCGGCCGATGCCGACCCCTGGGGCCGCGAGGCGCTGCTGTCGGACGGGGCGCTGGTCGGGCGTCTGACCTCGGGCGGCTATTCCGTGGCGTTCGGCAAGTCGATCGGCATGGGCTACGTGCGGCCCGACCTGGCGGTCCCGGGGACCCGGCTCAAGCTGCGGATGTTCCGCGAGCTGTGGGACGCGGTGGTGACCGAGGACAGCCCCTACGATCCGCAGAACGCCACGATCCGGGCCGACGGCTGATCCGGCACCGGGGGCGCCTGATGGCGCCGCCGGATCTGCGTATTTTTCGGACAAAGTAACGGAAGAGTCAGGCCTCTTCGAGCCGGTCGGTCGCCGGGGCCGGGGCCGGGGCGAGCGCCGAGATCCGGTCGCGCAGCTCTGGCGTCAACTGCAGATCGAGCGCCGCGAGCGACGGCGCGAGCTGCGCGGTCGAGCGGGCCGACACGATCGGCATCGGCCTTGCGGGATGGCTGGCCACCCAGGCCACCGCGAGCGTCGCGGGATCATGCCCGGTTTCCACCGCCAGCCGGGCCAGACCGGCGGCGCTGCCGTGCATCCATCGCGGCGCGTAGCGGGCCGAGTACATCCGGTTGTCCGACAGCCGGCCGGCTTCGCCACGCGCGTATTTCCCGGTCAGCAGACCGCCGCCCAGCGGCGAATAGGGCAGCACCGCCAGCTGCTGGTCCGCCGCCATCGGCAGCAGCTCGACCTCGGCCTGGCGCTTCACGAGGTTGTACATCGGCTGGATCGCGTCGATCCTGGTGCCAAGCCGGGCGGCGATGGCCTGCGCCTTCATCACCTGCCATGCGGCGAAGTTCGACAGGCCGATATGGCGGATGCGACCCGCGGTCTGCAACTCGGCCAGGGTTTCGATGCTGGTCTCGAGCGGCGTGTCGGGGTCGAAGCGGTGCAGGTACAACAGGTCGACCGCGTCCATGCCCAGCTGGCGCCGGCTGTCGTCGAACTGCGACAGGATGTTGGCGCGCCCGGCGCCGCCGGCATAGGCCACCTTGGTGGCGATGTAGAGCCCATCGCGATCCGCCGCCGCGAAGCGGCCGAGCAGCCGCTCGGAGGCGCCGTCGGCGTAGCGCACCGCGGTGTCGAAGTGATCGATGCCGGCGGCGCGGGCGGCGTCGAACATGGCATGGGACGCGGCGTCGTCGGCGCCGCCGCCGAATTGCATGGTACCGAAGGCAAAGCGTGAAACGGGGGCGCCGGAGCGAAGCGTGAGTGTCATGCCGCAGATCATGGCGCGGGCTGGCGCGAAGGAAAGGGCCGCGCGGTGGATTCGTCGCGCCGCGTGACCGTGAACCCAGAAAGGCCCGCCGTCGCCGGCGGGCCTTTCGTCGTTGCCTTGGCGCCGCTTACTGCGGGATGTCGCCGGTGATGCCTTCGACGTAGAAGTTCAGCCCGGCCAGCGTTGCGTCGTCCGCCACCTCGCCCTCGGCCAGCCAGACCGAGCCGTCCTGCTTGTTCAGCGGGCCGGTGAACGGGTGGACTTCGCCGCTGGCGATCTTCTCCTGCAGCGCCAGCGCGGCTTCCTTGACCTCGGCCGGAACCGCGTCGCTGATCTCGCCGATCTCGACCATGCCGGCGCCGATGCCGTCCCAGGTGTCCTTCGATTCCCAGGTGCCGTCGATCACCGCGCCGACCCGGTCGATGTAGTACTGGTTCCAGTTGTCGATGATCGAGCTCACACGCGGGGTCGGCGCATAGTCGAGCATGTCCGACGCCTGGCCGAAGGTGATCACGTTGCCGGCTTCCTGCGCCGCGGCCTGCGGCGCGGTGGAATCGGTGTGCTGCAGGATCACGTCGGCGCCGGCGTCGATCAGCGCCTTGGCGGCCTCGGCCTCTTTCGCCGGGTCGAACCAGGTGTAGGCCCAGACGATGCGGAACTCGACGTCCGGGTTGACCTTCTTGGCCTCGATGTAGGCGGCGTTGATGCCGCGGATCACCTCGGGGATCGGGTAGGAGCCGATGTAGCCGATGATGTTGCTCTCGGTCATCTCGCCGGCGATCAGCCCCTGGACGGCGCGGCCTTCGTAGAAACGGGCCGAGTAGGTCGAGACGTTGTCGGCGCGCTGGTAGCCGGTGGCGTGCTCGAACTTCACGTCCGGGAATTTGGCGGCGACGTTCATCGTCGGCTCCATGAAGCCGAAGGAGGTGGTGAATATCAGGTCGGCGCCCTGCAGCGCCATCTGGGTCAGCACGCGCTCGGCGTCGGGGCCCTCGGGGACGCTTTCGACGTAGACGGTCTCGACCTTGTCGCCGAACTCGGCCTCGACCGCGAGACGGCCCTGGTCATGCTGGTAGGACCAGCCGAGGTCGCCGATCGGGCCGACGTAGATGAAGCCGACCTTGGTCTTGTCGTCCTGGGCGAAGGCGCCGGTGGCCACGGCCATCGCCGCGGTGGCACCGAGAAGCAGTTTCTTGAAACTCATTTTTGTCCCCTGTTGGTTGGTGGTCTCGCGCGCCTCAGCTCGAGGCGTGGAAGATGCGGCCCAGCGATCCCGGCGCGCGTCCCGTGCGCAGGATAACAAGAACCAGGATCGTGGCCAGATACGGCGCCATCTGCAGATACTCGACCGGGATCTGCACCCCGCCGGAGGCCTGTAGCGCCAGCTGCAGCGCCGTGGTGCCGCCGAACAGCCAGGCGCCGATCACCAGACGGCCGGGCCGCCAGCTGGCGAACACCACGATCGCCAGCGCGATCCAGCCGGCGCCGGCGGTCATGCCTTCGGTCCATTGCGGCACCCGCACCAGGCTGAGATAGGCGCCGCCAAGACCGGCGCAGGCGCCGCCGAAGGCGATCGCCAGTAGCCGCACGCGCACCACCTTGTAGCCCAGCGCATGCGCCGCGTCGTGGTTTTCGCCGACCGCGCGCAGCACCCGACCGGCGCGGCTGCGGGTCAGGAACAGCCAGACCAGGAACACGATGAGCAGCGCCAGGTAGACGATGGCGTCGTGCTGGAACAGGATCCGGCCCAGCACCGGGATGTCGCGCAGCAGCGGCAGGTAGAGATCCGGCACCACCGGTCCCTTGACCCCGATGTAGCCCTGGCCCAGCAGCGCCGACAGCCCGAGGCCGAACAGCGTCAGCGCCAGGCCGGTGGCGACCTGGTTCGACAGCAGCAGCTGGGTCAGCACGCCGAAGATCATCGACAGCGCCGCGCCGCCCAGCGCCGCCCCGGCAAAGCCGAGCCACGGCGACCCGGTGACGGTGGCGGCGACGAAGCCGCAGACCGCGCCGGTGATCATCATCCCCTCGACGCCGAGGTTCAGCACACCGGCGCGCTCGACGACCAGCTCGCCGATCGCGGCGAGAAGGATCGGCGTCGCCACGATGATCAGCGCCGAGAGCAGCAGGATCGGATCGATGTTGCTCATGCCAGCGCCCCCTTGCGCGCCCGGCGGAACCGGAAGTTGGTCAGCACGTCGACCGCCAGCAGGAAGAACAGCAGCATGCCCTGGAACATCTGGATCGCCGCCAGCGGCAGGTTCATCTGCAGCTGCGCCAGCTCGCCGCCGATGTAGGTCAGCGCCATCAGCAGGCCCGCGAGCAGGATGCCGATCGGGTTCAGCCGGCCGAGGAACGCCACGATGATCGCGGTGAAGCCGTAGCCGACGTTGAAGTCGATGCCGAGCCGGCCGGCCGGGCCGGCGACCTCGAACATGCCGGCCAATCCGGCCAGCGCCCCTGAGATCCCCATGCAGGTGACCACAAGCAACCCCGGCCGCACGCCGCCGAACACCGCGGCGCGCGGGCTTTGCCCGGTGAGCTTGATCCGGAACCCGAGCTGGTGCCGCGCCATCACCACCTGGCCGGCGATCACCGCGATGAAGGCCAGGACCACGCCCCAATGCATGCCGCTGCCCGGAATCAGGTCGAGATTGGCCGCCGGCGGATATTGCGACAGGTTGCGCGACCCGGGAAATCCCATGCCCTCGGGATTGCGCAGCAGCCCCAGCGCCACCGAGGCCAGCAGCGCCTCGGCGACGTAGACCAGCATCAGCGACACCAGCACCTCATTGGTGCCGAAGCGGACCTTCAGCAGCGCCGGGATCAGCGCCCAGAGCATGCCGCCGAGCGCGCCGGCGATGATCATCAGCGGGAACACCAGCCAGCTTTCGGCAGGGTAGAACGCCAGCCCGGTCGCGGCGGCGAAGATCGCGCCGAGAATGTATTGCCCCTCGGCGCCGATGTTCCAGATGCCGGCCCGGAACCCGAGCGACAGCCCGATCGCGATCAGGATCAGCGGCCCGGCCTTCACCAGCAGCTGCGGCCGCGAATACGAAGCGAAATCGCCGAACAGCGGGTCCCAGAAGATCGTGCGGATCGCCTCGAACGGATCCTTGCCGAGGATCGCGAAAAGCAGCCCGCCCGCCACCATGGTGGCCGCCACCGCCAGGAACGGCGTCGCGATGGTCCAGACTCGCGACGGTTGCGGCCGTCTCTCGAGCCGGATCACGCGTCCACCCCGCGGCCGCGTCGGGCCGTCGTCGTCATCGAATGAATACGCAAGAATCCCTCAGCTTTCCTCCAGCGCAGACGCCATGTCATGCGCACCCCCAAGCATCAGCCCGATTTCATGCAGGCCCAGCCCTTCGGCCGGTCGCGGTGTTCCAAGCCGCCCTGCGTTCAACGCCGCGAACCGGTCCGAGATTTCCATCAACTCGTCCAGGTCCTGGCTGATCACGATCACCGCCGTCCCGGCCTCGGCCAGGTCGAGCAGCGCCTGCCGGATCGTCGCGGCGGCGGCGGCGTCGACGCCCCAGGTCGGCTGGTTGACGACCAGCACCTCGGGGCGCTGCAGGATCTCGCGGCCGATCACGAATTTCTGCAGATTGCCGCCCGACAGCGCCCGCGCCGCGGTGCCGGCGCCCGGCGTGCGCACGTCGAACCGCGCGATCACGGTTTCGGCAAAGCTCTTGGCCCGGCCCCAGCGCAGAAAGCCGTGATGCGTCAGATCCTCGCGCACCGCCGCGGTCAGCATCGCGTTTTCGGTCAGCGTCATGTCGGGGGCGGCGGCGTGGCCCATGCGTTCCTCGGGGGCGCAGAGCAGCCCGGCGCGGCGCCGCGCGGTGATGCCGCTGCGGCCGATCTCCCGGCCCTTGTAGCGCACCATGCCGGCCGCCACCGGCATTTCGCCCGACAGCGCCATGCACAGCTCGTCCTGGCCGTTGCCGGCGACGCCGCCGATGCCCAGCACCTCGCCGGCGCGCAGGTCGAGATCGATGTCCCGCAGGGCGGTGCCGAAGGCGCGCGGCGCCGGCGCGTTAAGGCCGCGCAGTTCCAGCACCACGTCGCCGGTCCGGCCAAGACTGCGCGACGGCGTCGCCAGCGTGGTGCCCACCATCTGTTCGGCCATGTCGCGCGCCGCGGTGGTCTTGGGGTCGCATTGGCCGACCACCTTGCCTTGGCGCAGGATCGTGGCGCTGTCGCACAGCGCGCGGATTTCCTCGAGCTTGTGCGAGATGTAGAGGATCGACACGCCGTCATCGCGCAGCTTGCGCAGGGTCTTGAACA
>JBFGEI010000057.1:0-14146 GCA_041580155.1 Limimaricola sp.
TTTCAGGTGTGCGCGTGTCCGCTGGACCGAGCATGATGCCGTATCATGTCATGGACCTAGCAGGAAAGCGACCGGATGGGCGAAAAACGACACCGCCGGGCTGCGGCGGTGTCGTGCTGCGGGTCGCGGACCCCTTGGTCATTCGGCCGGGCCGACCTGCGCCGCGGCCGGAATCCCGGCCGGTGCGGCGACCGGTTCGACCTCGTCGCCATGCACCGGGATGCCCTGCTGTTCGCGCAGCCCATCGCGCCAGATCGCCTTGATCAGCGACACGCACATCAGCGCCATCACCAGGCTGAACGGCAGCGCGCCGATCACCATCGCGGTCTTGATCGCCTCGAGCCCGCCGATCAGCAGCAGCGCCGCGACCACGGCGCCCATCGCCACGCCCCAGAACACGATATGCGGCCGCGCCTTCGGGCCTTCGTCGCCCGCCGCGTTGATGGTGTTGACGATCAGCACCGCCGAGTCGGCCGAGGTCACCAGGTAGGTCATCAGCAGCACGACGATCAGCACCGCCATCATCCAGGCCAGGGCGTTGCCCCAGAGGTCGCCGATCAGCAGATCGGTCATCGCGAAGATCTTGGCGCCGTCGGTGGCGTTGTTGATCGCGCCCTGCGCCACGCCGGACAATTCGAGGTCGATTGCGGTGCCGCCGGCCCAGGTGAACCACACGAAGCACATCAGCGACGGCACGATCACCGCGCCCAGCACGAATTCGCGGATCGTGCGCCCGCGCGAGATCCGCGCCAGGAACAGCCCGACGAAGGGCGCGAAGGCAACCCACCAGGCCCAGTAGAACACGGTCCAGGCGCCCTGCCAGCCGACCAGCGCGTCGCCGGTCGCAGTGCCGCCGTCGTAGACGTTGAACAACATGCCGGGCAGCGCCAGCAGATATTCCCAGGTGCCCATCACCAAGGCCCAGAGCCCGAACCAGGTCGCGCCGAAGATCAAAAGGAACGCCAGAAGGAAGATCGACAGCGCCATGTTGATGTTCGACAGCCATTTGATGCCCTTGCCGACGCCCGACAGCGCCGACAGCGTCGAGGCGATCATGATCACCACGATCGCGACGATGATCGCGATCGACGAGGCGCTGCCGTCTTCGGCCAGAAGCCAGTCGCCGAAACCGATCCGGTGCATGCCGGCGACGAACTGCTCGACGCCGAAGCCCAGCGTCTGCGCCACCCCGAGGATCGTCGCGACGACCGCGACGATGTCGACCAGGTGGCCGGCCGGACCCGACATCGCCTTGCCGAACAGCGGCGTCAGCGCCGAGCGGATGGTCAGCGGCAAGCCGCGGCGGAAGGCGAAGAACGCCAGCGCCAGGCCGGTGACGGCATAGGACGACCAGGCCGAGAAGCCCCAGTGCAGGAACGACCATTTGTAGGCGTTGAGGATGTTGTCCTCGGCGCCGCCGCTGGCCAGCCCCTGGATCACGTCGGGGTTGTTGCCGAAGTGGTAGATCGGCTCGGCCACCGCCCAGGTCAGCATGCCGACGCCGATACCGGCGCCGAACATCATCGAGAACCAAGAGAAGTTGGTGAACTCCGGCTCGTCATCGGGCAGCCCGAGCTTCAGCCGACCCGCTGCCGGCCACAGCGCCAGCAGGATGCAGACCAGCACGAAGCCGGCCATGGTGAAGATGTACCAGCCGGCGAAGTTCTCGAGGATGAAACCGTTCATTCCGGAGAGCACCGCGCCGGCCTGCTCGGAGAACGCCACGGCCCAGATCACCAGAAGCCCGACGATCAGCTTCGAGGTGACGGTGACGTCGACGTTGAACCCCCTGTAAAATCCGCGTCTCGCGGTCTTGATCGGCAATTCGGTCAGGGGAGGTTCGAGGGCCATGCGCGTGTCCATATTTTCTGGCTGGCCGGTCCCGGGAAGGTCCGGGAACGCGGCCGCATGGACACGCAACACATTGGCGGGCCGATCGGGTCCGAAGTATTTCTTCGGATTGGCCCTTTTTATCAAGGCCATGGCGCGTCGATTTGACGCGCCATGGCGGGGTCAGGCGTTGACGTCGACCACGACGCGGCCGCGCACCTGGCCCTTCAGGATGTCGGCGCCAAGCTGCGGCAGGTCGTCGAGCCTTGCCGGGCGAATCATCGCCCGCAGCTTGTCCATCGGCAGATCGGTGGCGATCCGGCCCCAGGCCGCGACCCGCGCGTCATAGGGCTGCGACACCGAGTCGATGCCAAGCAGGTTCACCGCCCGCAGCAGGAACGGCACCACGGTGGCCGGCAGCTGCGCGCCGCCCGCCAGGCCGACCGCCGCGACCGACCCGCCATAGCGCATCTGGCCCAGCACCCGGCCCAGCATGGCGCCGCCGACCGCGTCGACGCAGCCGGCCCAGGTCTCGCTCTCGAGCGGCCGCTTGATGGTCTCGGACAGGTCGGCGCGCGGCACGATCCGCGAGGCGCCGAGATCGCGCAGGTAGTCCTCGGTCTCGGGCCGGCCGGTGACCGCCGCCACCGCGTAGCCGAGGCTGCCGAGGATCGCCGTCGCGACCGACCCGACGCCGCCGGCGGCCCCGGTGACCAGCACCTCGCCCTTTTCGGGGCGCAGCCCGTGCGCCTCGAGCGCGCTGACCGCCAGCATCGCGGTCAGACCGGCGGTGCCGACCGCCATCGCGTCGCGGGTCGACAGGCCGTCGGGCAGCGGCACCAGCCAGTCGGCCTTGACCCGGGCCCGCGTCGCGTAACCGCCCCAGCGGATTTCGCCGACCCGCCAGCCGGTCAGAACCACCTTGTCGCCGGGCACGTAGCGCGGATCGTCGGAGGTCTCGACGGTGCCGGCGAAGTCGATGCCGGGCACATGCGGGTATTGCTTGACCAGCCCGCCGCCGGGACCGATGCACAGACCGTCCTTGTAGTTCACCGTCGAATATTCGACCGCGACCGTGACGTCGCCCTCGGGCAGCCGGTCGTCGTCGATCTGCTGTACCGTGGCGTGGGTTTCGCCCGCGTCGTCGCGCTCTACCAGCAATGCCTTGAACATCGTCTCGTTCCTCCCGGATCAATGCGTTGCGGCAAATGATGCCCGGCGCCGCGCGGTCTTGCAATCGGCCGGGCCACGCGGGTCTTGATGCAGCGCCAAGCCGCTTCTACGCTCCGGGGTGTCGCGCCTTCGCGCAGTCCTAGGGAGATCCTGAATGATCCAACTTCGCCTTCTCGGCGCCGCCTCTCTCGCCGCGCTCGCCTCCGCCGCCGCGGCGCAGGACGGCCAGCTCCTGGTGCTCGACTACCCCGGCTTCGAGGTGCCCGAATTCCACCCCGCCTATATCGAGAAGCACGGCGGCGCGCCGACCTTCTCGTTCTTCGGCGACGAAGAAGAGGCGTTCCAGAAGCTGCGTTCGGGGTTCCGGTCCGACGTCACGCATATCTGCGCCGGCTCGGTCACCAAATGGGCCGACAGCGGGCTGATCGAACCCTGGGACACCGCCAAGATCGCCGCCTGGAACGATCTCGACCAGAACCTGACCGGCACCGAGATCGGCAGCGCCACCGAAGAGGTGTTCTTCGTGCCGACCGACTTCGGGTCGACCGCGATCGCCTACAACCCCGAAGAGGTGCCGGCCGAAGACGTGGCCTCGCTCGAGGTGTTCAAGAACCCGGAATACGCCGGCCGGATGACCCTGCCCGACAACGTCGACGACGCCTATGCGCTGGCCTATCTCGCCACCGGCGTCACCGATTGGTCCGAGGCCACCGAGCCCCAGGTCGAGGCGGCGTCGAACTGGCTGCGCGAGGTGCATCCGAACCTGCGCACCTACTGGACCGACCCGGCCGAGCTGAGCCAGCTGATGGCGACCGGCGAAATCCTGGTCAGCTGGGCCTGGAACGAGACCTACCCAACGATGGTCGAGGAAGGCCGGCCGATCGGCTTCCAGCGCGAGGCCAGCGAAGGCTCGTCGCTGTGGCTGTGCGGCTATGTCAACATGAAGGATGCGCCGGGCGACGAGGATCTGGCCTACGACTACCTTAACGCGATCCTCGGCGAAGCGGCGGCGATGCCGCTGCTCGAGGCCGGCTTCGGCACCGCCAACGCCGCCGCCCTGGGCGAGATCGACGAGGAAACGCTGAAGGCGTCGGGGCTCGAGAAAATCGAGGTGCCGGTGCTGGCGCAGTTGCCGATCTCGAACGCGCAGCGCGAGACCCAGGCCGAGACCTTCGAGATGATCAAGGCCGGCTTCTGATCCCCGGCCCCCGGGGCGGGCCACCGCCCCGGGGCTTTCGATCGGAGTGTCGCGAAATTCCGGCCCGGCGGCAGCCCCGCCCCCTTTCCAATCCCGGCGCCGCGTCCTATATTTGGATCGTTCCCTCGGGAACTATGGACATAAACGCGCCTGTAATAAGCGGATCGGACCCGGGGGCGGTACCCGGCGGCTCCACCATAAATCCCTTGTTGGGGGCAGATGGGGCCGAAACAGGATCGACGAACGTGTAAAGAGGATGGCTTTGTCTCGGTGAGGTACCACCGATATCGGTCCAAAATTGTACAGTTGCCAACAACAACCGTGCTCCGGCAATGGCCCTGGCTGCGTAAGCAGTCCGAGTCGCCGAAACTTAAGCCCTTGCGCCTAGCAGCGTAAGGCGGGGTTCGCAGGCACCTGGCAACAGAAGCCTGCACTTTCCCCACATTCTCAGATGCTGCAGCGCGGCTTGCGCACACGCCTCCGGCGAGTCAGCATCGGGCATGGCCCCGTTTCGCCACGTCATGGCGTTGATCGCGCCACTGCTGTTCGGCCTGCCGGCGCAGGCTTGCAACACCGCGCTGGTGCTGGCGATCGACGTGTCGAACTCGGTCGATGGCCGCGAATACCGATTGCAGGTCGACGGGCTGGCCGACGCGCTGGCCGATCCCGAGGTGATCGAGGCGCTGCTGCGCGACCGGGTGGCGCTGGCGATGCTGCAATGGTCGGCGGCCGAGCAGCAGCAGCTGACGCTGGACTGGCGCCGGATGATCGAGCCGGCCGATGTCGCCGGCTTCGCGGTGGCGGCCCGCACCGCGCCGCGCGCCTTCATCCTGGCCGGCACCGCGCCGGCCGAGGCGATCCTCGCCGCGCTGCCGCTGTTCAAGCGCGTGCCCGATTGCCGGCGCCGGGTGATCGACGTCTCGGGCGACGGCAGCCCGAACGACGGCGGCGACGTCGGCGACGCGCGCCACGCCGCCGAACGCGCCGGGGTCACGATCAACGGCATCGCCATCGAATCGATGGGACTGGCGGTCACCGGCTTCTACGGCCGCCGGCTGATCACCCGCGACGGCTTCGTGATGACGGCGCGCAGCCACCGCGATTATCCGCGGGCGATACGGGCCAAGATCCTGCGCGAACTGGCGCGGGTGATCGCCGGGCCGCCAGGGTCCCGGTGCCTCTTTCATCCGGCCCCGAATCCCGTATGCTGACCTTGATTGCCGAAGGATGATGTTAAAGTGACCCGCTCTGCCGACCGCTCGATCGACTATGGAAACCTGATGCATCGCGCGATGCGCAGCCTGATCCAGCAGGTGCTGACCCGCATCGCCGCCGAAGGCCTGCCGGGCAAGCACCACTTCTTCATCACCATCGACACGATGCACCCGGACGTCGAGATCGCCGACTGGCTGTCGGACCGCTACCCGGGCGAGATGACCATCGTGCTGCAGCACTGGTTCGATAATCTGACGGTCACCGACGAAGGCTTCTCGGTGACGCTGAACTTCGGCGACAACCCCGAGCCGCTGTACATCCCGTTCGACGCGATCCGCACCTTCGTCGACCCCTCGGTGGAGTTCGGCCTGCGGTTCGAGACGCAGGACGAGGACGACGACGACGAGGACGACGACGAGGCGCCGATGCAGGAGATGGCCGAGCCCGACGAGGCCGACACCAAGGGCAAGGCCCAGGTCGTCAGCCTCGACAGCTTCCGCAAATAGGAATTGCCCCGGCGCGGGCCCGCGCGGTAGATGGCATGCGACGGCATACCAGGGAGACCGCGATGAGCCAGACCAGCCCCACCCGCACCGAATCCGACAGCTTCGGACCCCTCGAGGTTCAGGCGGACCGCTATTGGGGGGCGCAGACCCAGCGCTCGATCATGAACTTCCCGATCGGCTGGGAAAAGCAGCCGGTCGCCATCGTCCGCGCGCTCGGCGTGATCAAGCAGGCCTGCGCCCAGGCCAACATGGCGCGCGGCAAGCTCGACGCCGAGATCGGCGAAGCGATGATCGCCGCCGCCGCCGAAGTCGCCGCCGGCAAGCTCGACGATCACTTCCCGCTGGTGGTCTGGCAGACCGGCTCCGGCACCCAATCCAACATGAACGCCAACGAGGTGATCTCGAACCGCGCCATCGAGATGCTCGGCGGCAGCATCGGCTCGAAAACCCCGGTGCATCCGAACGACCACGTCAACATGGGTCAGTCGTCCAACGACACCTTCCCGACCGCGATGCACATCGCCGTCGCCACCACGGCGCGCGACGTGACGCTGCCGGGGCTGGAGCGGCTGCACGCGGCGCTGGTCGCCAAGGCCCGGGCCTTCGACCACATCATCAAGATCGGCCGCACCCACACGATGGACGCGACGCCGCTGACGCTGGGCCAGGAATTCGGCGGCTACGCGCATCAGGTCGCGATGGGCATCCGCCGGGTCAAGGCGGCGCTGCCGGCGATCTACGAGCTGGCGCAGGGCGGCACTGCCGTCGGCACCGGGCTGAATTCGCCGAAAGGCTGGGGCGAGACCGTCGCCGCCAACATGGCGCAGATCACCGGCCTGCCCTTCGTCACCGCGCCCAACAAGTTCGAGGCGCTGGCGGCGCATGACGCTCTGGTCGAGATGTCAGGCGCGCTGCGCGGCGTCGCCGCGTCGCTCTACAAGATCGCCTGCGACATCCGGATGCTCGGCTCCGGCCCGCGTTGCGGCCTCGGAGAGCTGATGCTGCCCGAGAACGAGCCCGGCTCGTCGATCATGCCGGGCAAGGTGAACCCGACCCAGGTCGAAGCGCTGACCCAGGTCTGCGCCCATGTGATGGGCAACGACGCGGCGGTCGGCTTCGCCGGCAGCCAGGGCCAGTTCGAGCTGAACGTGATGAAGCCGATGATGGCCTACAACGTGCTGCAGTCGATGCAACTGCTGGGCGACGCGGCCGGGTGCTTCACCGAGAACTGCGTCGACGGCATCCAGGCCGACGAGACCCGGATCGAGAAGCTGATGCGCGAAAGCCTGATGCTGGTGACCGCGCTGGCCCCGACCATCGGCTACGACAACGCGACCACGGTGGCCAAGACGGCGCACAAGAACGGCACGACGCTGAAGCAGGAGGCGATCGCGCTCGGCTTCGTCGATGCCGAGACCTTCGACCGGGTGGTGCGCCCCGAGGAGATGATCGGCCCGAAATGAAGCCGGTGAACCTCAATCAGGTTCGGAAGGACAAGGCGCGGGCCAAGAAACGGGCCCGCGCCGACGCCAACGCCGCCAGGTTCGGTCGCAGCAAGGCCGAGAAGACGCGCGACCGCGCCGAGGCCGAGGCGGCGGAAAAGCGGCTCGACGGGCATCGCCGTGACGACGACTGATACCCGGCCGGTCAAGCGCTCGCTGACCCTGCGCGGCCATCGCACCAGCGTTTCGCTGGAAGATGCGTTCTGGACCGCCTTCCGCGACATCGCCGACACCGAGGGCAAGACGTTGAACGGTCTCGCCGCGGAGGTCGACGCGGCGCGAGGCGACGTCGGGCTGGCCTCCGCGATCCGGGTGTTCGTGCTGCGAAGGTTAACCCGGCCTTAAGAGCTGCTGCGGTGTCATCGGCGCATGACGACGCAACCGTCCCGGATTTCCGCCGACCTCTGGATCGCGCAGCTGTTCGGCTCGCGCGCCGCGGTATCGGGCGGCATCGTGCGTCGCAGCCTGCGCGACATCGATCGCATCGTCGGTCGTGACCGACTTCTCCACGAGGTCGACAGGCGCGGCTATTTCGCCGTCCTGAACGCCGGGCAGGTGATCGTCTTCTGCAACAGCGCCCCGGTCCGCCGGTTGCGCTGACAATTTCCTTGCAAGGAAATTGCAAAAACCTTCAAAGATTTTTGCCTGGCCGCACCGTTACGCGCAGCTGGATTCCATCGCGCGCCCTCACCGTCAGATGCGCCACTGGAACCGGGACCGCCCCTTCAACCGGCGCGAACTCGAACCGCTGCAAGACCAGAGCGAGCAGAAGCACGCCCTCTGCCATGGCGAATCCGGCACCGGGGCAGACACGCGGACCGGACGAAAACGGCATGTAAGCCGCACGTGCCGAAGCACGTCCTGCCTCTTCGCTCCAGCGATCCGGATCAAAGGCATCGGGCCGGATCCAGAACCTTTCGTGCCGATGTAGGTGCCACGGCGACAGCACGACCTGCGATCGCCGCCGCACCACCCGACCCCGAAAGCTCTCGCGCTGCACCGTCTGTCGCACCATCATCGGCACCGGCGGGTAAAGCCGCAGCGTTTCGCGAAACACGTCGCGTATCAACTTCATTCGGGAAAGATCCGAGAAGCTTCCCGAAAACTCGCGCGCTTCGGCCGCCGCACGATCCTGTATCTCCGGGTGCGTCGCCAACAGGTACAACGCCCAGCCAAGCGCCGAGGCGCTGGTCTCGTGCCCGGCGAGAAAGAAGATCGCCACCTGGTCGACCATCTCCTCGGCATCGAACCGAACCCCGGTTTCGGGATCCTCGGTGGTCATGATCCGGGTCGCGAGGTCCATCTTCGCCGTGCCGTCGGCGATCTGCGCCGCCCGCTCTGCCACCAGTTCGGCAATCAGCCCGCGGATCCGCTGCGCAGTTTCCAGCGTCCGGCGCGAGAAGAACCGCGGCATCCAGGACGGCCCCGGCAGAAACGCCGCGAGATTCAGGATCGGCTGGCTGCGCTGGTGCTGCCGGAACGCCTCGAACACCTGCGATGCAAGCTTGTGCTCGATCGGGATCGAGAACAGCGTCCGGAAGATCACGTCGGCCGCGGCATGGCTGGCCAGTTCCTCGATCTCGACCGCGCGCCCGTCGGCCTGTCGGGCGAGCCGCGCCACCGCGGCCTCGCCGGCAGCACGCATCGCCGGGTAGCTGTGCCGCAGCTTTCCGCCTTCGAAGGCCGGGTCGATGATCCGACGCTGGTGCCGCCATTCGGTGCCGTTGGTGACGAACACCGAGCGGCCCAGCAAGGGCCGCAGCCCGGCGCCGATCCGGTCCGACTTCGGAAAATCCTGCGGCCGGTCGTTCAGCACCAGCCGCAGCAGCGCCGGATCGTTGATCAGGTAGCTGCGGAAGAACGGCGTGCGGAACTCGGCCATCCAGGCCCGATAGAGCCGCGCCGGCTGCGCCGACAGGATGTCGGCGCGAAACAGCCGCAGGTATCGCCACAGCGACACCCGCCCTTGCCGCGCCGCGGGCTTCGGGGGAAGCGTCACGCGGCGACCGACACATGCGGCGACAGCGCCCGGGTGATCCGCGACCGCGACCCGGTCCGGCCGGAAAACCGCCGCCGCAGCGTCAGCGGCCCTGCGGTGATCCGGAAGTAGTCGTAATCGCCCGGCCGATCGAAGGCGCAGAGATACTGGAAATGCAGCCGGAAGAACCGCCAGCGCAGCGCCGCCCAACGCTCGGGGCTGAGCGTCTGGCTGAAGGCGGCGGAGATCACAAGCGGCCAACGTTGCTGTGGCGGCGCCACGCCCGAGACCGCCACCGGGTCGCACAGCGCGAAGGCGCAGCCGTCGCCCGGCGCGGTCACGTCGACCCAGGCCAGCCGGTCACTGGCTCCCAGCAGCGCCAGGTCGGCGCGCAGCCGGGTCGCCTTTGGCAGGAACGACATCATCGGCACCACCTGGCCGATCGTCAGCAGCCCTAGCGCCGGCCCGGACGCGGGCACCAGACCGCCGCGCACCAGGTCGGCCAGCACCGACACCGCAAGATGCGCACCGGAGGAATGACCGACCACCAGCACCTCGTCGACATCCTCGGTCAGCGCCGCCGCGATCCGGACGCCGAACTCGGCCATCCGCACCTCGAGCGCCGCCGGGTTGGCGCCGCGCCAACGCGCCGAAAACGCGTAGTCATGCATCAGGTAATAGGCGAAGATCCGGCCGTCCCTGGCGCGACACCATTCGAGAATTCGCCAGGCAACGCCGGCCAGGACCGGCCAGAACCCGATCCAGCCCGGCAGCCCGATCAGCCGCAGCAGCGCCGCCACTGCCGCACCGCACGACGCGCCGACCGCCAGCGCCAGCGCCAGTTGCAGCAGCAGCATCGCAACCGGGTAGAACGCCGCGATCACCGGTCCCTTGCGCAGCCGCATCAGCCGCCATAGCGCGCCGCTGCCGGCATAGATCCAGGCGGTGCGGCACAGCTGGCCGTAGGTCGCGGCCACGCCGCCGCGCATTGAGTCGCGGACGATGTCGGACCACACCAGCACCTCGACCCGCGCCGCCACCTCAGCGCCCTCGATTCGCGCGGCCACCTCCCAGCCGTACGGCCCGGCGCCGCGCTTCGGCGCAAGCTGCAGCACATGGCCCGACACCGCCGCCTGCGCCGCCGCCTCCGTGCGATACAATTCGCGGTAGCGCCGCGGATGGATCGGATCGTAGCCCGGGATGTAGAATACCCGCCGCCGCCGCACCTGCCCCGTCGCCTGATCCATGCCCGTCCTCCTGCCCGGCCAGACTAGCCGAGGAGCGAGGCCGAATTAAGCCGTGGAATCCGTCTACTTTGTCCTGAAATACGCAGTCCGACGCCGGCCCGCAGCGGTTCAGCCCAGCGTGGCGAGCCCCGGGAAGGTCTCGAGCAGCCAGAAACTGAAATCCGAGAACTGCCCGGTCAGCATCATCAGCCCGACGGTCCACAGCAGCAGCCCCGAGGTCCGCTCGATCCGGCTCATGTGCCGCTTCATCCAGCCCATCGCGCCGCCAAGCCGCGGGAAGAACGCCGCGACCAGCAGAAACGGAATCCCCAGCCCCATCGCGTAGACCGCCAGCAGCGTGGCGCCGCGCGACACGTCGGCCTCGGTCGCCGCCAGCCCGAGAATGGTGCCGAGGATCGGCCCCAGGCAGGGCGTCCAGCCGAAGGCGAAGGCCAGGCCCAGCACGTAGGCGCCGAAGGCCGAACCGCCACGGTCGCCGCCCGAGATCCGCGCCTCACGGTCGAGGAACGGAATCCGGATCACCCCGGCGAAATGCGCGCCGAAGATCATGATCGTCACCCCGGCGACGACGTTGAACCAATCCTGGAATTGCAGGAACGCCCGGCCCAGCGCCGAGAACGCCACCCCGAGCAGCAGGAACACCGTCGACAGCCCGAGCACGAAGAACAGCGCCGCCAGCAGCACCCGGCGCCGGTCCGACCGCGCCTCGGCCATCTCGCTGACCGACACCCCGCCCATATAGGCCAGGTAGGGCGGCACGATCGGCAGCACGCAGGGGCTGAGGAACGACAGCAACCCCGCCGCCAGGGCGATCATCATCGCCGGCAGCAGCGTCGCGTCGAGCATCATCTCGGCTGAAAACATCAAGCATCTCCTTCGGCTGGCAGCCTACGCTGCCGCCACGGTGGCGTCACCAGCGCCGCGGTCACGCTGTCGTGCCCGGGCCGGCATCGGCATCGGGCAGAACCCACAGCGCGTCGCGCGGCAGCACGATCCGGTGCAGCTGTCCCTGGCCCAGCTCCTGCGCCGCCGCCGGCGGCAGCAGCGCCTCGATGCGCTGGCCGCGGATGTCGAACACCGCGCGGCTCAGCAGCCCCTGGAACCGGCACTCGACCAGCCGCGCCTCGACGCCGTTCTCGCAGTCCGGCGCGCCACGGCCCACCGCCTCGGGGCGCAGCGTGAGGCAGCCGGGTCCGATCGGGGCCCCCGGCGGCAGCAGCAGCGGCCCCAGCGCGCTGTCGAACACCCGGCCGTCGGACCGGCCGGGCACGAAGTTGCTGCCGCCGAAGAACCGCGCCACGTCGGTGTCGGCCGGGCGCTGCCACAGCGCCTGCGGCGCGTCGAACTGGCGCAGCGCGCCGCCCAGCATCAGCGCGACCCGGTCGCCCAGCACCGCCGCCTCTTCCTGGTCGTGGGTCACCACCAGCGTGGTGATGCCGGTGTCGCGCTGCAGCCGGCGGATCAACTCGCGCATTTCGCCGCGCAGATGCGCATCGAGGCTCGACAGCGGCTCGTCCAGCAGCAGCAGCCGCGGCCGCAGCACCAGGGCCCGGGCCAGCGCGACGCGCTGCCGCTGGCCGCCCGACAGCTGGTCCGGCCGCCGCGCCCCCAGCCCCGCCAGCTGCACCTGCTCCAGCGCCTCGCCGACCCGTGTCGCGATCTCGGCGCGCGGCAGCTTGCGCATCCGAAGCCCGAAACCGACGTTGGCGGCGACGTCCATGTGCGAAAACAGCTGCCCTGTCTGGAACACCATCACCGTGTCGCGCTGCTCGGGGCGCAGCCGCAGCACCGAGCCGCCGTCGAGCCACACGTCGCCCGAGTCCGGCGCCAGCAGCCCGGCGACGATGCGCAGCGCCGTGGTCTTGCCGCAGCCCGACGGGCCAAGCAGCGCCACCATCTCGCCGCTGCGCACCTCGAGCGACAGCCCGTCCAGCGCTGGCCGCGCGGCGCCGGGATGACGGATCCTCAGCGCCTCGATCGTCAATCTGGTCATCTCGCCCCTCCGCCGAGCGCCGCCGGCCGGCCGGTCAGCTGCCGCGCGGTCAGCGCCAGGATCACCAGCCCCGGCAGCAGGCTCAGCACGGCCAGCACCCCGGCCTGGTCGTTGCGCCCCGACGCCGCCTGCGCATAAAGCAGCAGCGGCAGCGTCACCACCCGGCCGCCGCCGATCGTCAGGGTCAGGATGTACTGGCTCCAGGACACGAGGAAGGCGAACAGCCCGGCGACCATCACCCCGGGCCAGATCCCCGGCAGGGTGACGTGCCAGAACACCTGCACCCGACCGGCGCCGAGGCTGCGCGCCTGGGCTTCGGCTTCGGTGTCGAAATTGGCGAACACCCCGGCCATCACGAAGATCACGTAGGGCAGCGTCGGCACCAGGTGCACCAGAACCACCCCGGCCAGCGAGTTGGTCAGGCCAAGCCGCAAAAACACCCCGTGGATGCCAAGCCCGACCGCGATGCCCGGCACGATCACCGGCGCCAGCAGCGCCAGTTCAACGAGGCCACGCCCGCGAAACCGGTGCAGCCCAAGCGCCCGCCCGGCCGGAATGCCCAGCGCCAGCGACAGCGCCGCGGCCGCCACGGCGATGACGGTGGTGGTGCCGAGGCTGGCGAGGATGTCCGAGCCGCCCTGCAGCGCCCGGCCCCAGGCCCGCAGCGTGAGGTCGGCCGGCAGGATCTCGGGAAAGAACCAGCCGCGCGCCACCGACCAGACCAGCAGCGGCAGCAGCGGCGCCAGCAGCCACAGGATCAACCCCGCGCCGAACACCGCGCGCCAGCGCGCCCCGCCGGTCATCGATCCGCCCTCAGCGCGACCCGGACCAGCAGCGCCGACACCAGCGCGATCAGCATCGCCAGCGCCATCGCCTCGGGCCGGGCGGCAAGATCGGCGCTGGTGAATCGCTGCCAGGCCAGCACCGGCAGCGCGGCCGGCGCGCTTTGGCCCAGCAGCACCGGGACTTCCCAAGCGCCGAAGGAAAACGCGAACACGATGGCGCCGGCCCGCACCAGCGCCGGCCGCAGCAACGGCAGCAGCACCAGCCGCATCGCCGCGAACGGCCCGGCCCCCAGCGTGCGCGCGGCGCTTTCGGGATCGTCGCCGAGGCTTTGCATGTTGGCCAGCAGGATCAGCCCGACGAAGGGCACCTCCTTCCAGACGTAATGCGCGATGATGCCGATCGAATAGCGGTCCTGCGTCAGCGCCGGAAACCCGGCGGGGCCGTCGATCAGCCCGGCCCCGGCCGAGAGCCGTGCGATGAAGCCCGACTGCGACAGGAGCCACAGGATGCCCAGCGCGCCGACCGCATGCGGGATGGTGAGGTTGATCTGGAACAGCAGCCGTGCCAGCCCCTGCCCCGGAAAGCGACGGCGGAGCAGCAGCGCCGCGCCAAGACCGATGACGCAGGCCAGCGCGGTCGAGGCAAAAGCGATCCAGAGCGACAGGCCGAGCGAGCGCCAGACGCGGCCTTCCGACAGCACGGCAGACCATGCGTCAAA
>JBFGEI010000058.1:0-14065 GCA_041580155.1 Limimaricola sp.
AGCCCCTCGGCGTCCTCGTCGTCGGCCCGCACCGAGCGGTCGATCAGGTGCGCGCCCCAGAAGGTGAAGGCGCGGGCGCCCTCGACGAAGCTCTTCTGGTCCATCAGGTTGCGGCGGATGTCGGGGTGCACGATCAGCGGATCAGCCGGCCCTTCGGGGTTCTGGGCGCCGGTCACGGCGCGGCCCTGCAGCCGGTCCTTGGCGTAGGCCACGGCGTTCTGATACGCCGCCTCGGCCTGGGCCCAGCCCTGCAGGCCGACCCCGAGACGGGCTTCGTTCATCATGGTGAACATCGCGCGCATGCCCTTGTGGGGCTCGCCCAGCAGGTAGCCGGTGGCGCCGTCGTAGTTCATCACGCAGGTGGCGTTGCCGTGGATGCCCATCTTCTCTTCGAGCTTGCCGCAGCTGACCGCGTTGCGGTCGCCGAGCGTGCCGTCTTCGTTGACCATCACCTTGGGGACGATGAACAGCGACACGCCCTTGATGCCCTCGGGGCCGCCGGGGATCTTGGCCAGCACCAGGTGGACGATGTTATCGGCCATGTCGTGGTCGCCGGCCGAGATGAAGATCTTCTGGCCGGTGACGCTGTAGCTGCCGTCGTCCTGCGGCACCGCCTTGGTGCGCATCAGGCCCAGATCGGTGCCGCAATGCGGCTCGGTCAGGTTCATGGTGCCGGTCCACTCGCAGGTGGTCAGCTTGGGCAGCCAGCGCTGCTTCTGCTCGTCGGTGCCGTGGATGTTGATCGCGCTGTAGGCGCCGTGGGTCAGGCCCTGGTACATGTTCAGCGCCATGTTGGCCGAAACCATCGGCTCGTTGACGGCGGTGTGCATGATGTAGGGCAGGCCCTGGCCGCCGAAATCGGCGTCGCAGTCGATCGCGGTCCAGCCGCCGTCGCGCAGCTGGTTGAAGGCGGCCTTGAAGCCGGCGGGGGTGCGGACAACCCCGTTCTCGAGGGTGCAGCCCTCGTGGTCGCCGACCGGGTTCAGCGGCAGCAGCACCTCGGTGGACAGCTTGCCGGCTTCCTCGAGCACCGCCGCGGTGAAGTCGCGATCAAGGTCGGCGTAGCCGGGAATGTCCTGGTTCGAGAGGTCGAGCACCTCATGCAGGACGAACTGCATGTCCCGAATCGGCGCGTTGTAAATCGGCATCTGCTCTCTCTCCCTCTGACGCCCCGTGCCGGGGCGCTGTCATGTTGTTCGCACCCATGGTGCGTTGTGTGAGGACCGGCCCCCCCGCATGGGGGGAAGCCGGCGACCCCGATCCTTGCCGCCCCCTCCCCGGGGCGGTCGGCCATCGGCGCGCTCTCGTGGGGCGCCGGGTCCAAATCATGCCGCGTCGGCGCGGCCTTGCAGCTTGGCCAGACGTTCGGCGCCCCAGCTCATCTGAGCCTTGAGTTCGCCGATCGCCTCGTCCAGCGCCGCGCGTTGTTCTTCCATCTCGGTCAGATGCCGCTGCGCGATGTCGTAGGTCCGGGTCAGCTGCAGCTCCTGCTGGTCGTCGGTCTCGTAGAGATCGAGCAGCTGGCGGATTTCCTCGAGGCTGAACCCGAAGCGCTTGCCGCGCAGGATCAGCTTCAGCCGGGCCCGGTCGCGCCGGGTGAACAGCCGCCGCGTGCCTTCGCGGATCGGGAAAAGCAGCTCCTTTGCCTCGTAGAAGCGCAGGGTCCGGGGGGTCACGTCAAAAGCGTCGCACATCTGGCGGATCGTCATGGTCGGTTCGGTCATCGTCGTTATCCTCGGTGGGCCGGTCAGGCAGTCCAACTGAGGGTCTTGAGCGGACCTTACAAGCAAAGGTGACGCGAACGTAAACGTGACGCGGCGTCAAAGATCGAATGACGAAAGGTCAAGAAAAATAGCGCTCTATGACAGCAATAATGTTCTTTGGCCAGAATCCGGCCTTGCGCGTCATACGTGCAGGGGTTTTGGGGTCTGCAATCGAAGCGGGTGACGTTCAGTCAAGCGAGGCGACGGATTCGTCGCGCAGCTTCTGCAGGTCGGCGATCGTCTCGTTGAGTTCGTCGCGCTGAGCCGCCAGCGCCTTCAGCTGGCGGTCGGCCATGCCGATCCAGGCCTGCAGCTGCGCCTTGTCGCCATGGCTCTGATAGATCTCGAGAAACTGGCGGATTTCCTCGAGGCTGAAGCCGAAGCGACGGCCCCGCAGAATCAACGTCATCCGGGCCAGCTCGCGCGGGCCGTAGAATCGCGATCGGCCCTCCTTCTGCGGCGACAGAAGCTCGATGTATTCGTAGTATCGCAAGGTCCGCGGCGTCACCTCGAAGCGGGCGCACATTTCCTTGAAAGTCAGACGGGTCTCGGGCATCGGCGCTCTCCTCTCGGGAATTCTAGGCCGGTGATGCCGTGACGGCAATGAGTCCGCAACCTCCGGTAAGCGCGAGATTGCGCTTGCGGCGGGCCGGGCGATCGCCAAGCTGGCGCCATGAACCAGACATCCGACAAAGAAACCCGCGCGGCGCAGCAGTTCGTCGATGCCCTGCCGCACGCCAGGGCGCTGGGCATGACGCTGACCCGGATCGGCGGCGGCCACGCCGAAATCACCATGCCCTGGGACGCCAAGCTGGTCGGCGACCCGGCGACCGGGGTGATCCACGGCGGCGCGGTGTCGGCGCTGATGGACACCTGCGCCGGCGCCGCGGTGATGTCGCACCCGGCGCGGCCCTCGGTGACCGCGACGCTCGACCTGCGGATCGACTACATGCGCCCGGCGGTGCCGGGGCAGGCGATCACCGCGCGCGCCGAATGCTGGCACATCACCCGCACCGTGGCCTTCGTCCGGGCGATCGCCGTCGATGACGACGACGACCGGCCGGTGGCCACCGCGACCGGCGCCTTCACCGTCGACGGGCTGGGCCAGGGCCACCCGGCGGTCGGTGCCGCGGGGGGCACGACATGAGCCCGCGGCGCCCGGAGCCGGTGCAGGTCATCAAGACCCGTCGCGACGCCGCGCTGCAGGCGCTGGTCGGCGGCGTGCCCTACATCAGCTTTCTCGGCATCCGCTTCGACCGCCGCGGCGACGAGTTGACCGCGATCCTGCCCTATTCCGACGCGCTGATCGGCAACCCGATGCTGCCGGCGCTGCACGGCGGCGCCACCGCGGCCTTTCTCGAGACCGCGGCGATGGTCGAGCTGGCCTGGGCGCAGATGTGGGGCCGGATCGAGGGCGAGGCTGCGGCCGACCCGACCTCGGAGGCGGCGATCACGGCGGCGCTGCCGCGCTGGCCGCGCACCATCGATTTCACCGTCGACTACCTGCGGTCGGGCCTGCCGCGCGACGCCTATGCCCGGGCGCGGATCAACCGGTCCGGCCGGCGCTACGCGTCGGTGCATGTCGAGGCCTGGCAGGACAACCGGTCGCGGTTGTTCGCGCAGGCGACCGGGCATTTCCTGATGCCGGCGCAGGATGGCTGAGGCCGGCGCGCCGCCGCTGACCCATCGCCGCGTCCTGAAGATCGCGCTGCCGATCGTGCTGTCGAACGCCACGGTGCCGATCCTCGGCGCGGTCGACACCGGCGTGGTCGGCCAGCTCGGCGCCGCGGCGCCGATCGGCGCGGTCGGCATCGGCGCGGTGGTGATCGCGGGGATCTACTGGATCTTCGGCTTCCTGCGGATGGGGACGACGGGGCTGGCGGCGCAGGCGCTGGGCCGCGACGACCGGGCCGAGGTCGCGGCGCTGCTGACCCGGGCGCTGATGATCGCCTTCGCGGCCGGCGCCGGGATCATCGCGCTGCAATGGCCGATCTTCGCCGCCGCCTTCGCCATCGCCCCTGCGAGCGCCGAGGTCGAGTCCATGGCGCGCGAGTATCTGTCGATCCGGGTCTGGTCGGCGCCCGCCGCGATCGCGATCTACGGGCTGACCGGCTGGCTGATCGCGCAGGAGCGGACGGCGGCGGTGCTGGTGCTGCAGCTGTGGATGAACGGCGTCAACATCGCGCTCGACCTGTGGTTCGTGCTGGGGCTTGGCTGGGGCGTGCCCGGCGTCGCCATCGCGACCTTCCTTGCCGAATGGTCGGGGCTGGCGCTGGGGCTCTGGCTGTGCCGCGACGCCTTCGCCAGCCCGGCCTGGCGCGACCGGCTGCGGGTGTTCGACCCGGCGCGGCTGCGCCACATGGCGGCGGTGAACACCGACATCCTGATCCGCTCGGTGCTGCTGCAGTCGATCGTGATCAGCTTCCTGTTCTGGGGCGCGTCCTTCGGCGACGTGCCGCTGGCCGCCAACCAGGTGCTGCTGCAGTTCCTCAACATCACCGCCTTCGCGCTCGACGGCTTCGCCTTCGCCGCCGAGGCGCTGGTCGGCCAGGCGATGGGGGCGCGGGCGGCGCTGCGGCTGCGCCGCGCGGCGCTTCTGCCGTCGATCCACGGCGGCGTGGTCAGCCTTGGCCTGGCGGTGGGGTTCTGGGTGTTCGGCCCGGCGATCATCGACACCATGACCACCGCGCCGGCGGTGCGCGAAGCAGCGCGCGACTACCTGCCGTGGATGGTGGCGACGCCGCTGTTCGGGCTGATCCCCTGGATGCTCGACGGCATCTTCATCGGCGCCACCCGCAGCCGCGACATGCGCAACATGATGGCGCTGTCGGCGGTGATCTACTTCGCCGCGGCGCTGCTGCTCACGTCGCTGTTCGGCAACCACGGTCTGTGGATGGCGATGCTGGTCAGCTACGTGGCGCGCGGCGCGACGCTGCCCGCGCGCTACCCGGCGCTGGAGCGCGCCGCGGGTTAGAGCCAGTCGGCGCGGCCCGTGCCCACGGCCTCCGATACGCTGGCGAAGCCGTCGCGCTCCAGCAGCCGGTCGAGACCGTTGGCGATCTCGGAGGCGAGGCCCATGCCGCCGTAGACAAGCGCGGTGTAGAGCTGCACCGCCGAGGCGCCGGCGCGGATCTTCTGATAGGCCTGTTCGGCGCTGCCCACGCCGCCGACGCCGATCAGCGGCAGCGGTGTCAGCGTCGACAGCCGCGCCAGCACCCGGGTCGAGCGTTCGAACAGCGGCTGGCCGGACAGCCCGCCGGCCTGGTCCTTCTGCGCGTCGCACAGCCCGTCGCGCGACAGGGTGGTGTTGGTGGCGACGATGCCGGCCAGACCGGCCTCGGTCGCGACCTGCGCCACGTCCTCGAGCTCGGCCTCGGTCAGGTCCGGCGCGATCTTCAGGAACACCGGAAGCGGCCGGGGCAGGGCGGCGTTGGCCTGCATCACCCGGTCGAGCAGCGCCGCCAGCGCCGCCTTGCCCTGCAGGTCGCGCAGCTTTTCGGTGTTGGGCGACGACACGTTGACCGTCGCGAAATCCAGGTCGGCGGCGCAGCGGGTCAGCACCGTGGCGAAATCGGCCGAGCGGTCGGCGCTGTCCTTGTTGGCGCCGAGGTTCAGCCCCAGCACCATGCCGGCGGGGCGCTGCGCCAGCCGGGCCGCGATCGGGTCCATGCCCTGGTTGTTGAAGCCGAAGCGGTTGATCGCGGCGCGATCCTCGGTCAGCCGCCACAGCCGGGGCCGCGGGTTGCCCTCTTGCGGCCGCGGCGTCGCGGCGCCGACCTCGACGAAACCGAAGGCGCTGCGCGACAGCGCCTGAAGCGCGGTGGCGTTCTTGTCGAACCCGGCGGCCAGCCCGACCGGGTTCGGCAGCTTCAGCCCGGCCAGATCCATCGCCAGCCGCGGCGTCGTCACCGGACCGCCGCGCGGCCCGAGCCCGGCGCGCAGCGCCTTCAGCGCCAGGCCGTGTCCGGTTTCCGGATCGATCCGCCGCAGCGCCGCGAGGCCGAGCCGCTCCAGCGTGCTCATGCCAGCGCCGGGAAGACGTGGCGACCGTTCTCGAGCGGCAGCGGCTCTGCCCAGGTCACCTCGTCGCGGCGCAGCCGGCGGTAGAGATGCGGGAACAGCTGGCCGCCACGCGACGGTTCCCAGCGCAGCGAGTCGCCAAGCGATTCGGCGTCGAGCGCCGCCAGCACCAGCCCTTCGGCGCCGGCGAAATGCTTGGCCGCGGTCTCCGCCGCCTGGCCGGCGGTGGAAAAATGAATGTAGCCGTCGGCGAGGTCGACGGGGGCACCGGCGGTGTCGCCGGCGCGCTCGAGGTCGGCCCACTCGGCCGCGCGGAATATCTTGTAGATCTGCATGGCGCGGTGATGCCCCCGCCGGACCCGCCGCGTCAAGCCGCCGCGGCGGTCGTAGCGTCACCCTGGGACGGCGGCTTTGACAGGGCGGCAGATTCCGGCCCAATCTCTTCACAGTTGTTTAACCGACAGGGAAAATCAGAACATGAAAATCGGACTCCTCGGCACCAGCGCGGCGCTCGCGCTTGCCGCCGGTGCGGCTCAGGCGGACTATTCGCTGACCATCCTGCACACCAACGACTTCCACGACCGTTACGAGCCGATCTCGGCGTATGATTCGACTTGCGCGGAAGAGGACAACGAGGCCGGCGAATGCTTCGGCGGCGCGGCGCGTCTGGTCACCGCCGTCACCGAGGCCCGTGGCAGGATCGGCGACGGCAACCTGCTGCTGGTCGACGGTGGCGACCAGTTCCAGGGCACGCTGTTCTACACCTACTACAAGGGCGAGATGACCGCCGAGTTCATGAACAAGCTCGGCTACGACGCGATGACCGTCGGCAACCATGAATTCGACGACGGCCCCGAGGTGCTTGGCGCCTTCATCGACAATGTCGACTTCCCGGTGCTGATGTCGAACGCCGACCTGACCGGCGAGGCGATGCTGTCGGACAAGATCCAGAAAAGCACGGTGATCGAGCGCGGCGGCGAGAAGATCGGCCTGATCGGCCTGACGCCGCAGGACACCGACGAGCTGGCCAGCCCCGGCCCGAACGTGATCTTCACCCCGCCGATCGACGCGGTGCAGGCCGAGGTCGACAAGCTGACCGAGCAGGGCGTCAACAAGATCATCGTGCTGAGCCATTCCGGCTTCGGCACCGACAAGGAGATCGCCGCCGGCACCACCGGTGTCGACGTGATCGTCGGCGGCCACACCAACACGCTGCTGTCGAACACTCAGGAAGGCGCGGTCGACGTCTACCCGGTGATGGTGAACGACACCGCCATCGTGCAGGCCTACGCCTATGGCAAGTTCCTCGGCGAGCTGAACGTCACCTTCGACGATGACGGCAAGATCACCGAGGCCAAGGGCGAGCCGATCCTGGTCGACGGCCAGGTGGCCGAGGACCAGCCGACCAAGGAGCGCGTCGCCGAGCTGGCGCAGCCGCTCGAGGAGATTCGCAACCGCGTCGTCGCCGCGACCGCCGCGCCGATCGAGGGCAATCGCGACGTCTGCCGGGCGATGGAATGCGAGATGGGCAACCTCGTGGCCGACGCCATGCTCGACCGGGTCAAGGACCAGGGCATCGTCGCCGCGATCGCCAACTCGGGCGGGCTGCGCGCCAGCATCGACCAGGGCGAGGTGACGATGGGCGAGGTGCTGACCGTGCTGCCGTTCCAGAACACGCTGTCGACCTTCGAGGTGACCGGTGCCGATATCGTGGCGGCGCTGGAGAACGGCGTCGGCCAGATGGAGGAGGGCGGCGGCCGGTTCCCGCAGGTCGCGGGGATGAGCTTTGCCGTCGATCCCGCCGCCGCGCCGGGCAGCCGGATTTCCGACGTGATGATCGCCGGCGCGCCGCTCGATCCCGAGGCCACCTACGGCCTGGTGTCGAACAACTACGTGCGCAACGGCGGCGATGGCTACGCGATGTTCGTGAACGCCGCCAAGGCCTATGACTTCGGCCCCGATCTTGCCGACGTCACCGCCGAGTACATGGCGGCGCAAGGCGACTACAAGCCGTACACCGATGGCCGCATCACGGTGAAGTAACACGCCGCTTCGGCGTATCGGCGCGCCCCGGGGACCCCCGGGGCGCGCTTTTTCATGCGCTGGACGCCCGGCGCGGCGCTTGGCACAGTGGCCTCCAGCAACAGGAGACGGCAGATGTGCGGACGCATGGCGATCACCCTGCCGCACGAGGCGATGGCGCAGGTGTTCGACGCGGTGCCGGGCAACGACCTGCCCGAGGTGCCGAACTACAACGTCTGCCCGACCGTACAGGTGCACACGGTGACCTCGGCCGAGGGCGCCAGGCGGTTGCGGCCGATGCGCTGGGGCTTCATCCCGCATTGGTACAAGAAGCCCGGTGACGGGCCGCTGCTGATCAACGCCCGCGCTGAGACCATCGCCGAAAAGCCGGCGTTCCGCGCCGCGGTGCGTGACCGTCGCTGCCTGGTCGTCGCCAGCGGCTTCTACGAATGGACCGTCGATGACGACGGCGCCAAGCTGCCGTGGTTCATCCACCGCGACGACGGCGCGCCGCTGGCCTTCGCCGCGGTCTGGCAGGACTGGGAGCGGGACGGTGAAGGCGTCACCAGCTGCGCCGTGGTCACCACGGCGGCGCAAGGCGCCATGACCCGGATCCACACGCGGATGCCGGTGATCCTGGACCCCGCCGACTGGCCGCTGTGGCTTGGCGAGGCCGGGCACGGCGCGGCGCCCTTGATGCGGGCGAACCCCGATCCTTTGACCTGGCACCGGGTCGACCGGGCGGTGAATTCGAACCGCGCGACCGGGCCCGAGCTGATCGAACCGATCGAGGCCTGAGCCGACTTGAAGCCGCCGGCGCGAGGCGCTATCAGATCTGCGACGCGGGCGTGATGTAGTGGTAGCCTGTCAGCCTTCCAAGCTGAACGTGCGGGTTCGATTCCCGCCGCCCGCTCCAATCCATTACCAGATCTGGATGTGTGACGGGGCCAGCGGCCCCGCCATGGCGCGTCAGGCGGCGCTGCCGTCTTGCCAGTCGCCTTCGAAATCCTTCGGCACCAGCAGGTTGTGCGGCCCCAGATTGGCAATGTCGCGCTCGCCGCACAGCGCCATCGTCAGGTCCAGCTCCTTGCGGATCACCTCGAGCGCCGCGGTCACCCCGGGTTCGCCCATCGCGCCCAGACCATAGAGCCAGGCCCGGCCGATCATCGTGCCGTCGGCGCCGAGCGCCAGCGCCTTCAGCACGTCCTGGCCCGAGCGGATGCCGCTGTCGAGCCAGATCTCGGTCCGGCCCTTCACCGCGCGCACGATCGACGGCAGGATTCGGATCGAGCTCAGCGCGCCATCGAGCTGCCGGCCGCCGTGGTTCGACACCACGATCGCGTCGGCGCCGGCCTCGACCGCGAGCTTGGCGTCCTCGGCGTCGAGAATCCCCTTCAGGATCAGCTTGCCGCCCCATTTTTCCTTGATCCGCTTCACCTTGTCCCAATCGAGACGCAGGTCGAACTGCTGCGCGGTCCAGGTCATCAGCGAACTGGTGTCGTCGACATCCGCGGCGTGGCCGACGATGTTGCCGAAGCTGCGCCGCTTGGTCCCCAGCATCCCCAGGCCCCAGCGCCACCGCGTCGACAGGTCCAAAAGCGTCGCCGGCGTCAGTTTGGGCGGCGCCGACAGCCCGTTCTTCAGATCCTTGTGGCGCTGGCCCAGCAGCTGCAGGTCCAGCGTCAGCACCAGCGCCGAACAGCCGGCCCGCTTGGCGCGTTCGATGATGTTGTCGACGAACTGCTCGTCGCGCATCACGTAGAGCTGGAACCAGAACGGCGCCGAGGAATGCTCGGCCACGTCCTCGATCGAGCAGATCGACATCGTCGACAGGGTGAAGGGCACGCCGAATTTCTCGGCGGCCCGCGCCGCCTTGATCTCGCCGTCGGCGTTTTGCATGCCGGTCATGCCCACCGGTGCCAGCGCCACCGGCATCGTCACCTCGGCGCCAAGCATCTCGGCGCTGATGCTGCGGTCCGACATGTCGACCGCGACCCGCTGGCGCAGCCGAATCTTTTCGAAGTCGGTGGTGTTCTCGCGGAAGGTCTGCTCGGTCCAGCTGCCGGATTCGGCGTAGTCGAAGAACATCTTCGGCGCGCGCCGCTTGTGCAGCCGTTTCAAGTCCTCGATGCAGGTGATGACGGGCATGGGCCGCGCTCCTTTCCGGATTGGTAAGAAGCGTTTACCAGCCGGGCAGGGGCGGTCGCAATGACCTTGCGTCGCGCCGGGTCAACGGCGCGACGGCGGGGCGCGGTGTCAGGCGGCGTGGGCGCCGTCGGCCAGCGTCTTGACGAAGGCCAGCACCTCGGCGACCGGCTTGCCCTGGGCGATCTGGCTGACGATCGCCGATCCGACCACGGTGCCGTCGGCGATGCCGGCGATCGCCCTGGCGGTCTCCGGTGTCTTGACGCCGAAGCCGACGATCACCGGCAGATCGGTGGCGGATTTGATCCGCGCGACCTCGGGGGCGACCATGTCGGCCTGTGCCTCGGCGGCGCCGGTGATGCCGGTGATCGACACGTAATAGACGAAGCCCGAGGTGTTCTGCAGCACCTTGGGCAGCCGCGCGTCGTCGGTGGTCGGCGTCGCCAGCCGGATGAAGTTCAGCCCTGCTTCCTGCGCCGGGATGCACAGCTCGGCGTCTTCCTCGGGCGGCAGGTCGACCACGATCAGCCCGTCGATGCCGGCCTCGCGCGCCTGCTCGAGGAACTTCGGCACGCCGCGCGAGTGGATCGGGTTGTAATAGCCCATCATCACGATCGGCGTCGTGGTGTCGGTCGCGCGCAACGCCCGCGCGATGTCGAGCGTCTTGTCCAGCGTCTGGCCGGCGGCCAGCGCCCGTTGCCCGGCAAGCTGGATCGTCTCGCCATCGGCCATCGGGTCGGTGAACGGCAGCCCGAGCTCGATGATGTCGACGCCGGCGCCGGGCAGCCCCAGCACGATCTCGCGCGAGGTCTCGTAGTCCGGATCGCCGGCCATCACATAGGCGACGAATGCCTTGCGGCCCTCGGATTTCAGCCGTGCGAACGTGTCGTCGATCCGTGTCATGCCTGTCCCCCTTGGCGCATCCTCGCCGGTTTGGGCCATGAGGGTCGGAAAATCAATGGGCGGCGGCGCGACGGATCGGCTCAGCCCTGCTGCGGCTGGTCCTCGTCGACCGAGATCATCCAGCGGGTGCCCCAGCGGTCTGTCAGCGTGCCGAAGCCCGACGACCAGAAGGTCGGTGCGAAATCCATCTGCACCTGGCAGTGTTCGGCGAGGCTGTCGAACGCCTTCCGCGCCCTGTCGTGGTCGGGCAGCGCGACCATGACCGAGCAGCCGGCCATCGCAGGGCTGCCGCCCATCAGGTCGTCGCTGGCGTAGATCCAGCCATCGCCGACCTTCAGAGCCGCGTGCATCACGCCCTGCGGGCTGGCCTCGGGCATTTGCGCGCGCACCTCCTCGGGCGCGTCGGCCAGCGTCATCACCTCGGGTTCGGGCGAGTCGAAGATCTGCCGGTAGGCGGCGATCGCCTCGGCGCAGTTGCCGTGGAAGAAGAGGTAGGGGATCGGGGTCATGGCTCGGCCTCCTTTTATCGATGCCGCAGCATGGCACGGCGACCGGCCGCGCACCAAGCCTTGCCTTGCGCGGCGCGGCGCAGAGGGATAGGACCGCCGCGATGTGCTGCAAGGAGCGTTGCTATGGGCTTTCGCATGGGGATCGTGGGGCTGCCGAACGTCGGCAAGTCCACCCTGTTCAACGCGCTGACGCGCACCGCCGCCGCGCAGGCGGCGAACTTCCCGTTCTGCACCATCGAACCGAACGTCGGTGACGTGGCGGTGCCGGACCCGCGGCTGGTCAAGCTGGCCGAGATCGCCAAGTCCAAGCAGGTGATCCCGACCCGGATGACCTTCGTCGACATCGCCGGGCTGGTGAAGGGCGCCAGCAAGGGCGAGGGCCTCGGCAACCAGTTTCTCGCCAACATCCGCGAAACCGACGCGATCGCGCATGTGCTGCGCTGCTTCGAAGATGGTGACGTGGTGCATGTCGAGGGCCGGGTCGACCCGGTCGAGGACGCCCAGGTGATCGAGACCGAGCTGATGCTCGCCGACCTCGAATCGGTCGAGAAGCGGCTGCAGGGCCTCGGCCGCAAGGTCCGCGGCGGCGACAAGGAAGCCGCCGACCAGGAGCGGCTGCTGAAGGCGGCGCAGGAAGCGCTGGCCGACGGCCGCCCGGCCCGCACCGTCGCGGTTGCCGACGACGACCGCAAGGCCTGGAAGATGCTGCAGCTGCTCACCGCCAAGCCGGTGCTCTACGTCTGCAACGTCGAGGAAAGCGCCGCCGCCACCGGCAACGCGCAATCCGCCAAGGTCGCGGCGATGGCCGCCGCCGAGGGCAATGCCCATGTGGTGATCTCCGCCCGGATCGAAGAAGAGATCAGCCAGCTCGACGCCGAGGAGCAGGCAATGTTCCTCGAGGAGATGGGCCTCGAGGAAGCCGGTCTCGACCGGCTGATCCGCGCCGGCTACGATCTGCTGCACCTCGAGACCTACTTCACCGTCGGTCCCAAGGAAGCCCGCGCCTGGACCATCCGTCACGGCACCATGGCGCCGCAGGCGGCGGGGGTGATCCACGGTGATTTCGAACGCGGCTTCATCCGCGCCGAGACCATCGCCTACGATGATTTCGTCAGCCTCGGCGGCGAAGGCCCGGCCAAGGACGCCGGCAAGATGCGCTCGGAAGGCAAGGGCTACACCGTCAAGGACGGCGACGTGATGCATTTCCTGTTCAATACCTGACCCGGCCCGGCTCCGGGCGCGCCGTCGCGGCCGGAGCCTGCGCTACTTTGTCCCTCAACTACGCCGTCGCGACGCCAGCCGCCGCGACCTGCCGCGTCACCCGGCGCGCAGCGCCTGTAGATGCACCTGCGCCGCCGTCAGATCGGCGCGGAACCTCTCGGTCTCGGCAGCGCGCAGCTCCGGATCCGGCAGCCGCAGCAGGTAGGACGGGTGCACCGTCAGGAACACCGGGATCCCGTCCTCGGTGGCTTCGATCTTGCCGCGCCGCGCCAGGATCCCCTTGGCGCTGCCGGTCAGGCTCGCCGCTGCGGTGCCGCCAAGCGCCAGGATCAGCCGAGGCGCCACGATCTCGATCTCGGATTTCAACCACCAGCGGCACTGGCTGATCTCGCCGCTGGTCGGGCTTTGGTGAATCCGCCGCTTGCCGCGCGGCGTGAACTTGAAGTGCTTCACCGCGTTGGTCACGAAGGCCGCGCCGCGGTCGATCCCGGCCTCGGCCGCGATTCGGTCGAACAGCTGGCCGGCCGGGCCGACGAAGGGCAGGCCGGCCAGGTCTTCCTGATCTCCGGGCTGTTCGCCCACCACCATCAGATCGGCGTCGCGCGGCCCGTCGCCCGGCACCACCTGTGTTGCGGTCTCGTGCAGCGGGCAGCGGGCGCAGCCCGACAACTCGGCGCGCAGCGCTTCCAAGCCTTCGGTCGGCCGCGCCACCTCCGGCGTCGCCAGCATCGCCCCGATCCGCGCCGCGCGCAGCGGCGGCAGCGTCGGGGCGGCGGCGTGCATCTGCCTGACCCGGGCTTCGGCGCTGGCGATCATCTCCGGGATCAACCGGGCCTCCGGAAGATTGGCCCAGTATTTCTTCGGCATCTCCGAGGTCATCGCGCCGATCTTCAGCCGCGCCGGGTTGAAGATGTTGCGGAAATAGGTGCCCCAGAGCTCTTCGGTCGCGTCTTCCGGCAGGTCGGGCCGCGGCTCGCCGTCCAGCAATTGCAGCACGCCGTCCTCGAAGCGCGCGGTCAGGTCCGGCGTGGCGATCAGCCAGTCCATGTCCGCAAAGCGCCGGGCGAAGAACGGCGCGGTCGGTTCCAGGGTGATGTGGCTCGGCTCGAACCAGGCGGCAAAGCGACGCCGCGCCGCGCCGCGGTCGCCGATCTCGCGGAACCGCACGAAGGCGGTCATCTTGTGGCGGTCGCGATGCACCGCCTTTTCCATCGCCCGCAGCTTGGCCAGCGCCGGGTCGGCGCGGTCCTCCATGAGCCCCTTTTCGCCGCGCAACCGCCACAGCAGCGCATAGAGCCGGGCAAAGCGTTCCGGATCGCGGTGCCAGACCACGTTGCCGGCCAGTGCGACGAACTCGCGCGGCACCTTGATCTTCGCGCGGGTCTCGGGAAGCGGCTCGGCGGCACAGGCGAACAGGTCGGCGCTGGCGGCGCCGCGGCTCCAGCTCACCTCCTGCGGCGCGACGCGGCGCGCCAGCAGCCC
>JBFGEI010000059.1:0-14016 GCA_041580155.1 Limimaricola sp.
AGCGGGTCGTGGGTCGAGATCATGTCTAACAGCCCGGCGAAGATCGCGGTGTAGACCCAGAACATAACCATTCCGAAGCCGATCCTGCCGATCGTGCTGTCGAACAGCTTGCCGTACAGCCCGAGGCGGCGCTTGAAATACCCGGACGCGGCGAAGGTGACGACCAGCGCGATCCAGACCGGCAGGAAACGTTTGGCGACCTCGCCGACAATGCCAAGTTCGCCCTGGGGCAGGCTGAAGGCGAGGGCGATGAAGAGACCCGGCGCCGCATAGGCCAGCCAGCGCAACCCCTGGATGCCCTGGCCGCCAAGCGCCGCGGCGCGGCCGCGCGTCGCGCCGGCGTCGCCCGATGGCAGCGGATCCTGCAGCAGCGGACGCAGCAGCCTGAGCGCGAGTTCGATCATCAGCCCCGTCGCCGCGAGAGCCGCCAGGTAGAGCAGCGGGTTGTGCGGGCCGGTCCAGCTTAAAGGGTCCATGACGCGATGCCCTTCACGAGACGCGGATGCGCGGGTTGAGGTAGACGTAGCCGATGTCGGAGATCAGCTGGGTCAGCAGCACCACCACCACCGAGATCACCGAGACCCCGAGCAGAAGCTCGATATCGTTGTTGCCGGCCGCCTGCACCAGGGTCCAGCCGAAGCCCTTGTAGTTGAACAGGGTTTCGACGATCACCACGCCGTTCAGCAGCCAGGGGAACTGCAGCATGATCACGGTGAACGGCGCGATCAGCGCGTTGCGCAGCGCGTGGCGCAGCACGATCCGCGGGAACGACACGCCCTTGAGACGGGCGGTGCGGATGTATTGCGCGGTCATCACCTCGGTCATGCTGGCGCGGGTCATCCGGGCGATATAGCCCATGCCGAACAGCGCGATGGTCAGCACCGGCAGCGCGAAATTCTCGAACGTCGCCTGCTCCATCGCCGAGGTGGCCGATCCGTTGAACCACTTCAGCCCGACCGCCGACGAGGCGAACACCGCGATGAACACGACGCCGGAGACGTATTCCGGGGTCGCGGTGGTCAGGATCGACACCGTCGAGACCGAGCGGTCGAGCTTGGAACCCTCGCGCATGCCGCCGAGCACGCCCAGCGCCAGCGCCCCCGGCACCATCACCATCATCACCCAGAACATCAGCTTGCCCGACAGCGCGAGGCTGCGCCCGAGGATCTCGGAGACGTCGCGGCGGAACACCGTGGAGCTGCCCCAGTCGCCCTGCAGGACGCCGCAGAAGGCGCCGGCATCGATCGCGCCATCCTCGGTGGCGCAGCGTCCCGCGACGGCTGCGCCGTCGACCCGCTCGACCCAGCCCGGCACCACCCCGAGCCAGGCACCGTAGCGCAGCAGCAAAGGCCCGCCGTAGCCGTTGGCGTCGAGCCAGCTTTCGACCTCGGCATCCGAGACCCGCGCCCCGATCTCGGACTTCGCCACCTTCTCGAGGCTCGGCTCGAGATTGGTGAGAAAGAACACGATGAAGGTCAGTGCCAGCGCCGTGGCGAACATCGTCAGCAGGCGCGACAGCACGAAGCGGATCATGCGGGACCTTGTCCGATGCAGAAAGACGCGTCAGGGGCGGCGCCTGGCCGCCCCGGCTTGATCGGCATCAGGCCGACATCCACCACTTGTAATGGTGATGCTCGAAGGACGGGTGCATGTCGATATCGTGCACGTTCTCGGTGTAGTGGCGGTAGATCGAGCGCCAGTAGGGCTGGATCACCACGCCGTCGTCCTGCAGCAGCGTCTGGATCTTCGCCATCACCTCGCGCCGGGCATCGACATCGGCCAGCGACATGGCTTCGGCCAGCAGCGCGTCGAACTCCTCGCTCGAATAGGCGGTCTCGTTCCACGGCACGCCGGACTTGTAGGCCAGCGCCAGCACCTGAACCCCCAGCGGCCGCATCGTCCAGTCGGTCGCCGAGAATGGGAACTCGAGCCAGCCGTTCCAGAAGGTCGACCCGGGCAGCACCTTGCGTTCGACGTTGATCCCGGCGTCGCGTAGCTGCGCCGCCACCGCGTCGCAGGTCGCCGCCTGCCAGGCGTCGTCGATTGAGATCAGCTCGAAGGTCTCGTCGCCGGCGCCGGCCTCGACCAGCATCTCGCGGGCCTTGACCGGGTCATGGACCGGGGCGGGGATCTGCGCGTATTCGGGGTGGATCGGGCAGACATGGTGGTTTTCGGCTACCGTGCCGCGGCCGCTGTAGCCAAGCTCGAGCACGATCTCGTTGCTGACCGCCATCTGCAGCGCCCGGCGCACGTCGCGATTGTCGTAGGGCGGGTTGTTCTGGTTGAAGCGCACCACGATGGTGCCGGCGGTCACCACTTCGGATTTCTGCCAGCCGATGCTGTCGAAGATGTCGATGAAATCGCCGGTGGTCTGGTAGGTGCTGTCGATCTCGCCCGACTCCGCGGCCGCGAGCTTGGCGGCCGGGTCGGTGCCGTAGTCGATGTATTCGATCCGGTCGAGATAGGGCCCGCCGAAGATCTCGGTTCCCCACCAGACATGGTCGGTGTTGCGCACCAGGACCTGCTTGACGCCGACCTCGTTCAGCTCGGGCAGGAAGGCGCCGGTGCCGATCGGGTTTTCCGACGGATCGCCGCTCTCGAAGCTCGAATGCACGATCGCCGCCGGGTAGTCGGCCATCGAGACGATGACGGTGATGTCGGGCGCCGCGAGGTTCAGCCGCACCGTCATCTCGTCGACCTCTTCGATCGCGCCGTCGCGGGCCATGTTGGTCTCGGCGTCGACCAGCTGCACCATGCGGGCCGCCATCGAGTTGCCGTCGACCGTGCCGTCGCACCAGCGGGTGATGTTGCGCGCGACATCGGCGGCGGTGAAGGCATCGCCGTTGTTCCAGGTGACGCCGGGCCGGACCTTGAGGGTGAACTGCGTCGCGTCCTCGTTGGCCTCCCAGCTTTCCAGCAGCATCGGCGTGATCGACCCGTCGGCATCGTATTGCACCAGGTAATCGAGCCAGCCGCGGTAGAAGTTCGGGATCTGGCCCCAGTCGGCAAGCCGCGGGTCCTTGATCGCCTTGGTCTCCATCTCCATGCGCAGCGTGCCGCCCATCTGGGCGTGGGACTCGGCGCGCGCCGGGGCCGGCAGGCCGATCAGCCCAAAGGCGGCGGTGCTGCTGAGCCCGAGCGCGGTGGCCCGGGTCAGGAATTCGCGACGCGACAGCGCGCCGTCCTTCACCTCGTCGGCATACCGCAACGCGGCAGGATGGATCGCTTGGCCCGGCTTGCTGTGAATCGTCATCTCGGTCTCCCTGCTGCGCCCCTGGGTCGGGTCGCGCTGACTGGTGGCCGGGAATGACGCGAAAATCAGGCGTGCCCGGTCTGTTCTCCCCATCATCGGCATGTGCGGTGCGGTTCGTCAATCGCCACGGGGCGGTTAAATCATGCCGGCACTGCGGCAATTAGCCACCGGAACCGTCCGAAAACGACAAATCATCGGCCACGAGCGAAAAACCGGCAAAGCGCGGTTTCCGAACGGAAATCCCCAGCTATGTCTTGGCGATTTCGGCGCCGGTGCGGCGGCTAGAACGCCGCCGGATCGATGCTGCGCCAGCCCGCCATGCGGCCGCGAAACCAGCTGCGCTGCCGCTTGGCGTATTGCCGCGAGGCGATGACCGCGGCGTCGCGCGCCTGGTCCAGCGTGATCCGGCCCTGCAGATGCGCGACCAGTTCGGGGGCGCCGATGGCCCGGCTCCAGGGTTCGGTCGGGGCCCAGCGCGGCAGCACCGCGCGCACCTCGTCCAGCGCGCCCTGCGCCAGCATCGCGTCGAACCGGCGATCGATCCGCGCGTTCAGCCAACCCGGATCCGACACCAGCACCAGCGCCGTCGCCGCGTCGCGCGGCAGCAGCGGCGGCGGGGTGTCGTCCTGCCAGTCGGCGATGCCGCGGCCGGTGGCGCGGCGCACTTCCCAGGCGCGCTGCACCCGGGCCCGGTTCGCGGTGTCGATCCGGTCGCGCGACGCGGCATCGAGATCGGCAAGCAACCGGGGCAGGGACAGCGCATCGGCCTCGGCGCGGATCTCGGGCGGCGTCGCGGGGATTTCGGCCAGGCCTTCGGTCAGGGCCGAGAAGTACAGCCCGGTGCCGCCGACGATGATCGGCCGATCGGCGCCGGTCAGCAGCGGCGCGACGGCGCGCAGCCAGTGCCCGGTCGACCAGGCGGCGCCGCAGGGCACGTGTCCGTACAGCGCGTGCGGCGCCAGCCGGGTCTCGGCCTCGGGCGGACGGGCCGACAGCAGGCGCCAGCATTGATAGACCTGCAGCGCGTCGGCGTTGACGATCACCCCGCCGCCGCTCTGCGCCACCGCCAGCGCCAGCGCCGACTTGCCGGAGGCGGTCGGACCGGCGATCAGCACCGGCCGGTCGTCCGGCAGGTCGCGCACCCAGCTCTCGATCGTGGTCATGACCGGCCGGAGCCCGCCGATTTCGACGCGGCGGCATTGAACCTGCCGCGGCTTTGCGCCATCTTGCCGCGCGATCCAGAGCGCCCCCCAAACCAGACGGAGATCCAATGACCGACACCGAAAAACCCGCGTTCCGCAGGGTTATGCTGAAGATCTCGGGCGAGGCGCTGATGGGCAATACGACGTTCGGGCTGCATCCGCCGACCGTCGAACGCATCGCGCGCGAGGTCAAGTCGGTGCGTGATCTCGGGGTCGAGATCTGCATGGTGATCGGCGGCGGCAACATCTTCCGCGGCCTGCAGGGCAGCGCCCAGGGCATGGAGCGGACAACCGCCGACTACATGGGCATGCTGGCGACGGTGATGAACGCTCTGGCGATGCAGTCGGCGCTGGAAGAGCTGGGCGTGTTCACCCGGGTGATCAGCGCGATCCCGATGGACCAGGTCTGCGAACCCTACATCCGCCGCCGCGCGGTGCGGCACCTTGAAAAGAAGCGGGTGGTGATCTTCGCCGCCGGCACCGGCAATCCGTATTTCACCACCGACACCGCGGCGACGCTGCGCGCCAACGAGATGAGCTGCGAGGCGATCTTCAAGGGCACCAAGGTCGACGGCGTCTACGACAAGGATCCCAAGAAGCACGCCGACGCCAAGCGCTACGAGACGGTGACCTACGACGAGGTGCTGCAAAAGCACCTGGGCGTGATGGACGCCAGCGCCATTGCCCTGGCGCGCGACAACAGCCTGCCGATCATCGTGTTCTCGCTTGACGAACCCGGTGGCCTGCGTGGCATTCTCGCCGGCGAGGGCACCTACACCCGGGTTCACGGCTAGCGAAACTTTCGGCGCCGCCGGGCCGTGTCTGCGGGGGCATTGTCGCAACCATGCCGCATCTTGGCCGCACCCGCGGCCAAGCAGGCTGGAATGACGCCACGAACCCCGCTATGACAACGCCAAGCAGTCAGACACTAAAAGCAAGAAGAGACCGATGGCCGACGACTTCGAACTCGATACCCAAGACCTGACCCGCCGCATGGACGGCGCGATCGCGGCGCTGCGCACCGAATTCGCGTCGCTGCGCACCGGACGCGCCTCGGCGTCGATGCTGGAGCCGGTGATGGTCGATGCCTATGGCAGCCCGACCCCGATCAACCAGGTCGGCACGGTCAACGTGCCGGAACCGCGGATGGTCACCATCAACGTCTGGGACAAGGCGCTGGTCGGCAAGGTCGAAAAGGCGATCCGCGAAAGCGGTCTCGGCATCAACCCGCAGCTCAACGGCACCATCATCATGCTGCCGATCCCCGAGCTGAACGAGGAACGCCGTCGCGAGCTGACCAAGGTCGCCGGCAACTACGCCGAGCACGCCCGGGTCGCGGTGCGCAACCTGCGTCGCGACGGCATGGATCAGATCAAGAAGGCCAAGGCCGACGGGCTGTCCGAGGATGACCAGAAGTTCTGGGAATCCGAGGTGCAGGAGCTGACCGACCGCTACATCAAGCTGGTCGACCAGACGCTCGAGACCAAGCAGGCCGAGATCATGCAGGTCTGAGACCCAGGCCGACCTGCTCCCCATCTTAAGGAGGCCGCGATGGCCCGCGATGCGCAGACCACACCCTCCAAGCCGGGTCCCGACCACGTTGCCATCATCATGGATGGCAACGGCCGCTGGGCGCAGATGCGCAACCGGCCGCGGCTCCTGGGCCACCACGCCGGCGCGCGTCGGGTCCGCGAGATCGTCGAGGCTTGCCCCGACCTTGGCGTCAAGTACCTGACGATCTTCGCCTTCTCGACCGAGAACTGGAAGCGGACCCAGTCCGAAGTCGCCGGTCTGATGGCGCTGTTCCGGCGCTACATCGAACGCGAGGCGCGGGCGCTGATGGCGCGCGGCGTCCGGGTGCGCTTCATCGGCGACCGGATCAAGCTCGACGACAAGCTGACCTCGCTGATGGACGACCTCGAGCTGCTGACCAGCGGCAACGACCGGGTGCACCTGACCATCGCGATCAACTACGGCGGCCGCGACGAGGTGACCCGCGCCGCCAAGCGCCTGGCCTACGAGATCGCGCAGGGCAACATCGACTACAAGGATGTCGACGCCGAGACGCTGGCGCGGTTTCTCGACACCCGGGTGCTGCCGGACCCGGATCTGGTGATCCGCACCAGCGGCGAGGCGCGGATCTCGAACTTCCTGCTGTGGCAGTCGGCCTATGCCGAGTACGAATTCGTCGACACGCTGTGGCCCGATTTCTCGGCGACTGAATTCGCCAAGGTGATCGCCTCCTATTCCGCCCGCGATCGCCGGTTCGGAGCGGTCGGTGTCTGACATGCCGCGGCCGGACCCTTCCGACCCCGCCAAACCGGACCCCGAGGCCGCGCCCGTCGCGGCCGTTCTGACCGATCCCGGTCGCTGGAGCGATCTCGGGGTGCGGATGGTCTCGGGCGGCGCGATGGCGCTGATCGGCGCCGGTGCGGTGATGATGGGCGGGGTCTGGTTTCAGATGCTCGCGGTGTTCGCCACCGCGGTGATGGTCTGGGAACTCTGGATGATGATCGAGCCGGGCAAGCCGACCAACGGCATGCTGCTGGCGGCGCTCTGCGCCAGCGTGTTGTCGGGCCAGCTTTCCAGCAGCGACACCTGGGTGCTGTGGCTGTTCCTGGTGGCGCCGATCGCCGGCGCCTCGATGCTGCGCCGCGAACGCGTCACCTTCTTTGCCTTCGCGTTGGGGATCGAGGTCGCCGGCTGGGGGCTGGTGACGTTCCGCGCCGATTACGGCTTTGCCTGGCTGCTCTGGCTGATCCTGGTGGTGATCGTCACCGACGTGTTCGGCTATGTCGCCGGCCGGGCGCTTGGCGGTCCGAAGTTCTGGCCCAAGGTCAGCCCGAAGAAGACCTGGTCGGGCACCAGCGCCGGCTGGATCGCCGCCGGGCTGGTGGGGCTCGGCTTCGTGTGGTTCACCGGCTCTGCCTGGCATGTGGTCTGGGTGTCGATGCTGCTGAGCTTCGCCAGCCAGATGGGCGACATCGCCGAAAGCGCGCTGAAGCGGCGGATGAAGGTCAAGGACAGCTCGACGCTGATCCCCGGTCACGGCGGCTTGTTCGACCGGTTCGACGCAATGCTCGGCGCTTCGCTGTTCATGCTCGTGGCCTCGGCACTGGGTGCGCTTCCCGGTATAACGTTTTGAAACGCGTAACCATTCTTGGATCTACCGGGTCGATCGGCTGCCAGACCGTCGACCTGATCGCGGCCGCGCCAGACCGGTTCGACGTGGTGGCGCTGACCGGCGGCCGCAACATCGAGCTGCTGGCCCGCCAGGCGCGTCAGCTGAACGCCAGGCTGGCGGTGACCTGCCATGACGACTGCCGCGCCGAGCTGTCCGAGCGGCTGTCGGGCAGCGGCATCGAGGTGGCGTCGGGCGACGCCGCGGTGGCCGAGGCGGCGGCGCGACCCGCCGATTGGGTGATGTCGGCGATCGTCGGCGCCGCCGGGCTGCTGCCGGGTCTCGCGGCGATCCGCCAGGGCGCGACGCTGGCGCTTGCCAACAAGGAAACCATGGTCGCGGCCGGGCCGCTGGTGCTGGCCGAGGCGGCGGCGCATGGCGCCACGCTGCTGCCGGTCGACAGCGAACATTCGGCAGTGTTCCAGGCGCTGGTCGGCGAAGACCGCCGCGCCGTCGAACGGGTGATCCTAACCGCCTCTGGCGGCGCGTTCCGCGACTGGCCGATCGCGCGGCTGGCCGGCGCCACGCCGGAGCAGGCGGCCACGCATCCGAACTGGGCGATGGGCCAGCGCATCACCATCGATTCCGCGTCGATGTTCAACAAGGCTCTCGAGATGATCGAGGCGCGCGAGCTGTTCGGCCTGGCGCCCGAGCAGGTCGAGGTGGTGGTGCATCCCGAAAGCCTGGTGCACGCGCTGGTCGGCTATGTCGACGGCGCGCTGATGGCGCATATGGGCGCGCCCGACATGCGCCACGCCATCGGCTACGCGCTGAACTGGCCGGAGCGGCTGGCGCTGCCGGTGGCGCGGCTGGATCTTGCCGCGGTCGGCCGGCTGACCTTCACCGCGCCGGACCCGCAGCGGTTTCCGGCGCTTCGGCTGGCCCAGCGGGTGATGCGCGACGGCGGGCTGTCGGGCGCCGCCTTCAACGCCGCGAAGGAACGCGCGCTCGACGCCTTCATCGCGCGGCAGATCGGCTTCATGGATATGGCGGTTATCGTCGAGCGGGTGCTCGACACGTTGTCGTCAGACGGCGGGCTTCGGGTTGACACTCCGGGGCTTGATGACGTTCTGGAGGTCGACCGGCTGGCGCGGATCCGCGCCGCCGAAGCCGCCGCAGACATCGCTCAGACCGCATAGGACGCCGCCGTGGACATCGCACAGATCCTGCCGCAATTCGGCAACGTCGCCTTCACCTTGGGCGCCTTCGTGATCGCGCTGTCGATCATCGTGGCGATCCACGAATACGGTCATTACATCGTCGGCCGATGGTCGGGCATCCACGCCGAGGTGTTCAGCCTCGGCTTCGGCCCGGTGCTGTTCTCGCGCACCGACAAGCACGGCACCCGCTGGCAGGTCGCGGCGCTGCCGCTTGGCGGCTACGTCAAGTTCCTCGGCGACAGCAACGCGGCCTCGGTCGGCGGCACCGCCGGCGCCGACCCGGTGGCGGCGCGGCGCACCATGCTCGGGGCGCCGCTCTGGGCCCGCACCGCGACCGTCGCCGCCGGGCCGATCTTCAACTTCATCCTCAGCGTGCTGATCTTCGGCGCGGTGTTCTTGGTGCAGGGCAGGGCCGCCGACCCGCTGACCGTCGCGGCGCTCGAGCCGCTGCCGCCCAGCTACGTGGTCGAACTGCAGCCGGGCGACCAGATCCTTGCGGTCGGCGACCAGCAGGTGCCCGAGCTTGACGGCGTGTCGGCGATCGGCGGCGACTACCCGGTCGAGCCAGTGCTCGACTACGAGATCCTGCGCGACGGCCGCGAAATGGTGGTGCGCGGCCCCTATCCGCAGCCGCCGCTGGTCGGCGGCGTGACCCCGGGGTCGGCGGCCGACGACGCCGGCATCAAAGCGGGCGACGTGATCACCGCGCTCGACGGCGCGCCGGTGTTCGCCTTCGCCCAGCTGGTCGAACGGGTCACCGCCTCTGACGGGGCGCCGGTCGGGCTGACGCTGTGGCGCGATGGCGAGACCCGCGAGCTGACGCTGGAGCCGCGCCGGGTCGACCTGCCGTCGGCCGGCGGCGGCTTCGAGACCCGCTGGCTGATCGGGATCTCCTCGGGGCTGTTCTTCCAGGTGGCGACCGAAACCCCGGGGCCGCTGACCGCGATCGCCGAGGCGTCGCAGCAGGTCTGGTTCATCATCACCTCGTCGCTGTCGGGCCTTGGCCACATGATCACCGGCGCGATCTCGTCGTGCAACCTGTCGGGCCCGATCGGCATCGCCCAGACCTCGGGCGCGATGGCCGAGCAGGGGGCGACCAGCTTCATCTGGTTCGTCGCGGTGCTGTCGACCGCGGTCGGGCTTCTGAACCTGTTCCCGATTCCGGTGCTCGACGGCGGCCACCTGGTGTTCTTCGGCTACGAGGCGATCACCGGGCGCCAGCCCAGCGACCGGGCGCTGCGGGTGCTGATGGCGGTAGGGATCTCGCTGATCCTGACGATGACCGTCTTCGCGGTGCTGAACGACCTGTTCCTCTGCCCCTGAACCGCGCCGTAATTCCGCCCGATTGAGACGCTAGCATCGACCTCCAGGACACGTGCGCCCGCGCGCAAAACAGGAGGCCGAGATGCAGGCGATCATGAAAAACTCCCAGGGCCTCGGCCTGTTGCTGGACCTGAACTGGGACCGGCTGTTCTACGTCGCGACGCTGATCGCGGCGCTGGCCGCCGGGGCTTGGGTCGCCTCGCTCTAGATCCGGCGCAACAGGTCGGCAGGAAAGCCGTCTCGGGTTTTGACAACGCGATTGCTTGCCGATACTTCCCTTGGACAATCGAGCGCTACGGGGAATGGTAAGAATGACGGCTCTGGCAAAGGGCGCCTTGGCGCACAGGATGACGACGGCCGGACGCGTGGCGGCACTGGCCGCCGCTCTGGCCGCAAGCGCCCCGGTGATGCCGGCGCTGGCGCAGGATTTCCGCTTCGACGAGGTCCAGATCGAGGGCAACCGCCGGATCGAGACCGGGACAATCCTGACCTATGCCGGGATCACCCGCGGCGAGGCGGTGACCGCTGGCGCGCTGAACGACGCGGCGCAGCGGATTCGCGCCTCCGGCCTGTTCGAAAGCGTCGAGCTGCGGCCCGAGGGCGGTCGGCTGGTGATCGTGGTCACCGAATTTCCGACGATCAACCGGATCAACTTCGAGGGCAACTCGGAGCTGGACGACGCCGAGCTGGCCGAGGTGATCGACAGCGTCGAGCGCCGGGTCTACAACCCGGTGCAGGCCGAGGCCGACACCGCGGCGATCGCCGCCGCCTATGCGGCCAAGGGCCGGATCAACGCCAGCGTCACCCCGGCGATCATCCGCCGCTCCGACAACCGCGTCGATCTGGTGTTCCAGGTGGTCGAGGGCGGCATCACCGAGATCGAACGTATTTCCTTCGTCGGCAACCGCAGCTTTTCCGAGCGCCGTCTGCGCGGCGTGCTGGCGACCCGGCAGGCCGGGCTGCTGCGCCGGCTGATCAAGAGCGACACCTTCGTCGAGGACCGGATTGCCTTCGACCGCAAGATGCTCACCGATTTCTACCTGTCGCGCGGCTATGTCGACTTCAAGGTGCAGAACGTCGACGTCGCGCTGACCCGCGAGCGCGACGCCTATCTGGTGACCTTCAACGTGCAGGAAGGCCAGCGCTTCCGGATCGGCAAGGTCGGCGTCGCCAGCGAGATCGAGGGCGCCGACGCGGCGCTGTTCGGCCAAGCGGTGCAGCTGGCCGAGGGGGCGTATTTTTCGCCCACCGCGGTCGAGAACGACACCGCCCGGCTCGAGCGGCTGGCGATCCGCGAGGGCGTCGACTTCCTGCGGGTCGAGCCGCGGATCACCCGCAACGACCGCGACCTGACGCTGGATGTGACCTACGCTCTGGTCCGCGGCGAGCGGATCTTCGTCGAGCGCATCGACATCGAGGGCAACAGCACCACCCAGGACCGCGTGGTGCGCAACCAGTTCAACACGGTCGAAGGCGACCCGTTCAACCCGCGCGCGATCCGCGAGAGCGCCGAGCGGGTGCGCGCGCTGGGGTACTTCGCCGATGCCGAGGTCAACACCCGGCCCGGCTCGACCCCCGACTCGGTGGTGATCGACGTCGACGTCGAAGAGGCGCCCACCGGGTCGCTGTCGTTCGGCGCCAACTTCTCGACCGACAACGGCTTCGGCATCGTCGCCGGCTTCCAGGAGCGCAACTTCCTCGGCCGCGGCCAGTCGCTCGGCGTCGACATCTCGACCGGTGAGAAGAACCGGGTGGTGTCGTTCGACTTCGCCGAGCCGAACTTCCTTGGCCGCGACCTGCGGTTCGGGCTCGGGGTCGACTACCGGACCACCGACAACGCCGACGCGCTCTATGACACCGACACCTTCCGGGTGTCGCCGTCCTTCACCTTCCCGGTCAGCCAGAACGGCCGGCTGCAGCTGTTCTACGCCGCCGAATACACCGACATCACCGACGTCTCCGAAGACGCCAGCCAGGTGATCCAGCGCGAGGCGCTGGCCGAGGGCGTCTGGACCAACTCGCTGGGCTACACCTACAGCTACGACACCCGCCGCGGCGGGCTCGACCCGAACACCGGCGTGCTGCTGCGCTTCGGCCAGGAGGTCGGGGTCGGCGACGAGCAGTTCCTGAAGACCACCGCGCTGGCCACCGCCGAGACCAAGGTTCTGGGCGAAGAGGTGACGCTGCGCGCCACCGTCGAGGGCGGTCTGCTGCATTACCAGGACGGCAACAGCCGGGTCACCGACCGGTTCTTCCTGGGCAGCCGGATCATGCGCGGCTTCGAGCCGGGCGGCATCGGCCCGCGCGACGACGAGACCGATGACGCGCTTGGCGGCAACAAATACGCCGTGGCGCGCCTCGAGACCGAGTTCCCGCTGGGCCTGCCCGAGGAATATGGCATCGCCGGCGGCGCCTTCATCGACTACGGCTCGGTCTGGGACGTCGGCGACCTGCAGGGGCTGAGCGAGTCCGACATCCTCTACAACGACGCCACCGCCCGCGCCGTGGCCGGTGTGTCGCTGTTCTGGACCACGCCGATCGGGCCGCTGCGCTTCAACTTCACCGAGGCTCTGCAGGCCGAGGATCGCGACGAGACCCGCGGCTTCGACCTGACGATCTCGTCGCGCTTCTGATGCGCGGCGGGCGCCTGATCGTCGCGGGCTGCCTGCTGGCCGCCGGGCTGTTGCCCGGGCTGGCGGTGGCGCAGCTGGCGCCGATCATGGCGCAGGCAAGCGACACCCGGCAGGCGCCGGCCTCGGTGCTGGTTCTCGACACCGACCGGCTGTTCGCCGAGACCGAGTTCGGCCAGCGGCTGTCGTCGGACCTGCGCACCCGAACCGAGGCGCTGATCGAGGAAAACCGCCGGATCGAGGCGCAGTTGACCGAGGAAGAGCAGGGGCTGACCCGGCGCCGGCCGTCGATGGAGCCGGCGGCGTTCCGCGCCGAGGCCGAGGCCTTCGACACGCGGGTGCAGTCGATCCGCAAGGAGCAGGACGCCAAGGAACGGGCGTTGCAGCAATCGGTCGCCACCGGGCGCGACGCCTTCCTTGCGGCGGCGGCGCCGACGCTCGGGCAGGTGATGCTGGATCGCGGCGCCTCGGTGATCCTGGACCGGCGCGGCGTGTTCCTCAGCATCGCCGCGGTCGACATTACCGACGCCGCCGTGGCGGCGCTCGACGCCGAGGTCGGCGATGGCGCCGATCTGCTGCCGGCGGTCGAGACCGCGCCGCGCGTCACCCCCGACTAGCCGCAGCCATCGGCGGAAATGCCGCCTGTGCAACGGCATCCGGGGTCGCGACGCCGCGGGCCCGGCTTGCCCGCCCCCGGGCGAGTTGCTAGTCAGGTGGCGAATTGACCCGTTCGGGAAGGACCGATGAGATGAACGACACCCCCGAGGCGGGCACCGCCACCCCGACCGAGGCAGACATCCAGCTGATCCAGCGGATCCTGCCGCATCGCTACCCGTTCCTGCTGGTCGACCGGGTGACCAGCATCGACGGCACGACCTCGGCGCTCGGGATCAAGAACGTCACGATGAACGAGCCGCATTTCCAGGGCCATTTCCCCGGCAACCCGATCATGCCCGGCGTCACCATCGTCGAGGCGATGGCGCAGACCGCCGCGGTGATGGTCGGCACCACGCTGGGGCTGACCGACGGCAACATGCTGATCTATTTCATGGCGATCGACGGCTGCAAGTTCCGCCGCAAGGTGATCCCGGGCGACCGGCTGGAGATGCGGGTCGAGACCACCCGCGGCAAGCCCGGCGGCAAGGTCTGGCGCTTCAAGGGCGTCGCGACCGTCGACGGCGAGATGGCGGCCGAGGCCGAATTCACCGCGATGATGGACCTGCAGGCCAGCTGATGAAGATTCACCCCTCAGCGGTGGTCGAGGATG
>JBFGEI010000060.1:0-13930 GCA_041580155.1 Limimaricola sp.
AGCAGGTGCGGGTCCGGGTGATCGACGAGACCGGCGGCCGCCAGACGCCGTGGGACGCCTCGTCGCTGACCAGCGATTTCGCCTTCGTCGCCGAGACCCGGCTGTCGCAAGCCGACCTCGAGGCGCAGCAGCTCTGGCGCCTACTCGGCGCCACCCGCGACCCGGTGCAGATCATGCTGTTCCTGCGCGCCTATCCGGACAGCGCCTTCGACGCCGAAGCGCGCGGCCTGCTGTCCGAGGTCATGGCCGGAGAGCTTGCCGCCGCGCCGGGCGACCCGGCCCCTGCCGATCCCACCCCGGCGGACCCGGCGCTGACCAAGGAGGAGCGGGCGCTGATCGACAGGGCGCAGGGCAGCGGCGCGCTGGCCGACTATCAGGCCTATCTCGATCGCTTTCCGGCCGGTGTCTTCGCCGAGTTCGCGCGCAGCGAGGTGGCGTCGCTGCGATCGCGCACCGCGGCCGCGGCGGCCCCCGCCACCGTCGCCCCCGGGGCCGAGCCGGCGGCGGCCGACGGCCCGCCGGTCCGGTTCGACGAGCCATTGGTGCGCGGCTCGGAGGCGATCCGCGGCCAGTCGCTGGCCGAGTTGATCCTCGGGTCACCGCTGTTTCCGCCGATCGAAGGGCTGCCGGCGCAGATGTGGCAGGACCAGCAGTGCAGCAGTTGCCACAGCTGGACCCGCGAGGCGCTGTGCACCCAAGCCCGGACCTACCTCGGGCAGGATGCGCAGCGGTCGATGAACAAGGACCACCCCTACGGCGGCTCGTTCAAGCAGAACCTGAAAACCTGGGCCGAGGGCGATTGCGATTAGCGCTCAGTCCCGCCGCGGTGCCGTCGCGATGAAGAAATACACCCATTCGCCCTTGAAGTCCGGGTCGTCGCGCCGGGCCGCGGCGACGGTGTCGCGCAACCACTTCAGATACGGCGCTGCCGGTTCGACCATCGGCCGCACCCCGTCGTAGAGCGGGCGCGAACTGGCGATGGCCGCGGCGATCTCCTGGCCGAACGGCGGCCCGACCCGCAGATCCAACGCGGCCACGCCGTCGCGGTCCGACCCGACCGCGAGTGCCGCCTTCGGCGCAACCCGCTGCAAGGCAACCGTGTCGTTGGGCACCAGGTGGATGACCCGGCCCGCGGCGTCGAAATAATCGACGTAGACATGGGACGGGTAATCCGGCGCTGTCAGATCCAGCGCCAGCCTGTCCCCTTCGGAGTAGCGGTAGAGCCGGGCGTGGGCGTCCGCGCCGATCAGCCGCGCGTCGGTCAGCTGGTCGGTCGACTGCGGCAGTCCGACCGCCGACAGCCCGGCCAGCGCGCCGCATTGCGGCCGCGGCAGGATCAGCAGGTTGTCGGTCACCGGGATGTCGGGCCCGAGCCGGGCCTGCAGCGCCGCCAGAACCGGCGCCCGCAAGCCGTCTTCGGGGATGTGGCCGCGCAGCTCGAGCACGCCGGTTTCCGGCAGGAACGCCGCCTGGACCCGCGAACATGGCAGCCGGTCCAGCAGCGCCGCGACGCCGTCGCGCAGCGGGTCGGTGTCGCCGGCCAGATCGCCGGGCCGCATCAGGGCTTCGATTGCCGCCAGCGACAACGGGTCGACCGCGCCGCCGGCACCGGACCAGGCCAGCACCGCCTGCGACCGCTCTTGCGGCTGCGTTGCCGCCGGCGCCAGCGGGGCGGTCACGATCGCGGCAGCCGCCGGGGCCGACACGACCGCCACGGCCGTGGTCCGGTCGCTGGTGGCCGCAACGCGCGGCGCCGGCCTGAACCGTGGTTGACCGGGTGCCGCGATGACGCGCCGCGCGGCAACGGCGGCGGCCTCGGGCACCGCAGGTGATACGGAAATCGCCGTCTCGGCTTGCGCCGCCGGCAAGGCGGCACCGATGCGAACGCCGGTCGGCGGCGCGTCGTGCGGCACTTCGGCGACGGCCGGCGCCGTCTGTGCCGGCACCGTGCGCGCCGCCAGCGCGGTGGCGCGAGAGGTCGGGATCGCGCCCTGTCCCAGCCGGGTCGCGGCCCGGGCGGCAGGGCTGACGAGCTCGCCGCCGACCGGGCGCTCCGGAGCGGGCTCCCGGTCCAACCGGTAGGCCGCAACGTCGAGCTTGCTGAGCGGCAGCGGCTGCGGCGTGACGGTTTCCGGCGCGACCGTCAGCGTCAGGGCCGCAACCAGCGCAACATGGGCCGTGGCCGATGCCGCCAGGCCGATCGCCAGCGCGCGCGCCGAGCCGATCATGGCGGCGACGGGGTGACGACGAGGGCGACGTCGCGCGCTCCCAGCGCCTCGACCGCGCCGAGCAGCGGCAGCAGCAGGCGCAGCGCGGTGTCGCGGTCGGCGTTCAGCCGCACCAGCAGGCCCGGCTCGGCAGCGATCCGGTCGGCCAGCCGCGCCAGCGCCGCGGCCCGCCCGAGCGGCACCCCGTCGACCGCCAGGCCACCGGTCGCGGCAATCGACATCGTTGCCCCGCCTGCCGGCATGTCGCTGCCCGAGAGACCGGTGGGCGGGGTGACGGCGAAGGGGGCGGTCGCGTCCATCCGGCCGATCAGCATGAAGAAGACCAGCAGGAAGAACACCACGTCGATCAGCGCGACGATGGTCTCGGGGCGGCGCCGGGGGATGGGCCGACGCAGCCTCATGGCCGCGCCTCGAGCCGCACCAGCCGGATCCGCCCGGCTCCGGCGGCGGCAAGCAGGTCCATCAAGTCGACCAGCGACTGGGTGCTGGCGGCGCCGGACGGCAGAACGACGACCTGGATCGCCGGCGCCGCGGCGACCCTGGCCCGGACCATCTTCGCCAGCGCCTCGGGGGCTGTGCTTCGGCCGCCGACCACCGGACTGCCATCGGCGGCCAGCCGGATCAGCAGCGTCGCCTGCGGCAGCGCCGGCCCGGCGGGCGCCGTAGTCGCCGTCTCGGGCGGGCGATGCGCAGTTGGGATCATGTCGAGATCGAGATAGGTCGAGGTCACCATGAAGAACACCAGCAGAATCAGCAGCACGTCGATCATCGGCACCAGCGAGATCGGCGCGTCCGGCGGCGTCGGGCGTCGAAGCTTCATCGCGGCGCTCCTTCGCGGCGGGGCGGTCAACCTAGGCCCCCGCCGTCCTCGATCGCCAGCAGCTGGCCGACGGCGCTTTCGATCATGTGGCTGGCGCTTTCGGCCCGGGCCGAAAGCAGTGTCGCGCCGATCGCCGCCGGGATCGCCACGATCAGCCCGGTCGCGGTGGTCAGCAGCGCCTGCCAGATGCCGCCGGCCAGCACCGAGGCGTTGGCCGCTCCCTGCGCCAGCTCGAGCTCCTGGAACGACTGGATCATCCCCAGCACGGTGCCGAGCAGCCCGAGCAGCGGGCTGACCATCGCGATCAGTTCGAGCAGCCGGATATGCCGGTTCATCGCCTCGACCTCGTCGTTGCCAAGCCGCAGCGCCTCGGACTCGAGCGCGCCGCGCCGCCGCCCGTCACGCAGCCCGCGCATCGCCACCGCGGTGACCCGGTCGGCCGGGGATCGGCCGTCGCCGAGAATGCGCTGGGCGGCGTCACGGTCGCCGGCGCGCCAGGCCTCGAACGCCCGCCGCCGGTCGCCGGCACCCGACCGGACCGGCCACAGCTGCACGGTCTTCATCGCCACCAGGGTCAGCGAGATTAGCGACAGCACCAGCAGCAGCGCGATCACCGGGCCGCCGTCCTGGAGCCGGTCGATGAGCCGGCCCACCGGCTATTTCACCAGCCGGGCGCTGGCCTTGCTGGCCAACGCGACAAGCGGGTAGCAATCGATCTGCTCGGCGTTCTGTGGCCGGCAGGCCGGCATCTCGTGCAGCAGGATCTCGGAGATCTCGGTGCAGGCGATCCCGGGGATCTCGAACAGCTTGAGCGTGGTGCGCGCCGCCGGCAGCGGCGCCGCATCGATCGACAGCAGCCGGTCGATCACCCCGTCGCCATCGAGAATCGCCAGCGACATCTCGAAGGCGTCGAGCGACAGCCCGGATTGGTTGCGAAACAGGAAAAACGCGCGACACCCGCCGCTGTCGCCGGGCTCGAACTTGTTCAGCTCGACCCCGAGCCTGCCGTCCTGCGCCGTCGCGATGGACGGCGGCGCCGCAAGCGCAACCAGAAGAATGTATAAGCCCCGACGGCTAAGGCGATTGATCGGCGGATCTATCATCCTGAAATCCAAAATTTAATAAAAGTTAATTTACTTCGAATCGCTTCTATATTGGACTGATTCTGCGTTCTTTCTTTCAAAGAACGAAAAAAGAACCGGAAATAAACTTGCCGCGCCGCGCCCCCGACGACACTGTTCCATTCTATCCAAGAGCATCGAGGGAGTCGCCGTCAACCCTTGTTTATATGAAAAAAACTTCGGAAATCCCCGAACATGACGTTGCGGCAACTCGACGCTAGATTTGAATGAAAGTTGTGATAACGTGACTGCCATCGTGCCAGGAAGGGCTTGGCGAGATCTCGGGGGGCAGGGCATGGACGTGGCGCATCTACTGGCAAGCCACGGCCCGGAGTCTCCGAGCGGCGTGAATCTCGAATACGAGCAGATATTCATAGAGATGCAAATTGCAGCTCTACCGGAAGAGGAGAGGCAGGCCGGCGACAGGATCCTGCCGGCCGAGGATCCCGACTTCCGCGACCTGGCGCGCAAGGCCGAGGCGGTGCTCGGCCAGAGCCACGATCTGCGCGCCGCGGTGCTGCTGGGCTGGGCCCGTCTGCAGCTTGACGGTCTTGCCGGGCTGGCCGAAGCGACAAGCTACATCCGCGGCTGCCTGACCGAGCATTGGGACAGCTGCCACCCGCAGCTCGATGCCGAGGACGACGGCGATCCGACGATGCGGGTCAACGCGGTGCAGGCGCTGGCCGACGACGACACGCTGCTGCGGACGCTGCGCGTGACGCCGCTGACCCACAGCCGGGCGTTCGGCAAGTTCAACCTTGCGGATATCCGTCGCAGCGAAGCCGGCGATCCCGCCGAGGACGACGACACGGCGCCGGACCCGAACGCCGTTTCGGCGGCGTTCCGCGACACCGACGAGGCTGCCATCGCGGCGCTGCTGGCCGCCGTGGCCGCGGCGCTGGCGGATGTCGCGGCGATCGACGCCTGCTTCGACGACCACACGCCCGGCCAGGGCCCGGATCTCGCGGCGCTGACCCGGATCCTGCGGCAGATCGAACACCAGGTTTCGGAGCACACCGGGGTGCCCGTCGCCGAAAGCGCGGCCGAGAGCGACGCGGTCGAGGCGGTCGGCGCGCCGATGGCCGGGTTGGGTCCCGAAACCGCCGCCGCCAGCGGTGACATCGCCTCGCCGCAGGACGTGACGCAGCAGCTCGACCGGATCATCGACTACTACCAGAGCCGCGAACCCTCGAGCCCGGTTCCGATCCTGCTGGCCCGGGCCAAGCGCCTGGTGAACGCCGATTTCATGACGATCATGCAGGACATGGCGCCGTCGGGGCTCGACAGCGTGCGGATGATCGGTGGGGTCGAAGAGTGACTTTCCGGGGCCGCGATCGCCTGTCGCGCCCGGTGTAACCCGCTTTGAAGCAAGGAGTTTTCGATGGCCGACAGTTCCCAGAAGTTCATCGCCCGAAACCGCGCGCCAAGGGTTCAGATCGAATATGACGTCGAACTCTACGGCGCCGAGAAGAAGGTGCAGCTGCCGTTCGTGATGGGGGTGATGTCCGACCTGGCCGGCAAGTCCGAAGCGCCGCAGCCGTCGGTCGCCGACCGCAAGTTCCTCGAGATCGACGTCGACAATTTCGACGAGCGGATGAAGTCGATGCAGCCGCGTGCCGCCTTCGCGGTGCCCAACACGCTGACCGGCGACGGCAATCTCGCGGTCGATATCACCTTCGAAAGCATGGACGACTTCAGCCCGGCGGCGATCGCCGCAAAGGTCGCGCCGCTCAGGCAGCTGCTCGACGCCCGGACCCAGCTGTCGAACCTGATGACCTACATGGACGGCAAGACGGGGGCCGAGAACCTGATCGCGCAGGCGATGCAGGATCCGACGCTTCTCAAGACCCTGGCGGCGCAGCCTGCGCCGCAGGGCGACGGTGCAGCACAGGACGCGGAGTAAGTCATGGCCGAGATCGACACCCGAGCCGCCGAGGCGCCCGTCGCCGAACAGACCGCCTTCGGCTCTTCCGAATTCGAGTCGCTGTTGCAGAAGGAGTTCCGACCGAAATCCGACCAGGCCCGCTCCGCGGTCGAGCAGGCGGTGAAGACGCTGGCCGAACAGGCGCTGTCCAACACCGCGCTGATCTCGGACGACGCGCTGCGCTCGATCGAGGGCATCATCGCCGAGATCGACCGCAAGCTGACCGAGCAGGTCAACCTGATCCTGCACAACCCCGAGTTCCAGCAGCTCGAGAGCGCCTGGCGCGGGTTGCATTACCTGGTCAACAACACCGAGACCGACGAGATGCTCAAGGTCCGGGTGATGAACATCTCGAAGAAGGAGATGCACAAGACGCTGCGCAAGTTCAAAGGCACCGCCTGGGACCAGTCGCCGATCTTCAAGAAGGTCTACGAGGAGGAGTTCGGCCAGTTCGGCGGCGAGCCTTTCGGGACGCTGGTGGCCGACTACCACTTCGACCATTCGCCGCCCGACGTCGAGCTGCTGGGCGAGATGGCCAAGGTCGCGGCCGCGGCGCATGCGCCGTTGATCACAGGTGCCGACCCGTCGCTGTTCCAGATGGACAGCTGGTCCGAACTGGCCAACCCGCGCGACCTGACCAAGATCTTCCAGACCCCGGAATACGCCGCCTGGCGGTCGCTGCGCGAAAGCGAGGATGCCAAGTACATCGGCCTGGCGATGCCGCGGTTTCTCGGGCGGCAGCCCTACGGTGCCAAGACCGACCCGGTCGAGGCCTTCGCCTTCGAAGAGGACACCTCGGGCGCGACCAGCGACAAGTATTCCTGGGTCAACGCGGCCTATGGCATGGCGGTCAACATCAACCGCAGCTTCAAGGAATACGGCTGGTGCTCGCGGATCCGCGGCATCGAATCCGGCGGCGCCGTCGAGGGCTTGCCGTCGCACACCTTCCCGACCGACGACGGCGGCGTCGATCAGAAATGCCCGACCGAAATCGCGATCTCGGACCGCCGCGAGGCGGAGCTGGCCAAGAACGGGATGATGCCGCTGATCCACCGCAAGAACAGCGACGTGGCGGCGTTCATCGGCGCGCAATCGCTGCACAAGCCGGCCGAGTACGACGATCCGGACGCCACCGCCAACGCCAACCTGGCGGCGCGGCTGCCGTATCTCTTCGCGACCTGCCGCTTCGCGCATTATTTGAAATGCATCGTTCGCGACAAGGTCGGCTCCTACAAGAGCCGCGACGACATGCAGTCCTGGTTGCAGGACTGGGTCAACCAATACGTCGACTTCAACCCCGAGTCGTCACCGGAATCGGTGAAGGCGCGGCAGCCGCTGGCCAAGGCCGAGGTCGTCGTCGAGGAGGTCGAGGGGAACCCCGGATATTACCGGTCCCAGTTCCTGCTGCGACCGCATTACCAGCTCGAGGGGCTGACCGTGTCGCTGCGGCTGGTGTCCAAGCTGCCCTCCGAGAAGGCGTGATTTTTGGGTCGACGGGCGCGTGACGCGTCCGATTTTTGCAAGGGGAGAGTAACCAATGTTCGACGCATTCATGAAGATCAAGGGGGTCAAGGGCGAGACCCAGGACGACGACATGCCGGACTTCTTCGAGGTCGATTCCTTCGAACTCGGCGCCGAGAACAACATCACCTTCGGCTCGGGCACCTCGGGCGGCGGTGCCGGCAAGGCGATGTTCAAGGACTTCACCATCAGCAAGAAGACCGACACCGCCAGCTGCGACCTGTTCGCCAATCTCTGCGCCGGCAAGCATTTCGACGACGGCGAGATCCAGCTGCGCCGTTCCGGCGGCACCGACGCGGGTTCCGGCGCCACCTTCCTGACCTTCAAGTTCAAGATGCTGATGCTGGCCGATATTTCCTGGTCCGGCTCGGATGGCGACGACGTCTGCCAGGAGAACCTGGTGTTCCAGTATGGCTCGATCATGATGGAATATTACAAGCAGGGCGCGGACGGCAAGATGAGCAAATCCGCCGACGCCAAGTGGAGCCGGACCAAGAACAAGGCCGATTTCGTGGTCTGACCCAAGCGTGCCGCCGCCCGCGTCGTGCCCGGAAAGGGTCGATGCGCGGCGTCGGCGCCCTTCATCGACTTTCGAAAGGACGCCCATGCTGGCTGCAGACCACTTGCAGGCCGGGGATCCCGTCGCGGCGCTGGGCGCGCTGCAGGCGCAGGTCCGCGCCAGGCCTGCCGATGCGAAATCGCGGATCTTCCTGTTCCAGCTGCTGTGCCTGCTGGGCGACTGGAAACGCGCCGTGGCGCAGTTGAAGATCTGCGCCGAACTGGACCCGCAGGCCATGGCGATGGCCCAGACCTACCGCGAGGCGATCGTCTGCGAGGTCTACCGGGAAAAGGTCTTTGCCGGCGACAAGCCACCGCTGGTGTTCGGCGAACCGGCGGAATGGATGGCGCTGCTGATCAAGGCGCTGAAGCTGCAGGCCGAGGGTCGATCGGCCGAGGCCGCCACGCTTCGGACCCGCGCCTTCGACCTGGCACCGGCGCTTGCCGGCGAAATCAACGGCGCGCCTTTCGCCTGGATCGCCGACGCCGACATGCGGTTCGGCCCGATGCTCGAGGCGGTGATCAACGGCCGCTATTTCTGGCTGCCCTTCGCGGCGATCGACCAGCTGACGCTCGAGCCGCCGACCGACCTGCGCGACGCGGTGTGGATGCCGGCGCAGATCAGGCTGGCCAATGGCGGCGATATCGTCGCGCTGATCCCGACCCGCTATCCGGGCACGCCGCAGGCCGGCGCGGCCGAGACGCTGGCGCGCAGCACCCGCTGGGTCGATGCCGGCGCCGACACCCATGTCGGGCTGGGCCAGCGGGTGCTGGCCACCGATGCGGGCGACACCGCGCTGATGGATCTGCGCAGCCTGGTGCTGCATCGCGAGGAGGCCGGTGATGGCTGACCAGCGCATCGCCGAACGGCTGCAGCCGTCGCTGCTCGACCGGCTGACCGACCGCGATCCCGACGCGGCGGGCGAGGCCCGCGACGAGCGGGTCATCGACATGCGCCGGCTGCGCGAGATCCTGCAGCGCGACCTGTCCTGGCTGCTCAACACCTCGAGCAACGACGCCCGGATCGACGCCGCGCTCTATCCGCACGCCGCCCGCTCGGTGCTGAATTACGGGCTGGGCGAGGTCAGCGGCAGCTATGCCACCGCCGAACGCGCCGAGTTGATCCGCCGGTCGATCCTGCGCGCGATCGAGCGTTTCGAGCCGCGGATCCGCAAGGGCAGCGTGTTGGTCGAGATGGTCGCCGACACCTCCGGCCGCGACACGCTGGCGCGGTTCGACATCCGCGCCGACATGTGGGCCCAGCCTCTGCCGATGGAGCTGTATCTGCGCAGCGAGGTCGACATCGCCACCGGCGAGCTGCGGCTCGAGCGGGGGATGTAGCGGCGATGGATACCCGGCTTCTCAAGCATTACGAGACCGAGCTTTCGTTCCTGCGCGACATGGGCGCGGAGTTCGCCGAGTCCTACCCGAAGATCGCCGCGAGGCTCGGCATGGAGGGGGTCGAGGTGCTCGACCCCTACGTCGAGCGGCTGCTCGAGGGGGTGGCGTTTTTGTCGGCGCGGGTCCAGCTCGAACTCGAGCTGCAGTTTCCCGAATTCGCCGCGCATCTGTTCGAGATCGTCTACCCGCACTACCTGACCCCCACGCCGTCGATGATGGTGGTGGCGTTGCAGCCCGACACCGGCAACGCCGCGGTGCAGACCGGATACGTCCTGCCGCGGCACAGCGTGCTGCGCAGCGGTGTGCACGACGAGATGCAGACGCCCTGCACCTTCCGCACCGCGGCCGATCTGACGCTCTGGCCTCTCGAGGTGGCCGAGGCCGAGTACATCGAGGGCCGCGGCCCGCTGGTCGCCGCCGGCGTCACCCGCGGCACCGAGGCGCGGGCCGGGCTGCGGCTGCGGCTGCGACGCAGCGACGGTGGCGCGATTTCGGCGCTGCCGCTCGACCGGTTGACGGTGTTTCTCGACGGGCAGGGCGGCAGCGCCTGGGACCTGCACGAGGCATTGTGCACCAAGGTGACCGGGATCACCGGCCGGTCCAGCGACCGTCGCGCCGACTGGACCGAAGCGCTGCCCGACGGCGCCGTGGCGCCCTGGGGCTTCGCCCGCGACCAAGCACTGCTGCCGACGCCGCGCCGGTCGTTCGACGGCTACCGGCTGCTGCAGGAATACTTCGCGATGCCCGAGCGGTACCACTTCGTCGAGCTGTCGGGGCTGGCGCCGGCGCTGCGTCGGGCCGACGCCGCCGAGGTCGATCTCTACCTGCTGCTGCGCGACAGCGTGCCGGCGCTGGCGGCCACGGTGACGCCGCAGATGTTCTCGCTGCACGCGGTGCCGGCGATCAACCTGTTTCCGAAGCGCTGCGACCGGGTGCACCTGGGGCCGCAGCAGGTCGAACATCACGTGGTGCCGGACCGCACCGCGCCGCTGGATTACGAGCTCTACTCGATCGACCGGGTCACCGGGATCAGCGGCGAGGGCGAGGACGACGTGCAGTTCCGGCCGTTCTACTCGGCCGATGACTTCACCGCCGCCGGGGAATCGCATCCGGCCTATTACACCCAGCGGCGCCGGCTGCGGCAGCGCAGCGAAAAGGAGCGGCTGCACGGGGTCCGCACCTCGTATCTGGGGGCCGACATCCACCTGTCGCTGGTCGACCGGGCGCAGGTGCCCTACGGCGCCAGGCTCAGCCAGCTGGCGGTGCGCGGCCTGTGCACCAACCGCGACCTGCCGCTGCTGCTGGCCTCGGGCGGCGGCGACGTGTTCCACCTGCCCGACGGCGGGCCGGTATCGGCGATCCGGATGCTGGTGTCGCCGACCCGGCCGCAGCCGACGCTGGCGCAGGGCGACACCGCCTGGCGGCTGATCAGCCATCTCAGCCTGAATTACCTGTCGATCGCCGACACCGACCAGGGTGGCGGCGCCGCGGCACTGCGCGAGCTGGTCGGGATCTACGTGCCGCTTTCCAGCCAGGTCATAGCCAAGCAGCTCGAGGGCATCGCCGAGGTCCGGTCGCGACCGATCGTGCGGCGGATGGCCGACGAGGTGCTGTCGACCGCGGTCCGCGGCATCGAGATCGCCATGGTGTTCGACGAGAGCTTCTTCGAGGGCAGCAGCAGCTACCACCTCGCCGCGGTGCTCGAGCAGTTCTTCCGCCGGCACGCCTCGATCAATTCCTTCACCGAGACCGTGCTGCTGACCCAGCAGCGCGGCGAAATCGCGCGCTGGCGACCGCAGCCGGGACTGGGGCGGGTGATATGACCCATCTCGAGCATCTGGCCGCCGACCCGCAGCGGCACCACTTCTTCCACGCGCTGCGGCTGATCGAGGCCGGCCACCCGGAGCACCCGCGCCACGGCACGTCGCTTCGGCCGAGCCAGGACCGGGTTCGGCTTGGCCAGGAGGCCGAGCTGGCCTTCCCGCCATCGACCATCGCCGGCTACCTCCCGCCGACGCCGCGGGCGCCGGGGCGGCTGACCAACCGGTTCTTCGGACTGTTCGGACCGCAGGGCCCGCTGCCGCTGCATCTGACCGAATACGCCCGCGACCGGCTGCGCAACCACCGCGACGGCGCGATCGTCGGCCTGGCCGACATGCTGACGCACCGGCTGACCGGGCTGCTGTATCGGGCCTGGCGCTCGGGCCAGCCGGCGCCGTCCTTCGACAGCGCCGACGGCGATGTCGTCGAGACCCGCCTGGCGGCGCTGGCCGGCTACCACGGCGCCGCGCTGCGCGACCGCGACGCGCTGCCCGACCTGACGCGGCGGCATTTCACCGGCCATCTCGCGCAAGGCGCCAAGACCGCCGAGGGGCTGGCGTCGATGCTGTCGGCCTTCTTCCGGGCGCCGGTGCGGGTCCAGCAGTTCGTCGGCGCCTGGCTCGATCTCGAAGCGTCGGACCGCTGGCAGCTCGGGGCGCGCGCCGGGCTCGGCCGCGCCACCAGCATCGGCACCCGGGTCTGGTCGCGCTCGGCCAAGTTCCGGTTGCGGATCGGGCCGATGTCGCACGCCGACTACTGCCGGCTGCTGCCCGGCAGCGGCGCGCTCGACCGGCTCGAGGCGATCGTGCGCAGCCATGTCGGCGACCTGATGGACTGGGACGTCAATCTGGTGCTCGGTGCCGACCAGGTGCCGGCGGCGGTGCTCGGGCGCGACACAAGGCTGGGCCATACCAGCTGGATCGGCGACCGCGGCGGGCGCGGCGACGCCGCCGATCTGTTTCTGGTGCCGCCCAGCGTCGCCAGGCGGGGCGCGGGCCCGGCGGTTTGCAACACATCATCGAAGGGGCAGGGGTCATGAGTGAGATCAGTCGGGTCGCGTTGTTCGGCAAGCTGAACAGCCTGGGATACCAGACCGTCGAAAGCGCGACGGTGTTCTGCAAGATGCGCGGCAACCCCTATGTCGAGATCGTGCACTGGCTGCACCAGATCCTGCAGGGGCCGGACAGCGACCTCGCGCGCATCGCCCGGCACTTCGATCTCGACCCGGGAAGGGTCGCGGCGGACATCACAAGGGCGCTCGACGCGCTGCCGCGCGGCGCCAGCACCATAACCGACCTGTCGGGCCATCTCGAGGACGCGATGGAGCGCGCCTGGGTCTACGGCTCGTTGCTCTACGGCTCGGACCAGGTTCGCACCGGGCACCTGCTGCTCGGGCTTTTAAAGACGCCGAACCTGCGCAACATCCTGTTCGGCATCTCGCCTCAGTTCCAGCAGGTCAAGCCCGACCGGCTGGTCGAGGAGTTCGAGGCGGCGGTGTCGGGATCGCCGGAAGCCGGGCTGCGGCCGCAGGACGGGCCGCACACCGGCGGCGGCGCGGTGCCGGGCGAAAGCTCCGGCGCGATGGCCGCGCCGCGCGGCGCGCAGGAGGCGCTGCAGCAGTTCTGCACCGACCTGACCGAGCAGGCCCGCAACGGCGAGATCGACCCGATCGTCGGCCGCGACGAGGAAATCCGCCAGATCGTCGACGTGCTGATGCGGCGGCGCCAGAACAACCCGATCCTCACCGGCGAGGCCGGCGTCGGCAAGACCGCGGTGGTCGAGGGCTTCGCGCTGCGGATCGCCCGCGGCGACGTGCCGCCGGCGCTGCGCGAGGCGCGGATCCTGGCGCTCGATGTCGGGCTGCTGCAGGCCGGCGCCTCGATGAAGGGCGAATTCGAGAGCCGGCTGAAATCGGTGATCGACGAGGTGCAGGCCAGCGACCGGCCGATCATCATGTTCATCGACGAGACCCACACTCTGGTCGGCGCCGGCGGCGCCGCGGGCACCGGCGACGCCGCCAACCTGCTGAAGCCGGCGCTGGCGCGCGGCACACTGCGGACCATCGGCGCCACGACCTGGGCCGAATACAAGAAGCACATCGAGAAGGACCCGGCGCTGACCCGGCGGTTCCAGGTGGTGCAGGTCGATGAGCCCGACGTGGCGCGGGCGGTCCGGATGATGCGCGGCATCGCCGCGATGCTGGAGCGGCACCACAAGGTGCAGGTGCTCGACGAGGCGATCGAGGAAGCGGTGCAGCTCTCGGCGCGCTACATCCCGGCGCGGCAGCTGCCCGACAAGTCGGTCTCGGTGCTCGACACCGCCTGCGCCCGGGTCGCGATCAGCCAGCACGCGGTGCCGGCCGAGGTCGACGACAGCCGCCGCCGCATCGAGGGCCTCGAGACCGAGATCGAGATCATCGGCCGCGACGAGAGCGCCGGCTACGATGTGGCGGCGCGGCGCGAGGCCATCGAAAGCGCCCGGAGCGACGAGGCGGCGCGGCTCGAGAGCCTGACCGCGCGCTGGGAGTCCGAGAAGG
>JBFGEI010000061.1:0-13865 GCA_041580155.1 Limimaricola sp.
TACATCCGCGACAGCCCCAGCGACACCGCCATCAGCCCGGCCGCTTCCGGCGCCAGGTCGTGCCGGTCGGTGTCGGCGCCGCGCACGATCGTCGCCAGCCGCAACAGCGCCGGGGTCGCCAGCCCCCATTCGGCGATCATCGTGTCGAAGCTGCAGGTTTCGCCGCGATGGCTCCAGAACACGTCGGGGATGTCGAACGGCGTCGCGCCGAACCGCTCGGCCACCGGCAGCACCTCGGAGGGGGCGACGAACAGGAACCGGGCGTCCGGGTCGACGAAGCGGCGGATCAGCCAGGGACAGGCGATGCGGTCGATCTTCGGCCGGTGCCGCGTCACCCAAAGCGTGGCGCCGGTGGCGTCGCGCGGCGGCAGCTTGGCGGCCTCGACCATCGGCAGACCGGCGTCGCGCCAGCCGAAATGTCCGGTCTCGAGCGTTTCGGCCGCCACGCCGCGGCAGCGCAGCAGCGCCGCGGCGCCCTGGCTCAACTTCAGCCCCTTCTGGCAATACAGCACGACCCGCGCGGCACCGGCCGGCAGCTGGTCCATCGCGTCGAAGCGATGCCGCCGCGCGCCCGGGATCAGCGTCGGATCGGCGGCAAAGTCGTCGTCGGTCCGGCAGTCGATCAGCAGCGGCGCGTCAGGCAGGCCGACAAGCCGGGACAATTGCGAGACGGAAATTTCGGTGGGAGCAGTCATGATGCATCCTCCCCTGCAAGGGTTTCAAGGATGCGGGTTGCGGCTGGCGCCTCACGGGGCACCCGCGTGCCCCATGCCGACATGATGAGCGGCGGCATCGGCGCTGTCAACGCCGGCACCGCTCATGCGCAGCCGTCGCAGCCGGTGCCGCCGCAGCGGCCACAGCGCGGCCCAGTGCCGCGCAGCACTTGTTCAAGATGCCAGCCCAGCGTCCCGGTCGCGCCGATCTGCTGCAGCATCTCGTCGACATGGCGCGACCGGTCTGCCGGCGCCGCCTCGTAGCGCCGCGCCAGTTCGCGAAACACCAAATCGAGGATCGCCGCCGAGGCGCTGGCCCGGTCGCGGGCCGCCGGGGCCAGCCGGTGGGCTTCGACGAAACCGGCAAGCGCCGCTCCGTTCTGCAGCCCGAACGTCACCGCCGCGGCGGCGCCGTTCAGAAGGGCGGCGGTCGCGGCGGGGCCGTCCGGCAGCTCGATGGCGATCTCCGACAGCCGGCCGTCGCGGCCCTCGGTGGTGCGCAGTTCGACCCGGACCCCGTCGACCAGCGCGCTGTGGACCAGCCCGCTGCGCTGCGGCGGCGCCGTGACCGCATCGCGCCGCAGCAGCATCGCCCGAAGACCAAGGCCACGACCCAGCGCTTCGATCCGCGCGATCTCGGACGGCGCGTCCGCGGCGGGTAGCGGGATCCTGGCCTCGAGATCGGCCGACACGACGCCCTGCACCGCGGCCGCCATCGCGACCCGCGCGTCGACCGACGCCGTGGCGCCGGCGAACACCGGCAGATGCGCCGGGTCGAGATCCGGCGCGCCTTCAAGGCTGCGGTGGCCGCAGACATGCGCGTTGGCGGCGTCGATCGTCGCCGCCCCGACCCCGAGGTGCCGCAACAGGTCGAAGCCATGATCCGCAAGCCGGGCCCGCGGAATCCCCAGCGTGCCGGTGCAGAACCCGGCCCCGAGCGTCCATTGGTTGAATACGTGGCGAATGTCCTCGGCCTGACGCAGCGCCGCCTCGAGCGCGTCGATCTCGGCGGCGCCGAAGCCATAAGCGGCCAGCGCCGCGTGGTGCAGCGCCGGCGAGGTGGTCAGCGACCCGTAGCCCGCCACGTGGCCGACTATTCCGGCGATCTGCGACGGGGTGTAGCCCAATGCCTCGAGCGCCGCGGCGACGGTCCGGTTGACGGTCCGGAACTGGCTGCCGTCGGCCAGCATCCTGTGCCGGATCAGCGCGACCTCGGGCTCGATGCCCGGCGCGTCGCAACCCAAGATCAGCGCGGCGACGCCGCAGTTGCGGATCTGCGATACGGCGGCGTTGCGAAAGCCGTGCCGGGTGCCAAGCTCCAGCGCCCGGTCCCAGGCCTCGGCGGCGCCGCGCGCCAGCGCAGGGTCGGGGCAGCTCTGCCGATCGAAAGCCACCGGCGCGAGCGCCAGCCCTTCGTAGCCGTCGCGATGCCCGTGCGCCGCACGGCGGTGGTTGCGGATCACCCGCAGCATCGCGTCGGCGCGCAGGTCCTGCGCCGCGAAGCCACCGATTTCGGCGGCGATCTCGGCCGAGACGGCGTAGCCCGTCCCGGTCATGATCGCGGTCACCGCCGTCGCCACCGCGCGCCCGGCGTCGCTGTCGTAGCCCAGCCCCATTGCCATCAGCAGCCCGGCGAGGTTGGCATGGCCAAGCCCCAGCGGCCGCAAGTCATGATGCCGCCGCGCCTGCGCCGCGGTGTCCGACCGCGCCATCATCACCCCGATCTCGAGCGTCAGCAGCCACAGCCGGGTCGCATGGGCGAAACCCACGGTGTCGAACGCGCCGTCCTTGCAGAACCGCAACAGGTTCAGCGTCGCGGTGTCGCGCAGCGGCGCGGCGCCGGTCCCGGTGTCCCAGCCGACGCAGCCGTCGTCGAACCGCAGCCGGGTGTCGCCCGGCGCCACCGCGGGCTCGGGCGCCGGGCGCGCGTCGTTTCCAACGCACTCGCGCAGCGTGCCATCGACGTGATCGACCGCGAAGCGCCCGCGGGCCGGATCTTCGATGCCGTAAGCCCAGCCCAGCCCGACACCGGCCAGCTGTTCGGCATCCGGCATCCCGATCTGCGCCGCCATCATCCGGCGGATCTCGTCATGATAGGCGCGGACATCGGCTTCGGTGGCGAAATACCCGCCCTTCCAGCCGTGGTAGGCCCAGGCGCCGGCGAGCCGGTCGAACAGCTGCCGGGCGCTGGTCTCATCGCCGAAATCGGCATCGTCGGCGGGCACGCCGCGCCACAGGAATTCGGGGACGTCGGCTTCGGGGATGCGGCGGATCCGCGACGGCACGTCGCGGCGGCGAAACCCGGCCTGCGCCAGCGCCTGCATTGCGCTCAGGCTCCAGCGCGTCGGGGCCTCGATCGACTCGACGCCGGCCTCGGAATCCGCGATCTCGGACGCGAACCGGCGAAACCCGATGCCCTTGTAGGCACCGGCCCGCGCCGCGCTTAGTCTCCGTTCGATCTGCATCGTCCCTGCCCTGTCCTCGGGCGCGGTCCTGGCGGCGGCATCAGCGCATGCGACCTGGCCCCGCGAAACGCGGATCAGCGGGCCGGAGGCCCGTGGCGGGTGCTACCCCGGCGTGCTGCATGTCTGTCGCGACCGGCCACCGGATCGGTGCGCCCCTTGTCGATTGCCCCAGACCTGAGCCAGCGTCAGCGGGCGGTCAACGCCGATATCTGCCCGAAAACCGGATTGTTCGGCCGCCGGTTCGCGGCGAAAAAGATACCCTCGGCGCTCCACGATTCGGCCACAGGTTTATCCACAGGCTGCGGGCGCGTTGTGCACGGTGATCGACCGAAGTCTGGCGCAGGAACGCAAAGGCTGCGGCCAGGGCGTCCGATCGCTGCGCCGCAGCGTCGCCCGAGTTGCCCACAGCTGCGGACAAGCCACCTCCCGAGTTGTCCCCGCCGCGGTGTGCCTTGCGGGTCACACCGGCAAAACCGGCCGTTTTCAACCGGATCGGCCCTGCGACCGCGGGTTTGCGCCGCAACCCGGCGGCCGGGTGCGACCGAGTCGCGGCCAGGGCCGCCATGTCGGTCTACGATGAGTGGTGGAGATTGGTCGGGGCGGCAGGATTCGAACCTGCGACCCTCTGTTCCCAAAACAGATGCGCTACCAGGCTGCGCTACGCCCCGGACCGCCGCCCTCATAGGACGCCACGCGGTCACGCGCAAGCGGCGTGTCGGGTCAGTTGCAGGGATCGACCGCCGCGTCACCAAGCATCGGGTGCTGCAGCGTGTCGCCCGGCGCGATGCCGAGCCGGCGCGCCATGCCGCCGTTGATCTCGAGCACGTATTTCACGCCGTCGCCGCCGAGGATCGGCGTCTCGTCCAGCGGCACCGCGTTCTCGTGCAGGTTCAGGATGACCCCGTCCGGGGCGATGAACAGCATGTCGAGCGGGATCAGCGTGTTGCGCATCCAGAACGAGGCCAGCTGCGGCGCGTCGTAGACGAACAGCATGCCCGACATCCGCGGCATCTCGGGGACGTTCATCAGCCCTTGCGCGCGTTCTTCCGGACTGTCGGCGATCTCGACCGCGAAGCGGGCCTGGCCCCAGTCGCCGCGCAGCGTCACCTTGTCCTCGGCGCAGCCGGCGGCGGCGGCGGCCACCGGCAGCACCAGGGCCAAGCCGGCCAGCAGCAGCGGCCGGATCATGCTTCGGTCGGCTCGTCGGTGGACGCGACCACCGGTTGCAGCCGCACCGCCAGGTCCCAGGCGATGATTTCGGTCGCCATCCGGCCGCGCTTTCCTTCGATCACCCGCAATGCCACGGCTTCGCCGGGCTGCAGATCGGCGAAACCGGATTTGCGCAGCACTTCGACATGCACGAAGATATCCTCGTCGCGGCCGAATGCATTGGCAAAGCCAAAGCCCTTGGCGCGGTCGAACCATTTGACCCGTGCCGGCTCGAGCGGCCGCGAGGCGAGGAACGCGGGGTCGAACTCGGCGAAATCGGCGAGCCCGCTGGTGGCCGGGGCCTCGGGCGGCGACAGCGACTCGATCGACACCGCCTGGATGCCGCGATCGGTCTTTTGCGCAATGATCTCAATGCTCGAGTTGTCGGCAACCGAGCCCTGGCCGAAGTTGCGCAGCACGTTGGCGTGCAGCAGGATATCCGGGCCGCCGGATTCGGGAACGATGAAACCGAACCCCTTGCCGGGGTCGAACCATTTCACGTGACCACGGATTCTCTGGCGGCCCTCAGCATCATTTTCTTGCATATTGGTCATTTCTGCCTCCAGCCGCTCCGTCGCCGGCCCGTGTATCTACTGTCAGGCGACTGTGCAGCATAGACGAAAGGTGCCTTCAAGACGCGAAATTCACGATGCGTGAAATTCATGGACTCAATCTCTCGATAGTGAAAGGCGTTGCGACGTCGGGTCGCGACCAAAGGAAGCGGTCGTGCAACCGGAACGCACCATCTGCCCAGAATTCGATCTGCAACGGCCGGATCCTGAAGCCGCCCCAATACGGCGGGCGCGGCGGATTCGTGCCGTGTTCGGCGGCGGCGCGGGCGACCGCGGCCATCAGCGTCGCGCGCGACTCCAGTGGCTGGCTTTGCTGCGACGCCCAGGCCCCGAGCCGGCTTTGCAGCGACCGGGACCGGTAATAGTCATCCGCCTGCGGCCCGTCCTCGCGGGTCACCAGACCGCGCACGCGGATCTGCCGCGCGAGCGACTTCCAATGCAATACGAAGGCAGCTTTGCCGGTCATGTCGATCTGCAGCGCCTTGGCGCTGCGGTAGTTGGTGTAGAACACGAAGGCGTCGGCCTCGACCTCCTTGAGCAACACCATCCGGACATCAGGCATTCCATCGGCATCCACGGTGGACAGCGCGATGGCGTTTGGGTCCGACGGTTCGGACGTGGCGGCTTCGGTGAGCCAGCTTCGTGTTATCTCGAAGGGGTCGTCGCCCGCGAACACCCCCTGCCTGCTTAACATATCCACCACTCGTCCCACGAGAAAATCATCTTCAACACTGCGTAAACGACGCAGATCACTCATTAGATCATTCATGTTAACACATGTTGCACCCGATTGACGATCTGACGCGACGTTCCCGCCGCACTTGATGCCCCCTGACCGATGGCCTACACCGGATCGAAACTGTGCCGGCACGGCAAGAGGGGCTCTCATGACATCGACGCTGATGGCTGGAAAACGCGGACTCATCATGGGTCTCGCCAACGACAAGTCGATCGCCTGGGGCATCGCCAAGGCCTGCGCCGGCGCCGGCGCCGAGCTGGCGTTCTCCTACCAGGGCGACGCGCTGAAGAAGCGGGTCGATCCGCTGGCTGCCGAGCTTGGCTCGGAAATCGTGCTGCCCTGCGACGTGGGCGACGAGGCCTCGGTCGACGCGCTGTTCACCCAGCTGCAGCAGAAATGGGGCAAGCTGGACTTCATCGTCCACGCCATCGGCTTTTCCGACAAGACCGAACTGCGCGGCCGCTACGTCGACACCTCGAAGAACAACTTCCTGATGTCGATGGACATTTCGGTCTGGTCCTTCACCTCGGTGGTGAAGCGCGCGGCGCCGATGATGACCGAAGGCGGGTCCTGCCTGACGCTGACCTATTACGGCGCCGAGAAGGTGATGCCGCATTACAACGTGATGGGCGTGGCCAAGGCGGCGCTGGAGGCGAGCGTGCAGTATCTGGCCGAGGACCTGGGCCGCGACGGCATTCGGGTCAACGCGATCTCGGCCGGCACCATCAAGACGCTGGCCGCCTCGGGCATCGGCGATTTCCGCTACATCATGAAGTGGAACGAGTACAATTCGCCGCTGCGCCGCACGGTCACCCAGGACGAGGTCGGAAAATCCGCGCTCTACCTCTTGTCCGATCTGGGCAGCGCGGTTACCGGCGAGGTTCACCACGTCGATGCCGGATACCACGTGATCGGCATGAAGAACCCCGACGCGCCCGATATCACGAGAGGCTGAACCGATGACCGACAGACTGCCGCACGAGAAAGGCTTCCACGTCAGCTGGGACCAGCTGCACCGCGACTCCCGGGCGCTGGCCTGGCGGCTCGACGGGCGCGGCCCCGAGGACGAGGGCGCCTGGAAGGCCGTGGTCGCGATCACCCGCGGCGGCATGGCGCCGGCGATGATCGTGGCGCGCGAGCTTGGCATCCGCACCGTCGACACGATCAGCGTGAAATCCTACGAACACCAGAACCAGGCCGGCGCCAAGGTGCTGAAGGCGCCCGACGCCGACATGATGGGCGACGGCACCGGCATTCTCGTGGTCGACGACCTGGTCGACACCGGCCGCACGCTGGAACTGGTGCGCAAGCTCTACCCGAACGCGCATTTCGCCACCGTCTACGCCAAGCCGATGGGCAACAAGCAGGTCGACACCTACGTCACCGAGGTGAGCCAAGACACTTGGATCTTCTTTCCGTGGGACATGGCGCTGCAATACGTCGAACCCTACCGCGGCAAGGACTGACGGCCGCCGCCGGGCCGCCGGGCGACGACATCTATCGGGGCCGGGTCTCAGGCGAGACCCGGCCCTTTTTCCGTTTCGGTCCGGGCGCGACGGGCGGATGATTGCGGCGGTGGATAGCGGTCGCTAGGGTCGCGCTGAAAACCGCACCGGAGGCCCCATGACCCTGTCCCGCACCGCCGCCACCTTCACCCCGCCCGTGATGGAGGCGCGCCGCTGGCTCGACGGGGTGGAGTTCACCGCCGACCGGCCGCTGATCAACGTCAGCCAGGCGGCGCCGGTCGATCCGCCGCCCGAACCGATGCGCCGGGCGATGGCCGAGATGGTGCTGCACGACGCCGGCACCCATCTCTACGGCCCGGTGCTCGGGATGCCCGAGCTGCGGGCGCAGGTGGCGGCGCAGTGGAGCCGCGACTACGGCGGCCGGGTCGGCGCCGACCAGGTGGCGATCACCTCGGGCTGCAACCAGGCCTATTGCGCCGCGCTGGCGACGCTGTGCGGCGAGGGCGACGAGGTGATCCTGCCGGTGCCGTGGTACTTCAATCACCGGATGTGGCACGACCTGCAGGGCATCCGCACCGTGCCGCTGCACACCGGCGACGGGCTGGTGCCGGACCCGCAGGCGGCGGCGCGGCTGATCACCGACCGGACCCGCGCCATCGTGCTGGTGTCGCCGAACAACCCCGGCGGCGTCGAATACCCGGCCGAGGTGCTGCGCGGCTTCGCCGATCTGTGCCGCGCCCGCGGCCTGGCGCTGATCGTCGACGAGACCTACCGCGACTTCGACAGCCGCGACGGCGCCCCGCACGACCTGTTCACCGACCCCGATTGGCACGACGTGCTGATCCAGCTCTATTCCTTCTCCAAGGCCTACCGGCTGACCGGCCACCGGGTCGGCGCGATCACCGCCTCGGCGGCGCGGCTGGCCGAGGTCGAGAAGTTCCTCGACACGGTGACGATCTGCCCGAACCAGCTGGGCCAGCGCGCCGCGCTTTGGGGCATGCAGAACCTGGGCGACTGGCTGGCCGGTGAACGCCGCGAGATCCTCGACCGGCGCGCCGCGATCACCGAGGGCTTCCCGGCGCTCGAGGCGCAGGGCTGGCGGCTGCTGGGCTGCGGCGCCTATTTCGCCTATCTGCAGCACCCCTTCACCGAAGCCTCGGACGCGCTGGCGCAGCGGCTGGTGCGCGAGGCCGGGGTGCTGGGGCTGCCGGGCACCATGTTCACCCCCGCCGGCGACCCGGGCGGCGCCCGGCAGCTGCGGCTGGCCTTCGCCAATGTCGACCGCGCCGAAATCGGCGCGCTTTACCACAGGATGGCCGGTCTGACGCGCTGACGCGCTGTCGGCTTGCACGGCCCTGACCACTTGCCTATTCAGCATCGGACGCCGCAGCGGCGGACCAAGGAGAGACCGAGATGGCAACGCGCAAGGGCAACCGGGTATTCGTCTGGATCATTCTGATCCTGCTGTTCGTCGGCTTGATCGGATTTGGCGCCACCGGCCTGTCGGGCCACGTCACCCGGCTCGGGACCGTCGGCGACAAGGAAATCCCGGTGCAGGACTATGCCACCGCGCTGCAGCGGCAGATGCGCGCCTTCGAGGCCCAGACCGGCCAGTCGATGAGCCTGGCGCAGGCGCAGGGCCTCGGGCTTGACCAGGCGGTGCTGGCGCAGCTGGTCACCGACCGGGTGATGGACGACGAGGCCGGCGATCTGGGACTGTCGGTCGGCGACGCCAGGGTCCGCGACCAGGTGCTGCAAGTGCAGGCGTTCCGCGGTCTCGACGGCCAGTTCGACCGCGACGCCTACCGCGAGGCGCTGAGCCGCAACGGCACCAGCGTCGCCGATTTCGAGACCTCGCTGCGCGAGCAGGAGGCCCGCAGCCTGCTGCAGGGCGCCGTCATCGGCGGCGTCGCCGCCCCCTCGGCCTACGCCGAGGCGATGGTCGAATTCCTGATGGAGCGCCGCGACATCACCTGGGCGCCGCTGACCGCCGACGCGCTGGCCGAAGACCCCGCCGCGCCGACCGACGCCGAGATCCAGGCCCGCTACGAGGCCGCCCCCGAAGCCTACACCGCGCCGGAAGTCCGCAACATCACCTACGCCTGGCTGACGCCGGAGATGCTCGGCGACAGCGTAGAGGTCGACGAGGCCCAGCTGCGCGAGCTCTACCAGCAGCGAATCTCGGACTACGTGCAGGAAGAGCGGCGGCTGGTCGAACGGCTGGTCTACCCCTCGGAAGAGGCCGCGACCGCGGCGCTGGCGACCCTTGGCGAGCCCGGCACCGATTTCGAAACCCTGGTCGAGGCCCGCGGCCTCGATCTGGCCGCCGTCGATCTGGGCGATCTCGCCAAGGCCGACCTCGGCGCCGCCGGCGACGCGGTGTTCGCCGCGGCCGCGGGCGATGTCGTCGGTCCGCTCGAGACCTCGCTCGGGCCGGCGCTGTTCCGGGTCAACGCGGTCCTCGCCGCCGAGGAAATCCCCTTCGAGCAGGCCCGCGCCGATCTGCAGGCCGAGCTGGCGCAGGCCCGTGCCCGCCGGATGATCCAGGACGCCTCTGAGCAGATCACCGACCTTCTGGCCGGTGGCGCCAGCCTCGAGGACCTGGCCGAGCGCAGCGACATGGAGCTTGGCAGCATCGAGTGGACCGAGGGCGACGCTGAAGGCATCGCCGCCTACGCGCCGTTCCGCGACGCGGCGCTGGCCGCCAAGGAAGGCGATTTCCCCGAGCTTGGCGAATTCGAGGATGGCGGCGTGTTCGCGCTGCGGCTCGATGGCGTCACCGCGCCGGCGGTGCAGCCGCTCGACGAGGTCCGCGACCGGGTGATCGCCGACCTGCTCGACGCCGCGACCGACGCCGCGGTGCTGCAGCTGGCCGAGGACCTGGCCGGCCAGATCGCCGACGGCGCCAGCTTTGCCGATCTCGGGCTCGCGCCGCGACAGGTGCCGAACCTGACCCGTCGCGACTTCGTCGAGGCGACGCCGACCGACTTCGTCGCGCAGGTCTACCAGATGGACAGCGGCGCGGTCCGCGCCCTGCCCGGCTCGGACCAGGCCGGCGCGGTGATCGTGCGGCTCGACAAGATCGCGCCGCCGGCAAAGGGCGACCCGGCGGTCGAGGCCGAGCTGAAGTCGATCGAGGAGCGGATCGCCGCCGGCATGGCGCAGGATCTCTACGCCGCCTTCGCCGGCGAGGTGCAGTCCGACACCGAGATCCGCATCGACGACGCCGCCGTTCAGGCGGTCCACAACTCCTTCAGGTGACCCGATGCCGCTGAGCCCCGATTACGAGACGTTCCGCGCCGGCTTCGAGGCCGGCGGCAACCAGGTGGTCTGGACCCGCCTCGCCGCCGATCTCGACACCCCGGTGTCGCTGATGCTCAAGCTGTCGGGCGCCGGCAAGCACGCCTTCATGCTGGAAAGCGTGACCGGCGGCGAGGTGCGCGGCCGCTATTCGATCATCGGCATGAACCCGGACCTGATCTGGGACTGCCGCGGCACCCAAAGCCGGATCAACCGGGCGGCGCGCTACGACGACGACGCCTTCGAGGACCTGCCCGGCGACCCGCTGACCACGCTGCGGGCGCTGTTGGCGGAAAGCCGGATCGACCTGCCCGACGGGCTGCCGGCCGCCTCGGCCGGGCTGTTCGGCTATCTCGGCTACGACATGATCCGGCTGGTCGAACGTCTGCCCGACGTCAATCCCGACCCGCTCGGTCTGCCCGACGCGGTGATGCTGCGGCCCTCGGTCGTCGCGGTGCTCGACGGGGTCAAGGGCGACGTGATCTTGGTCGCGCCGGTCTGGACCGGCCAGGGCCAGACCGCGCGCGCCGCCTACGCCCAGGCCGCCGAACGGGTGATGGACGCGCAGCGCGCGCTCGACCGTCCGGTGCCGCAGGAGGCGCGGGCGCTGCGGGCCCCGGCGCCCGCCGCCGAGCCGGTGTCGAACTTCAGCCATGCCGGCTACATCGCCGCGGTCGAGAAGGCCAAGGAATACATCCGCGCCGGCGACATCTTCCAGGTGGTGCCGGCGCAGCGCTGGACCCAGGACTTCGCCGAGCCGCCCTTTGCGCTTTATCGGTCGCTGCGCCGCACCAACCCGTCGCCGTTCATGTTCTACTTCAACTTCGGCGGCTACCAGATCGTCGGCGCCAGCCCCGAGATCCTGGTCCGGGTGTTCGGCCGCGAAGTCACGATCCGGCCGATCGCGGGCACCCGGCCGCGCGCCACCACCCCCGAGGAGGACCGCGCCCACGAGGAAAGCCTGCTGGCCGACGCCAAGGAGCTGTCGGAACACCTGATGCTGCTGGATCTCGGCCGCAACGACGTCGGCCGTGTCACCAGGACCGGCACCGTGCGACCGACCGAGCGCTACATCATCGAACGCTACAGCCACGTGATGCACATCGTGTCGAACGTCATCGGCGAACTGCGCGAGGACCAGGACGCGCTGTCGGCGCTGCTCGCGGGGTTGCCGGCCGGCACGGTCTCGGGCGCGCCCAAGGTGCGGGCGATGCAGATCATCGACGAGCTGGAGCCCGAAAAGCGCGGCGTCTACGGCGGCGGCCTGGGCTATTTCAGCGCCGGCGGCGACATGGACATGTGCATCGCGCTGCGCACCGCGGTGGTGCAGGACGGCAAGCTCTACATCCAGGCCGGCGGCGGCGTGGTGCATGACAGCGACCCCGAGGCCGAGTACCAGGAGACGGTGCACAAATCCAACGCGCTGCGTCGCGCCGCGGCCGACGCGACGATGTTCCGGCCCGACAACGGCTGAACCAAACTGCCGGAGACATGAAAAAGGGCGGGGAAATCCCCGCCCTTTCGCGTGTCGCGAAGCTGTCGCGGGATCAGGCGCGGCCGCGCTGCGCGTCGAGGCTCCAGGGGCCGGCGCCGGCCGCGAAGAGATACAGGAACACGAAGCAGTACAGGATCGCCGCGTCGCCGCCGTTCAGCGTCGGGAACAGGTTCTGCGGCGCGTGGACCATCCAGTAGGCGACGGCCATCATGCCCGACATCACGAAGGCCACCGGGCGGGTGAACAGGCCGACCAGCAGCAGCAGGCCGCCGACCAGCTCGAGCAGGCCGCCGATGCCGAACAGCGACAGCAGCGGCGGCTGCATGTCGGTGGCCGGGAAGCCGAACAGCTTCTGGCTGCCGTGCAGCGTGAAGATCAGCGCGGCGACGATGCGCAGCACGCTCAGAAGCCGCGGCGCAAGGGTGGTCTGGTAGGAACTTGTCATCGAAATGTCCAATTGGAAAAACTGTCTGCCAGCTTGGTGACGCCGCCGGAGCCTGCCGTCAAATCACACGACAGGTGCGCCGGCGCACAGCCGGCGGCGGCGGCAGTGTCGCCTTGCCGACGCCGGCAACCTGGCCGCGGCGCGGGTCTCAGCCGGCGTCGGCCGCCGACTGCCGTTCGCGCAGCACCGCCGACACCGGCGAGGCCGCGACCTGGTCGGCGCGGTTGTTGCCGCCCCAGCTGGTCAGCGCCTCGATGGTCTCGGGCCGGACCCGGGCGACCAGCACCACCGCGCCCTGCTGCCGCGCCCGGAACGCCGCCTGGTCGAGAAACCGGCGGATCACCCGGGCGCTCTGATCCGCGTCGTCGAGATCGCGATACACCTCGGCCACCGGCACCCCGGCGTTCTGCGCCAGCCGCACCGGCGTCGCCAGCCCTTGGGTCACCGTCACCAGGCCACGGCCGTCGCGGGCCAGCCGCGCGATCGCCTGCGCCGTCACCGCGCTGTCCGAGCTCAGACCGCCCTCACCGGCATCGAGCACCGCGACGGTGTCGGGCAGCGCCGCGAAGGCCGCTTCGTAGGTGATCTCGACATCGGTCGGCCTGGCGCCGCGCGGCAGCCGCGCCAGCACCAGCACCTCGTAGCCGGCGGCGCGCCAGCCTTGCATTCGCGCCGTCGCATCGGGCGCCTCGGGGTCGATCGCGATGCTGACCGGGAACGGGATCGCCGCGGCGGCGGGCACCGCATCGGCCAGCGCGCCATCGTCGATCAGCACCACCGACAGCAACGGCTGACCGGCCGGGTTGCTGAACTCGGCGGCGTGGCGCAGCAGCGCCGGCGCATCCTCGGGCAGTATATCGACCTCGGCGGCCGCGGCGTCGGCGTCGCCGCTGTCGGTGCTGCCGAACCGGCGCACCGTCACCCCGACGTCGCGCCCGGGCAGCCGGTTGGTGGCGCCGTTCACCCGCACGCTGGCGCGGCTCTGCTCGGGCGCCGGCAGCGCCGCCGCCCCGGTCTCGGCGGTCTCCGGCAAGGCCGGCGCCAACGGGGCTTCGGTCACCACCATCACCCGGTCGTCCTGACCGTCCTGGTCAGCGGATTCGGGTGCTGCGGCGATGTCGAGCCCGGGAAGATCGGTGATCACCGGCCGCGGAACCACGGCGACGACCTCGGGCGCGTCGGAGATGTCGGTCTCGGGGTCCAGCACCACGACCTCGACCGGCAGGTCGGTCGGCGCCGGCGGCGCGGTGGCGACGCTGATGTCGGATTCGCGCTGCGGCACTTCGATCACCTGCGCCTGCGGCGTCGGCAACACCGGCTCGTCGCCGATCGGCGCCGGTTCGAGATCCGCGACCTCGGGGGCCTGGGCCAGCGGCTCGGGGCCGGCATCCTCGTCGCCGGTGCGCGGGATCGTCGCCGGGTCGGTTTCGGCGGCCGGCGGCTGGCCGAGGCCGGCCGGCA
>JBFGEI010000062.1:0-13555 GCA_041580155.1 Limimaricola sp.
GGCGGGGTCTCGGAGCCGGTCAGCAGCAGCACGGGCATTCGAAGCGCGCCGTATCTTCCGGCGTCGAACTCGTGGCGGCTCAGCGCGAAGACATCCTGCACGGAGGCACGGGCGTCGTTCACAATGTGCTGCCAGTCGCTCGAAGCCATCAGGCTCCCGAGGATGTCGCGCGGCAATTCGAAGACGCCCTCGTAGAAGGCTTTCGCCACTCCCAGCCAGTCTTGCATGTCGGCAGCCTCGCGCATGCGCTCGAGCACGATGGGCTGAGGTCCTTCGGGGCGGGGCGGCTCGTAAAGGACAAGCTTGCGGACCCGGTCCGGGCAGAGCGACGCCCCTGCCAGCGCGATCTGCGCGCCATAGGAATGGCCGAGCAGGAAGGCCGGCTCGTTGATCCTCTCGAGCAGCGCCTCGACATCCCTGGCCTCGTCCTCGACTTCATGACCTTCCGTGGCCTCGCTCTCGCCACGGCCCCGTCGGGCGAGGGCGTAGACGGTGAAGTGCCTCGCGAGGCGGGGCCGGGCTCGAAACCAGTTCGAGCGGTGGTCGCTGAAGCTGCCATGCACGAGCACCAGCGGGGGGCCCGATCCCTCGACCTCGCAGGACAGGGTCGCACCCGTGGGAGAGACGAAGGTCTCCACTGCTGGCGAGGTGGCATCATCGGCGGGCATCGGTGGTCCTCCGGTGGCGGCGCAGTCGATGATCTACATAGCTGGTAGTGCTCGTCCATCCATGAATGCGCCAACTGCCGCGTCGCGTCCCGGACGCAAGGGACGTGAGGGCGCGCCTGATCGTTTCCGGGCATCGCGGGTGTGGTGTCCGCGAGTGATGCGGCTCCTCATGAGGACGCTGAACGACGCTTTCAAGCTGAACGGCCCCGCGTTTTCGGGACGCCCTCGTGGCTCTGTTGCGCAAAAGGGCCGACGGGTTTCACCTCCGGAATCCGGCGTGGGAGCCGGGTCGCATGAGCGGCAGACCGACGCCGCCGAGCTACAGGACCAGGACCTGGTCCGACTGCAACGCGGCGCCGAAGAAGCTTGGCTCCCTGGCGATCCGGTTCGATCCCGAGATGGGCTGGACGCCGCCACCCAGCGGCAAGAGGGGCCGTCAGCACGGCGACAGCGATGCGGCCATCCAGGTCTGCCCGACGGTGAAGGTCTTGATCGACATCGCTGCACCATCGGTTCGAGCACGCCGTCGACGCGCCAGACGACGGGATTCGTCGAAAACTTCTTTCAGCTGATCGGCCTGGACTGGTCGGTGCCGGACTTCCGCACCCTGCGCCGACGCCAGAAGACGCTGGTTGTGAACACTCCCTAGCCGTCACAACGGCCGTGGGTCGAGTCCGTCCGGGGAAAGGGGCACTTCGGCCATCGCCCGCTTTGCGCAATAGCGCCCTGGAACTCGCGCCGATCGACGGAAGCGAAACTGTCCGTGTCCGGAGAGGTGGAGCGCAAGTTCTTGAAAAATAAGTGGAGGCGGGTACCGGAATCGAACCGGTCTACACGGATTTGCAATCCGCTGCGTAACCTCTCCGCCAACCCGCCTTCGCGGCGTCCGATATAACACCGCCGCGACCCGCGCAAGCACTGAGTGTGGCGCAATAACATGCGACCGCCGGGGGATCCCTAGGGCAGGGTGGTTCACCAGTTGCCGCGGGGGGGCGCTTGTGGCACACCCGAAAGCGGCGAAATTGAACGGAAGAGTCTGGCTCGTGGCAGATTATGCGACCCGCCGCGTCATGATGGTCGACACTCAGGTGCGGCCGTCCGACGTGACAAAATTCCCGATCATCGACGCGATGCTCGACGTCCCGCGCGAACTCTTCGTGCCGCCGGCGTTGCGCGAAGCGGCCTATGTGGGTGAAAACCTGCCGCTCGGCGACAGCCGGGTGCTGCTCGAGCCGCGGACCCTGGCGAAGATGCTCGACGCGCTGGCGATCAAGCCCGACGACGCGGTGCTCGACCTCGGCTGCGGCCTTGGCTACTCGACCGCGGTGCTGGCCCGCCTGGCCGGCTTCGTGGCGGCGGTCGAGGATGACGAGACCCGCGCCGCCGAGGCGCAGACCATCCTGTCGGAGACCGGCGTCGACAACGCCGCCGTGGTTCCCGGGCCGCTGGCCGAAGGGGCGCCGAAGAGCGGCCCCTATGACGTGATCATCCTGCAGGGCGCGATCGAGACCTTCCCGGAGACGCTGGCGGCGCAGCTGCGCGACGGCGGCCGGGTCGCGGCGATCTTCGCCGAAGGCGCGCTGGGCGTGGTGCGGATCGGCCACAAGATCGACGGCCGCATCGCCTGGAGGTTCTCGTTCAACGCGGGCGCCCCGGTGTTGCCCGGCTTCGAGGCGACCCGCGACTTCGTGTTCTAGACAAGTATAAAAAATTGAGGGGCAGCATGCGGCGCATCGTCGGAACGTTCATCATCGGGGTCGGCGTCGCGCTGGCTGCCGCTCCGGCGCTGCGCGCCGAATCCCTGGCCGACGCTCTGGCCTATGGCTACGAGAACAGCGGCCTGCTGGAGCAGAACCGGGCGCTGCTGCGCGCCGCCGACGAGGACGTGGCGCAGGCGATCGCCACGCTGCGTCCGGTGGTCGACTGGTCGGCCCAGGCCACCGCCACCGAACCGCGCGCCCCCGGCGCCGACCTGATCTCGGCGTCGGCGACGCTGACCGCGTCGCTGACGCTGTACAACGGCGGCCGCAACCGGATCGCGGTCGACGCCCAGAAGGAGCTGGTGCTGGCCACCCGCGAATCGCTGCGCGGCGTCGAGCAGCAGACCCTGCTGCGGATCGTCGAAGCCTATGTCGAGGTGCGCCGGTCGCAGTCCTTCGTCGAACTGCGGCAGAACAACGTGCGGCTGATTGACCGCGAGCTGGGCGCCGCGCGCGACCGGTTCGAGGTCGGCGAGGTCACCCGGACCGACGTGTCGCAGGCCGAGGCCCGCCTCGCCGCCGCACGCAGCCTGCTGGCCGCCGAACAGGGCGGCCTGACCCAGGCGATCGCCGAGTTCCGCGCCGCCGTCGGCCGCGCTCCGGGCAACCTGACCGCGCCGCCCGACGCCAAGATCCCCGGCAGCCTCGCCGAGGCCACGAAAATCGCGCTGCGCAGCCATCCGGCCCTGCTCGAGGCGCAGCGCTCGGTCACCGTGGCCGAGCTCAACATCGCGCTGGCGCAGGCCGCGACCCGGCCGACGCTGTCGCTGTCCGGTTCGGTCAGCGTCGACGATGAATTCGAGGATCGCGAACAGATCGGCCTGTCGGTCGGCGGCCCGATCTACAGCGGCGGCCGGATCGCCAGCCAGGTCCGCCAGGCGATGGCGCGGCGCGACGCCGCCCGCGGCGCGCTGATCGAGACCGCGCGCCGGATCGAGCAGAACGTCGCCAACGCCTATTCCTTCCTCGCCGTCGCGGTGGCCAGCAGCGAGGCCTCGACCGGCCAGGTCCGTGCCGCCCAGGTGGCGTTCGACGGGCTGCGCGAAGAGGCGACGCTGGGCGCCCGGACCACGCTCGACGTGCTGAACTCCGAGCAGGAACTGCTCGACGCGCGCGCCACCCTGGTGTCGTCGCAGATCGACCAGACGCTGGCCGGCTACACCGTGCTCGCGGCGGTCGGCCTGCTGACGGCGCAGCAGCTGGGGCTTGCGGTGCAGGTCTACGACCCGGCGGCCTACTACAACCTGGTGCGGAACGCGCCGAGCACCACCTCCGAGCAGGGCAGGGCGCTGGACCGTGTTCTGGAAGCGATCGGACGTTAAGAGTGGTTAAACCCTGGGGCGTCCTCTCTGTTGTGAGATGGACGCTTTCAGGCTAGGCTTTCTGCGAGGCGAAGCAGGATCCAAGATGTCCGAACCGGTGAAGACGATCGAAATCGAGGACGTGCTGTCCTCAATCCGCAGATTGTTGTCGGATGGCGATCCGCAACCTGGTGGCCGCGGCGCCGGCCAGATCGGGTCGCGGCCGTCCGGAAAACCGGTGGTCCCGGCGCGGATGGTGCCGACCACGCGCAACCGCGCCAGCGCGCCGTTGATGCTGACCCCGGCGCTGCGGGTCACGACCGATCGGTCCGGCTTTGACGACGACGATTACGATCACGACGATCCGGAGCACGACGTCGATATCGACGTCGATCCGGTCGAGGCCGCGCAGCCCGGCGATCCGATCTCCGCGACGCTGGCGGTGCTGGCGCGCGACGAGGAACCCTCCGAGATCGACTTCGAGACCGAGGCCGCGCGGGCGCGGCGGATCTTCGAGACCGCGGATGGGTTCGAATTCTCCCGGCTGCCCGAGGCCGAGACCACCGCCGCGCCAAAGCCCGATGTCGCGATCGATTTCGAAGCCGATCCCGACGAGGTGCTGCCGACGACTCCGGCCAATGGCGCCCGGTCGCGGCTTGCCGCCACCATCGCCGAGCTTGAATCCGCGATCACCCGGCAGCCCGACACTTGGGAGCCTGACGGCAGCGAAGACGCGCCGGTGATGGATTGGGCCGGCACTCGCGCCGAAGAGGCCGCCTTTCTCAGCCGCCGCAGCGGCGTGCTGCGGCTTGACCAGAAGGCCGATGACGCCGAGCTGGTCGACGAGGCCGCGACTGACGATGCGGACCGCTCCGAGGGGCTGGACTGGGATCTGCACGACCCCGACGCGCCGGCCGACGACGCGATCGAGGGCCGCGACGAGCTGGCCGAGGACGCGCCGGCGGCCGAGTTCCGCTCCGAACGCGGCAAGGATCTTGAACAGGTTGGCCAGCAGCTGACCGAAACCACCTTCGACGCGGTGCAGGGCGCGGCGCCGCAGCTGGACGAAGACCAGCTGCGGGCGATGATCACCGAGATCGTCCGCAGCGAGCTGCAGGGCGCGCTTGGCGAACGGATCACCCGCAACGTGCGCAAGCTGGTGCGCCGCGAAATCTACCGCGCGTTGTCGAGCAGCGAGTTCGACTAGACCCGGCCCGGCGGGGGCGTCAGCCTTCGGGCAGCGTGCCCGCCAGACCCAGCAGCGCGTCGATGTCGAGATGCGTCTCGAGATGCGCGGCCAGCGCGTCGAGCACCGCATCGACGCCGGCCTCGTAGCCCAGCCCCGACGAGGTCGCGCCAAGATCGCGCAGGAAGCCGGCGCGAAATCCGTCGGCGGCGAACAGCCCGTGCAGGTAGCAGCCCATCACCCGGCCGTCGGCGCTGGCGGCGCCCTCGGGGCGGCCGTCGATGCTGAGCCAGGCGCGGGCGGTGTCGGGGCCGTCGCTGCGGCCGATGTGGATCTCGTAGCCCTCGACGGTCTCGCCGCCGGGCAGCGCCCGTGCGGTGACCCGGCCCAGCCGCTTCTCGGCGGTCATCACCGTGTCGATCTCCAGCAGCCCGAGCCCCGCGACGCTGCCGGCCGGGCCTTCGATGCCCTCGGGGTCCGAGATCGTCCGCCCGAGCATCTGGTAGCCGCCGCAGAGCCCCAACACCCGACCGCCGCGGCGCAGGTGCGCCTGCAGGTCGATGTCCCAGCCTTCGGCCCGGAACGCCGCCAGGTCGGCGATGGTCGATTTCGACCCGGGGATCAGCACCAGCTCGGCATCGCCGGGCAGCGGGCGGCCGGGTTCGATGATCTGCACGCTGACCCCCGGTTCGGCCGACAGCGGGTCGAGATCGTCGAAGTTCGAGATCCGGCCCAGCCTCGGCACCGCGATCTTCACCGGGCCACCGGGCCGCGAGGCGATTTCCAGCACGTCCTCGGCCGGCAATCGCCAGGCGTCGGCGAAATACGGCACGATGCCGAGCGGCGCCCAGCCGGTGCGCTCGGCGATCAGCGTCATGCCGTCGGCGAACAGGCTGGCGTCGCCGCGAAACTTGTTGACCGCGAAACCGCGGATCAGCCCCGCGTCGGCGGCATCGAGCACCGCGTGGCTGCCGACCAGCTGCGCGAACACCCCGCCGCGATCGATGTCGCCGATCAGCACCACCGGCACCCCGGCGGCCTGCGCGAAGCCCATGTTGGCGATGTCGCCGGCGCGCAGGTTGACCTCGGCCGGGCTGCCGGCGCCTTCGATCAGCAGCAGGTCGCGGCCGACCGCCAGCCGGCGAAAGCTCTCGAGAACCCGCGGCATCAGCGTAGGCTTCAGCGCCGCGTAGTCGCGCGCCCTGACGGTGGCGATGCGGCGGCCCTGCACCACGACCTGCGACCCGGTCTCGCTTTCGGGCTTGAGCAGCACCGGGTTCATGTCGGTCAGCGGCTCGAGCCCGGCGGCGCGGGCCTGCAAGGCCTGCGCCCGGCCGATCTCGCCGCCATCCGCGGTGACGGCGGCGTTGTTCGACATGTTCTGCGGCTTGAACGGCGCCACCGACAGCCCGCGTCGCCAGGCCGCGCGTGCCAGCCCGGCGACGATCATCGATTTGCCGACATTCGAGCCCGCGCCCTGGATCATGATCGCCCGCGTCACCGCATCCCCCTTCGACGGCTTTCCGCCAAATTCCTGTTGCTGTAGCTGTCTAGGCGGCGGGACCGCGAGGGGAAAGACATTGAACACACCGGCGCATCTGATCTTCGGCGCGGCGGCCTTCGGCCGGCCGGGGCAGGCCAAGGTGACCGGGGCGGCGATGCTTGGCGGCGTGCTGCCCGACCTGTCGCTGTACCTGATGGTGGCTTGGGCGCAGTGGATTCAGGGCTATTCGCCGCGCGAGGTGTTCGGCCGGTTGTATTTCTCGGACGGCTGGATGGCGGTATTCGCGGTCGACAACTCGATTCCACTCTGGGGCATGGGATTTGCGCTGGCGCTGTGGCTGCGGCGCCCGGTTCTGGTGGCGCTGACCGGCGCCGCGCTGCTGCACCTGGGCTTCGACTTCATGCTGCACGGTCCCGATGCGCGGCCGCAGTTCTGGCCGCTGACCGACTGGAAATTCGACTCGCCCTACAGCTATTGGGACCGGTCGCGCCACGCCGGGCTAATTGGCCCGGCCGAGATGCTGATCTCGGCGGTGCTGACCGGGTTCCTGGTCTGGCGCCACCGCAGCACCGCGTTGCGGCTGGTGCTGGCGCTGCTGCTGACCGCCGAGGTGGTGTCGGCGGGCGGCTGGCATTTCTTCATGTGACGGGCCTGTCACGGCCATGAAAAACGCGGCCTCCCGCAAGGGAGACCGCGTTTTTGCCATACACGCTCTGATCGGCGATCAGGCGGCGCGGGATTCAAGCTCGGCGGCGTGGCGACGTTCGCTCTCTTCGCGCGACAGCGCGACCGAGGTGCGGACACCCTTGCCGACGAAATCCATGAGACCGCTCACAACACGCTCGTTCGGGTCGATTCCGGCGCAAGACAACACTTCGCGACCGTCGCGCGACCGCGCCCAGCGGGCGATCTGCTCGGGGCCGTTTCCGTATTTCTTGTCGTCGGCGATGGCATCGTCCAGAGCCGCAAGGACCACCGCAGCGAAGAGCTTGCGCGCGCGATTGCCTTGCTCGTTGTTGTAGGCGGTGCCGTCAACGAAATCCTTCATCGTGCTTCCTTACGTTCTTTTTGCTCTTGTCGTCTCGATGTCCGCCGGACTATGCCGATTTCGCCCTGATTCGGGTCACCGATTTCGGAATGGCAGTCATGCATTGTATGCATGGCTGAGACGATCAAACGCATGTATCTAGTGTGCTTGTCAGGGTGTGATCCGCGAGATATAGGCTCGGGCTGATCCCGATCAACCCAATGCCACATTTTCGTCACATGGAACGCCATGCCCAAGATCAACGGTAACGAAATCCGCCCCGGCAACATTCTCGAGCACAACGGCGGTCTCTGGGCTGCGGTGAAGGTCGATCACGTGAAGCCCGGCAAGGGCGGCGCCTTCGCCCAGGTCGAGATGCGCAACCTGCGCAACGGCTCCAAGCTGAACGAACGCTTCCGCAGCGCCGACAAAGTCGAGCGGGTCCGTCTCGACCAGAAGGACCAGCAGTTCCTGTTCGAGACCGACGGCATGCTGACCTTCATGGACAGCGAGACCTACGACCAGATCGCGCTGCCGGCCGAGCTGCTCGGCGACCGCCGCCCGTTCCTGCAGGACGGCATGACGGTGCATATCGAATACTACGGCGACGAGGCGCTGAACGTCACGCTGCCGCAGAAGGTGACCTGCAAGATCGTCGAGACCGAGCCGGTGGTGAAGGGCCAGACCGCCGCCAACAGCTTCAAGCCGGCGCTGCTCGACAATGGCGTCCGGGTGATGGTGCCGCCGTTCGTCGGCTCGGACGAGGACATCATCGTCAACACCGAGACCATGGAATACTCCGAGCGCGCCTGACCGGCGCCCGGCCCTTGCCCTTGCGGCATGGGCGTCGAGCTTGCAGACTGACGCTTCCGGGCGGCTCTTCGGAGCCGCCCTTGTCGTCTCAAGAGGTGCTGCATGGTGACGGTTGCGCAACGCGAGGCCCTGTCCGGGATCATGCAGCAGGCGGCGGCGGCGCATGTGCTGCCGCGGTTTCGCAACCTCGAGGCCGGGCAGGTGGCGGCGAAATCGCGCCCCGACGACCTGGTGACCCAGGCCGACACCGAGGCCGAAACCATGATCAGCGACGCGGTGCGGGCGCTGCTGCCCGAGGCCAGGGTCGTCGGCGAAGAGGCGGTCGCGGCCGACCCGTCGCTGCTCGACCGGCTCGGGCTGGCGCCGCAGGCGGTGATCGTCGACCCGATCGACGGGACCTGGAACTTCGCCAAGGGGCTGCCGCTGTTCGGCATGATCCTCGCGGTCAGCGCGGCGGGGCGGGTCACGCATGGCCAGCTGCACGACCCGCTGCACGGCGACTGGGTCGAGGCCTCTGACGACGGCCCCAGCGAGATGGTCAGCGCCGCGGGCGACCGTCGCCGGCTGGCGACCTCGACCGAGACCGAGATGGCGCGGATGACCGCCTATATCCCGCTGTCGCTGCTGCCGAAACCGATGCAGCCGCAGATGGCCGCGCTGTTTCCCGAATTCGGCCGGGCGATGATGCTGCGCTGTTCCTGCCACGAATACCGGATGGTGGCGCAGGGCCACGCCGAGGTGGTGCTGTCGGCGCAGCTGAACGCCTGGGACCACGCCGCCGGCGCGCTGGCGGTGCGCCGGGCCGGCGGGGTGTCGCGGATGCTCGACGGGCGCGACTACCACACCGGTCTGCGCGACGGCTACCTGCTGAGCGCCGGCTGCGAGGAGGCCTGGCAGCGGGTCGCGGCGCGGCTGGCGTTCCTGCGCGAATGACCTCGGGACGCGTCAGTCCGGGGCGCGGCTGACCCTGGTGTCGCCGGCGGTCATCTCGCCCTCGGCGCGGTCGAACCGCAGCCAGGCGATGGCCGCGTCGCCGGCGCGGCTGTGCAGCGTGCCGGCCGGCTTGTCGCCGGAGGTGATCTCGGTGCCCGGGGCCGCCGGACCGTCGAGCGTCACCCGGGCGAAACCCTTGCGCAGCTCGGTCTTGTGTTTCATGCGCGCGGTCACCTCCTGGCCGACGTAGCAGCCCTTGCGGAAGTCGACGCCGTTCAGCCGGTCGAAGCCGGCCTCGAGCACGTAGCTTTCGGGACCAAGCTCGCTGCCCCATTCCGGGATCAGGTGTTCGACCCTGATCGCGGTCCAGTCGCTGCCGTCGTCGCCCGATGCCTCGCCGTAAAGCCGCCAGCCCAGCGCCGGGTGCCGCGGGTCGGCCAGCGCGCCGTCGGGCGCCGGGCCGGTGCCGCGCGACACCTGCAGACCGGTCTGCTCGATCGCCACCTTGGCGCGCAGCTTGTACATCGACAGCCGCTGCGCCAGCGCCGGGGCGATCCCGGCATCGACGTCGATCAGGATCCGGTCGGGCTGCCCGACCAAGAAGAAATCGGCGATCAGCTTGCCCTGCGGCGTCAACATCGCGGCGTAGGCGATGCCGCCGCTGGCGCGGGCCAGGTCGTTGGTGACGAGGCCCTGAAGAAAGTCGAGCCGGTCGGCGCCGGTAACGGCGAGAATGGTGCGGTTGTATGTCATGCCCGAGATATAGGCCGCGGCGCCGGCGGCGTCAGCCCCCGACCGCCGCGCCATGCGCTTCGGCATCGGGCGCCGGGTCGCGGAACTGCAGCGCGTGCAGGTCGGCGTAGATCCCGCCGCGGGCCAGCAGCTCGGTGTGGGTGCCCTGGTCGACGACCTGGCCGTGGTCCATCACCACGATGCTGTCGGCGCCCTGAACCGTCGACAGCCGATGCGCGATCACCAGCGTGGTGCGGCCCTCGCTGAGCCGCTCCAGCGCCTGCTGCACCACGGTCTCCGACTTGGTGTCGAGCGCGCTGGTCGCCTCGTCGAGCAGCAGCACCGGGGTGTCGCGCAGCAGCGCACGGGCGATCGCGATGCGTTGCCGCTGGCCCCCCGACAGCGCCGAGCCGCGCGGCCCGGCCGGGCTGTCGAGCCCGCGCGACAGCCGCGGCAGGAAGTCGCTGACATGCGCCGCGTCGAGCACCTCGCGCAGCCGGTCCTCGGAGACATCGGTGCGGCCGAGCAGGATGTTGTCGCGCAGGGTCTCGTCGAACAGCAGCGCGTCCTGGGTCACCACCGAGATCATCCCGCGCAGCTCCTCGAGCTTCAGCGCCCGGGTCGGCACGCCGCCGACGCTGACCTCGCCGCTCTGCGGGTCGACCAGCCGGGTCAGCAGGTTGAACACGGTGCTCTTGCCGGCGCCCGAGGCGCCGACCAGCGCCGTTGTTCGCCCGGCCGCCGCGGTGAAGCTGGCGCCGCGCAGCACCGGCAGGTCGCCGTAGGCCAGGCTGACGTCGTCGAGCACGATCTCCGGCGCGCCGTCGGGCGCGCGGCGCGGGCTGGCCGGCGAGGTCAGCGTCGGCCTGGCGTCGAAGATCGCCCGCATCCGTTCGATCGAGGCGGCGGCGGACTGCCACAGCCCCGAGATGTTGCCGAGCCGGCGAAGCGGTTCGAAGGCCAGCGACATCGCGGTGAAGAACGCCATGAACTGGCCGACGGTCTTGTCGCCCTGGATGATCTCGGCGCCGCCGTAGAACAGCACCCCGAGAAACCCGAGCCCGGTCATGATGTCGATCAGCGACGGGATCGCCGCCTGGCCGGCCGAGGCCTTGACCTCGGCCCGGATCCGCTGGTCGATCAACACGCCGTATCGGTCCGACTGGTAGCCCTCGAGCCCGTTCAGCTTGATCGGCGAAATGCCGTGGAACACCTCGTCGAGCCGTGTCGACATCTTGCCGGCGATCTCGCGCGAGATCCGCGACCGGCGGCGGACGTATTTCTGCGCCACGAGAGACGGCAGCACCAGCACCGGAATCCCGACCAGCGCGATCAGGGTCCAGCGCCAGTCGACCGACAGCGCCACCGCGAACAGCGCCACCACCGATGTCAGGTCACGGCCCATGCCGGTGACGATGCCGGACCAGATCTGGTTAATCGCGCTGACGTCGCCCTGCACCCGTTCGATCAGGTAGCCCGGCGGGTTGGCCTGGTGAAAGCCGCCGTCAAGCCGCATCAGATGCGACAGCAAGTCGGCGCGCAGATGCGCCGCGGTGCGTTCGCGGATCGAGGTCATCAGCACCCGCTGCCCGAGCGAGGTGCCGGCGCGGACCACGAAGATGCCCATCACCACGATGCCGACGACCCATAGCGCGGTGCTGCGGCCCTGCACGAAGATGTCGTCGAACATCGGCTTCATCATCGAGGCGAACAGCCCCAGCGACCCGCCTTCGATCGCCATCAGCACCAGCGCCACGGCCAGCCAGCGCCAGTGCCGCGCCAGGTAGCCGCGCCAGAGCCACAGGAACAGCCCGGTGGGGTCGGTCGCGGCGGGGGGGGCGCCGGCGGCGGCGCTCATGCGCGGCCCCGCAGCCGGGCGTAGCTCTGCTCGACCGCCTCGGGGTCGTATTCGGTGGCGATCCAGTCCTCGATGCCGATCTCGCCCTGGGTCAGCCGGGCCTCGTAGAGGTCGAGGATATGGTCGAGCACACCGGTGCGCGAGCGTTTGAAATGCAAAAATCGCGGGTGCAGCATGCGCCGCGCCTCGGCCACCGAATGGCCTTCGGACAACAGGTGCAGCGCGCTGGCAAAGCCGGCGCGGTCGGCGCCCGACTTGCAATGCATCACCAGCGGCCGGTCGACGGTGCGCAGCAGCACGAACAGCCGCAGGATCTCGGCGCGCGGCGCCGGGCGGCGCGCCGACAGCTGGGTCGACACCAGCCGCAGCCCCAGCGCGCGGCAGCTTTCGGCCTCGAACAGGTAGCGCGGATGCCCGCCTTCGCCGCGCAGGTTGATCACCGTCACGATGCCGAGCTTGGCCATGTTGGCGAAGCGGCCGTGGGTCGGCTGGTTCGAGCGGTAGACGCCCGGAGTCACCTGGTGGAAGTTGGTCCACCAGTAGCGCAGGATTGCGTGATCGAGCAGAAGGTAGCTGGCATGGGCGCGGCGTCGCGCCGCCGGGTCGCCGAGGTTGTGGTGCCGGCCGGTGCGGTGCCGGCGCTCCCATGCCCTGAGATCCTTGATCAGCTTCATCGCCATCTCCGAGCGTCGCGTCCGGGCTTCCATAATGCAGTCGTGCCCCCTGCCGCAAGTCGGCGACGCCGCGCGGGGTTTGACGCGGTGGCGGCGGCTGGCTAGGGCAGGTGGGCAGTCGGAGGGCCGGGACATGGATGGCAATAGGGTCGAGGTGATCGACAGGGCGCGGCTCTGGCCCAGCCACGTGGCGCTGGACGGCCGGCTGGCGCTGGTCAAATGGGGCGCCTGGGCGATCTACGTGCCGTCGCGCCAGCTCAAGCTGCTGCACGCGGTCGGCGGCCGGCAGCACTGCATCTACCACAAGGCGCCGAAGCGCGAAGAGGTGATCGGCGGCTTCGACCGGCGCCGCGGCGCCGAGGACTGGGCCCGGGTGCTGTCGACCGCGGTGACCCGGCGCGCCGCCGAGAACTGGGTGATGTTCGCACGGCTGCACGCCGCCGGCATCGGCCCCGAGCCGCTCGGGCTGGTGGCGGTGCGCGATTACCGGTCGTTCTTCTCGCGCGGCCGCGGGATCAGCGCCGGGCTGCGGCTGGCCGATCTCACCCGCTATCCCGAAAAGCCGCCGACGACCGAGGCCGAGCTGCGCGCCGCCGGCATCGTGCCGGACCGGTCGCTGGCGTCGATCCGCGAGCAGATCCGCGGTTATGTCAGCGATCTCAACAACCTGCACGGGGCGATGCCGGAAGACGCCGAGGCCGAGGTGGCGGCGGTCGAGGCACGGCTGCGCGCGGCGCTGGGTCTGGGCGACTGATCCTCGGCCGCGGCGGGCGGTCTCATTGACGCGGCAGCGGCAGCGGGTAGGCTCCGCCGGCAATCCCCACGAGGTGCCCGATGTCGCTGTCCCACGGCCGTCCCTATCTTGCCATTCCCGGCCCATCGGTGATCCCCGACCGGGTGCTGGCGGCGATGCATCGGCCGGCGCCGAACATCTACACCGGTGAATTGCACCGGATCACCGAAAGCCTGTTCCCGGACCTGAAGGCGGTTGCCGGGACCGCGGCGCATGCGGCGATCTACATCTGCAACGGCCACGGCGCTTGGGAGGCGTCGCTGGCCAACGTGCTGGCGCGCGGCGACAAGGTGCTGGCGCTGGTCA
>JBFGEI010000063.1:0-13539 GCA_041580155.1 Limimaricola sp.
CGCCAAGGTTTCGAAGTCCAGCGACGCGGCCAGCAGGATGAACACCCCCGAGACCAGCAGGATCGTCGCGTGCTCCTTGAAGCGGCGCAGCTCGGCGTAGGAGGCGAGGTTGGCGTTGGCGATGCCGATGCCCATGATCGTCACCGCCAGCAGCCCGCTTTCGTGCAGCACGCTGTCGGAGATCGCGAACACTACCAGCAGCACCGAGAACAGCACCGGGACCTTCATGAACTCGGGCACCCGGCCGTCGCGGAACGCCCAGGCCAGGCCGAAGGCGCCGGCCGCGCCAAGCGCCAGCGCCACCGCGACGCCGATCGCCAGCTCGCCGATGGCGCTGCCGACGGTGGTCGCGGTGCGCAGCACCAGCACCACCTCGAAGGCCAGCACCGCGGCCAGGGCGCCCAGCGGGTCGTTGACGATCGCCTCCCATTGCAGCAGCGCCGCCGGACGCCGCGACAGCCGCGCGGTGCGCAGCAGGGGCGCGATCACCGTCGGGCCGGTGACGATCATGATGCCGCCGAACACCGCCGAGCTTTCCCAGCTGAGCCCGGCGCCGTAACGCAGCGCCAGCGTTGACAGCAGCCAACCCAGCGGCGCGCCGATGAACACCAGCCGGCCGACGCCGCGGCCGACGTCGCGCAGGCTGCTGACGTTCAGCGTCAGCCCGCCCTCGAACAGGATGATCGCCACCGCGATCGAGATCATCGGCGCCAGCAGCACGCCTATGTCGCGCGCCGGGTCGAAGATCCCGGTCACCGGGCCGACGATCAGACCGGCGGCCAGCATCAGCACGATCGCCGGCATCCGCAGGTGCCAGGCCAGCCATTGCGACCCGACACCGATGCCGCCGACCAGCGCGAAGGCCATCACCGGGCTCAGCGCGGCGGCCGCGCCTTCTGCTACTTCAATCGCCACTCCAGGCCCCCGCCACATTGGTCGTTTCAAGAATATCGGACCCGGTCAGCCGCGCGTGCTCTTGCAGCGCGAAGCGGTCGGTCATTCCGGCGATGTAATCCGCCACGATCCGCGCCAGCGCGGTTTCGTCGCCGGCCTCGGCCACGTCCTTGCGCCATTGCTTGGGCAGGTTGTCGGGCGCCGCCATGAACAGCGGAAACAGGTCGCGGATCACGCCGGTGACCTGCTCGCGCATCACCACCACGGCGGGCGCGCGGTACATCCGGTGGAACAGGAATTCGCGCAGCACCTTGAGATCGGCCCAGAGCGGATCGCTGAACCGCACCATCATCCGGCCGGCATGGCGCACCTGCGACACCGACCGCGGGTCGGTCTCGGCCAGCCTCGCCCGGGCGACGAAGATGACGTCCTCGACCAGGATGCCGAAGAACCGGCGCAGCGCCTCGTGGCGGCGGCGGTAGTAGTTCAGCCCCGGGTAGATCCGGTCGACCTCGGCGAAGCAGCCCTTCAGGATCGGCAGCTCGGCCAGCTCGTCGGTCGAGAACAGCTCGGCGCGCAGCCCGTCGTGCAGGTCGTGGTGCGAATAGGCGATGTCGTCGGCCAGCGCCGCGACCTGCGCCTCGGCGCTGGCATGGGTGTGCAGCTCCAGGTCGTGGCGCGCGTTGTACTGCGCCAGCGCGTAGGGAATGTCGCCGGTCACCGGGCCGTTGTGCTTGGCGATGCCCTCGAGCGTCTCCCAGGTCAGGTTGAGCCCGTCGAACTCGGCGTAGTGCCGCTCCAGCGAGGTGACGATGCGAATGGCCTGCGCGTTGTGATCGAAGCCGCCGTAGGGCGCCATCAGCTCGTTCAGCGCGTCCTCGCCGGTGTGGCCGAACGGCGGGTGGCCGAGGTCATGCGCCAGCGCCACCGCCTCGGTCAGCTCGGTGTTGAGACCGAGCGTGCCGGCGATGGTGCGCGCCACCTGCGCCACCTCGATCGAATGGGTCAGACGGGTGCGGAAATAGTCGCCCTCGTGCTCGATGAACACCTGGGTCTTGTGTTTCAGCCGGCGGAACGCGCTGGCGTGGATGATCCGGTCGCGGTCGCGCTGGAACGGCGAGCGGAACTCGCTCTCCTGCTCGGGGTGGAGCCTGCCACGCGCATCGCGCGGGTCCGAGGCGTAGAGAGCCATCATACTGCCTGCCAACTTGTCGTCACTCTTCGCCTTACCTATATGGAATTTGATGCGCCCCGGACAGGTCTATTCCGTCCGGTGCCTGCGCCTCCAATGGCTTAGCGACGAGAAGGTTCCGCAATGCTGACGCTCCCCCCGAAAGTCACGCCCCGCGCCTGGGAACGGCTCGCCGAGATCGGCGCGCAAGCGCAGGGCAAGGCGCTGCGCGTCGCGGTCGAGGGCGGCGGCTGCTCCGGCTTCCAGTACGAGATCGCGCTCGACGAGCCGCGCGACGACGACCTGGTGCTTGAAGGCGCGGGCGAAAAGGTGGTGGTCGACAGCACCTCGCTGCCGTTCCTCGCCTCGGCGGTGATCGACTTCTCGGACGAGCTGATCGGCGCCCGCTTCGTGATCGAGAACCCGAACGCGACCAGCTCCTGCGGCTGCGGCACCAGCTTCTCGATCTGACGCGACAAGGCGGCGCGACACCCCAGCCTGCGGCACTTGACCGCAGGCTGGGCGCGGCTAGGTTCCGGCTTCACAAGACCGGAACCGGATACCCATGACAGAGCCGCACGATCCGCCTCGCACCCAGACGGATCGTCCGTCGGCCGCCGAATCCCCCAATCCCGACACGCCGCGCAGCCCGGCAGACCAGGGCCCGGATCTCGCCAGCGCGGCGCGGCTGTTCTGGGCGGCGCTGCTGCGCGCGCTGGGGCGCGGCGCACGGCAGTCCGGGCGCGCCGCGACCACCGGTGTCGCCTGGGCCGGCGCCCGCAGCAAGGACGCGGCCGCGGCGTTTGCCGAACAGGCGGCGCGGCGCAAGTCGGCGCGGGACGCCCGAACCGACAACGACACCGGCACCGGCACCGACACCGGCACCGATACCGCGCAGGCCACCGGTCTTCGGCAGCGCGCCGGCGCAGCCTGGCGGGCGCAGGGCGACCGCCGCCGGGCCCGGCTGGCGGCGCCGCCGGCCCGCGCGGTGCGCGCCTCGCGCTGGATCTGGCGCACGATCACCGGCGTCGTGCTGGTGCTGCTGGTGCTGTTCGCGATCGCCGTCGGCACCATCGGCTGGGCGCTGCGCGACCTGCCGCTGGCCGACATCCTGCCGCCGCTCGAGGAACCGACGCTGACCGTGGTCACCGGCGATGGCGACACGCTGTTCAGCCGCGGCGCCTACCGCGCCGATTACGTGGCCTACGACCAGATGCCGGACTACCTGCCGCTGGCCGTCGTCGCGGTCGAGGATCGGCGGTTTTTCGATCACGGCGGCATCGACCTGCAGGGCATTTCCCGCGCCGCCTGGCGCAACCTGCGGCAGGGCGGCGTGGTGGAGGGCGGCAGCACGATCAGCCAGCAGCTGGTCAAGGTGCTGTATCTCGACCCGGACCGGACCTTCAAACGCAAGCTGCAGGAGATGATCGTCGCCTTCGCGATGGAGCGGCAGCTCGGCAAGCAGCGGATTCTCGAGCTTTACCTGAACTCGACCTATCTCGGGTCGGGCGCCTGGGGAATGCCGGCGGCGGCGCAGGTCTATTTCGACCGGCCGGTTTCCGAGCTCAGCCTGGCGCAATCGGCGATGCTGGCGGCGGCGATCCGCGCCCCGTCGGTGATCAACCCCGAGGCCGACATCGACCGCGCCCGGACCCGTGCCGCGATGGTGCTGGGGCAGATGCGCGACCAGCAGCTGATCGACGCCGCGGCGCATGACGCCGCCGTGGCCGAGTTGCAGGACCTCGTGGCGACGCCGCCCGCGGCGCGGGCCGGCGGCTATTTCGCCGACTGGGTGCTGTCCGAGGCGCAGCAGATCGGCGGCGCGGTCGACGGCGGCATCACCGTGACCGCGACGCTCGACACCGAGTTGCAGGCCGAGGCCGAGCGGATCATCTCGGAAGCGATGGCCGGCCCCGGCGCCGCCGCGGGCGCCAGCCAGGCGGCGCTGGTCGCGATGACCCCGGACGGCCGGGTCCGCGCCATGGTCGGCGGCGTCGATTACGGCGCCAGCCAGTTCAACCGCGCCACCGAGGCGCTGCGCCAGCCCGGGTCGACCTTCAAGCTGCCGGTGTTCCTTGCGGCCCTGGTGATGGGGGCGACGCCCGACACCATCGTCCCCGACGAACCGATCGACATCGACGGCTGGAAGCCGGAGAACTTCGACGGCCGCTACAATGGCAATGTCACGCTGCAGGAGGCCTTCGCCCGGTCGCTGAACGCCGCGACGGTCCGGCTGGCCACCGAGGTCGGGGTCGAGAACATCATCGCCGTGGCGCGCCAGCTTGGCATCGAGGGCGAGCTGACCGAAACCCCGAGCCTGGCGCTCGGCACTTCCGAGGTGACGCTGCTCGACATGACCGAGGCCTACGCCGGGATTCTCGCCGCGAAGGCGCCGATCAAGGCCACCGGGATCTCGACGCTGAGCTTTGGCGCCGAGGGCCGGTCGCTGTCGGTCAGCGGCTCGAACCCGGATGCGGTCGAACTGACCCGGACCCGCGAGCCGATGCTGTCGATGCTGCGCGCCGTGGTGGCGAACGGCACCGGCAAGCGCGCCGCGGTCGACGGCTTCGCCGCCGGCAAGACCGGCACCAGCCAGAACAGCCGCGACGCCTGGTTCATCGGCTTCACCGACAAGCTGGTGGTCGGGGTCTGGATCGGCAACGACGACAACTCGCCGATGGACGCGGTGACCGGCGGCAGCCTGCCGGCCGAGATCTGGCGCGAGGTGGTGCTTGCCGCCGACGCCACCGGCCAGCGCCCGGCCCGGGCCGAGGCCGCCCCCCGTAGCGCCAACGAGGTCCGGGTGCGCCGCGGCACCGCGCCGCCGACCCAAGCCGGCGGCCAGCAGTGCGACATTCGCGCCTGTTCGCGCGCCTACCGGTCGTTCCGCGCCGCCGATTGCAGCTACCAGCCGTATTCCGGGCCGCGCCAGGTCTGCACCCGCTGATCCGTCGCGGGCCGGGGCCTTGCCCCCCGGCCCGCGGCTGTTAGAACGGCTGCCGGAGGGCCGCGCCATGAAACTTGCCACGTTCAACATCAACGGCATCAAGGCGCGGATCGGCGCGCTGAGCGACTGGCTTCAGGAGCAGCGCCCCGACGTGGCGATGCTGCAGGAGATTAAGTCGGTCGACGAAGGCTTCCCGCGGCAGCATTTCGAGGACATGGGCTACACCGTCGAGACCCACGGCCAAAAGGGCTTCAACGGCGTCGCGATCCTGTCGCGCCTGCCGCTCGAGGACATCCGCCGCGGCCTGCCCGGCGACGACGAGGACGAACAATCGCGCTACATCGAGGCGACGGTGATCGGCGACCGCCGGCCGGTCCGAATCGGCTGCCTCTACCTGCCCAACGGCAACCCGGCGCCGGGGCCGAAGTTCGACTACAAGCTGGCCTGGATGGAGCGGCTGCGGCTGCACGCCCAGGCCCTGCTGGCAACCGAAGAGCCGCTGCTGCTGGCCGGCGACTACAACATCATCCCGCAGGCCGAGGACGCCGCCCGCCCCGAGGCCTGGCGCGACGACGCGCTGTTCCGGCCCGAAAGCCGCGCCGCGTTCCGCAGGATCGTCGCGCTGGGGTTCACCGAGGCGTTCCGCGCCCGGGTTCGCGGTCCGGGGCATTATTCGTTCTGGGACTACCAGGCCAATTCCTGGGAGCGCAACAACGGCATCCGGATCGATCACCTGCTGCTGTCGCCGCAGGCCGCCGACCTGCTGGTGGACTGCTGGATCGAGTCCGAGGTCCGTGGCCGCGACAAGCCCTCGGACCACGTGCCGGCCTGGGTCGAGATCGACGCCTGAGCCGCCGACAGCGCGCAACCCCCTGCCCCGATTACGAAATTACCAGAGGATTTTCGCGCATCCCTGCACAAGCCCTGCTGCAAAATCGCACTTACTGAACGGTTCAGTTTAGTTTCCTGCGGGACTAGGTGTCGGTCACACCCCCGATGACGGGGGCGCTTCAAGACCAAGGATACTCCCCATGACCAAGACCATCGCCCTCGCCCTCGTCGCCGCCCTCGCCGGCACCACCGCCTCGGCCGGCAACGCCGGTTTCGGCCTGCAGCGCAGCGCCACCGCCGCCGACACGCTGACCGTCGACCTGGTCCGCGCCGACACCGCCGGCACCGTGTCGATCCTCGACTACCGCGCCGGCGTCATCGGCCCGGTGCTGGGCACCTCGACCGTCCAGGCCGGCGCCAACAACGACGTGCTGGTGAAGCTCGACCGCGAGCCGATCGGTGACGTGATGGCCGTGATCTACGACGCCAATGGCGAGACCGTCGCGCAGAAGCGGATCATCCTGAACGACTGATCCCGGCCGTCGAGGCGGCCGGCAGCGATGCCGGCCTGCAGATCTGGCCCGCAGACCCGGCCCGCAGCTAGACGCTGCGGGTCGCGTCGTGTTTGTAAAGCCAGTCGAGCCGCCGCACGAAGCGCTCGGGCGCGATCCGACTCAACAGACGCAGCCCGCCATGCGCGGCGATCCGCATCACCCCGCCGAAATGATAGCGCCGCGCGTTGGCCTGCGCCTCGGCTACGGCGCGCACCACCCTGGGCCGGCGCAGCGCCTGGTAGCGCGCCAGCCCGGCGGGCAGGTCGTCGGTCTCGGCGCAGCAGGCCGCCAGCACCCAGCCATCCTCGATCGCCAGGTTGGCGCCCTGCGCCAGGAACGGCAGCGTCGGATGCGCGGCATCGCCGATCAGCGCCGTGGCGCTACCGTGCCATCGCGCCGCGACTTCGTGACGAAACAGGCCCCAGAGCCTTGTTTCTTCGATTTTTTCCAAGATTTCGCGAAGCTCTGGCGCGGCGTCGGCGAACACCGCCTGCAGCGCCTCAGGCGACGACTCGTTGGTCCAGCCCTCTGGCGCCCAGTCACGCTGCTCGCGCACCGCGACGATGTTCAGCTGGCCGCGCGGCAGCGGGTAGGTCACGACGTGGCGTCCCGGAAGCATCCAGATCCGCGCCTCGGCCGGTTGATCCGGCAGCGCGATCACCGCGCGCCAGGCCACCTGGCCGGTGAAGAACGGCGCGGCGCCGGGGTTGAGCACCGGCCGCAGCCGCGAATGCAGCCCGTCGGCGGCGACCACTAGATCGGCGACCGGCGGCGCGGCGCCGCGCTCCAGCGTCACCGCCCCGGTCTCGGTGATGCCGGTGACGCGCGCTCCGACCCGCAGCTCGACGCCGGCCTCGGCGCAGGCGCTGGCCAGCAGCTCTATCAGATCCGAGCGACGCAGGAACCGGTAGGGCTGCGGCCCGCCGCCAAGGTCGAATCGCGCCAGCCTGGCGCCGCTCAGCCCGTCGACCGGCAGCACCGCCTGCGCGTGCACTGAAATGAGATCGAGACGCTGCGACAGCCCCAGACGGTCGAGCACCGCAGCGCCGTTCGGCGTGATCTGCAGACCGGCGCCGATCTCGCGCAGCGCCTCGGCTTGTTCAAGAATGGTGACGCGGGCGCCGCGGCGCGCGAAACCGAGCGCCGCGACCAGCCCGCCGATGCCGCCACCGACAATCGTGACCCGCCGCGCGGGACCCTGTGACATGCCGGTGGCGCCGCGATCAATCGTCGCGGTGCACCTTTTCGCGGCGCTCGTGGCGCTCTTGCGCCTCGAGGCTCATGGTGGCGATCGGCCGGGCGTCGAGACGCCGCAGCGAGATCGGTTCACCGGTGATTTCACAATAACCGTACTCGCCCTCGTCGATCCGGCGCAGCGCGGAGTCGATCTTCGACACCAGCTTGCGTTGACGATCGCGGGTCCGCAGCTCGAGCGCGCGGTCGGTCTCCTCGCTGGCACGATCGGCGATGTCGGGGATGTTCCGGGTCCCGTCTTTCATGCCTTCGATCGTGTCACGGCTGTCGGACAGCAGGTCTGCCTTCCAGCTCAGAAGTTTTCTGCGGAAATACTCGAGTTGACGATCATTCATGAACGGCTCGTCTTCGGCGGGCCGGTAATTATCTGAAAGAAAAGCCTCGGCTTTCATGTCTGCTCCCGTTGAAAAGCCGATCCCGGGGCCCCCAAACTTACCCCGAACCGGCGCACCCCTTGTCGTGGCGCCCGTCTACTCCCTACGTCAGCGCCTGTCACCCTGTTTCTCGCCGCGCCCATCGAAGCGATCCTGAACCCATTGTGACAAAGATCCCTTTATAATCAAAGATAATTTTAAAGGCTTAACAACTTATAATTGAGTTAGCGCTAATAAGCATGCAACCTCAACAAGCTGATGTGACCAGCTTCGGGCCGCCCCGCGCGGCGTCGACACCGCGATCCGCTGGCCGCGTTTCGGCGCGTCACAGCGCCGCGGTGGCCGGCTCGGCGGCTGGACAGCCCGACGGCGCCGGGCTAGGCCTCGCGCTTCTCACCCCCGGGCCGGGCGCCACGCGGCGCCGCGGCCCCGACACGGAGCGAGCCATGATCTATCCCCTGTCCGGCCTGGTTCTCGGCGCGCTGATCGGCGCCTGGCGCGCCCGCGCCCGCGGCGGCCGCGGCGCCGACATCGCGCAATGGGCCGCGGCGCACGCGCTGTTCCTGGCGCTTGTCGGGCTGTTCGTGCTGGTGTTCATCGAGCGCAGCTACACCTGAGGCAGCGTCGCGCAGCGCCTCGGCCATGGGTGATGCGTGCCCGGCCGGGCGGATGACGCGCCGCTAGTCGCGCGGCGCGTCGTCGGGCTTGGCTTCGGGGGCGTCGTCGTCCGTTTCCGCGATCCGCGCCAGCAGCGCGGCGAACCGGTCCGGTACCGCCTTTTCTACCGGAAAGGCCTGCCGAAGCGTTTCGCAGCGGACCCTCATGTCGTGATGTTCGAAATTCATGGTTGCCTCATTTGGTGGGACAACCCCCCTGACACCCTCCCAATAGGATTAGGGCCGATTCGGTTCCAACCCGATTAACAGCCCGCCCGCCATCTGTGGCGTTTTCGTCGCTGTGACATACTAGACCCGGTGCTTGCACGGCGCGCGGATCGCCGCCATATCGACATCATGCTGAAGCTGACGCCGATCCTGCTCGCGCTGCTCTACGGGTTCGTGGTTTACCACTTTTCCGCCTGGCGGACGCGTCGCGAGCTTGACGGAAACTCGACCGAGCTTGCCGACCCGCGGCTGCGGGCGCTGACCGACCGGCTGGCGCGGGCGCTCGATCTGCCACGGATCAAGGTGCATGTCTACGAGATCGCCCCGGTCAACGGGCTTGCCGCGCCCGATGGCCGGATCTTCCTGACCCGCGGATTTCTCGACCGCTACGCCAAGGGCGAGGTCAGCGCCGAGGAGATCGCCAGCGTCATCGCGCACGAGCTTGGCCACGTGGCCCTGGGGCATTCGCGGCGCAGGATGGTCGATTTCTCGAGCCAGAACGCGCTCAGGACCGTGCTCGCCACGGTGCTGAGCCGGTTCATCCCCGGCTTCGGCGCGGTGATCGCCGGAGCATTGACACGGCTGGTCGCGGCACGACTGAGCCGGGTCGACGAATACGAGGCCGATGCCTATGCCTCGGCGTTGCTGATGCGGGCCGGGATCGGCACGGCGCCGCAGAAGTCGCTGTTCCAGAAGCTCGACAAGCTGTCGGGGGCCGGCGGCAACGCGCCGGCGGCCTGGCTGCTGAGCCACCCCAAGACCGCGCAGCGGATCGCCGCGATCGAGGCCAACGAGGCCAAGTGGGTCGGCGAAAGCCGCTGATCAGCCGGCCCGCTCCAGCGCCCGCGCGAACCGGTTCAGCCGCGCCTTGCGCAGCAGGCGTCGCGCGTCCCAGACCTCGCCCGAAAGCCGGCTGGCCTCGTCGACCACGCCCGCCACCACGGCCTCGACCGCCTGCGGATCGGCACCGTGCAACACCACAAGGAAGTTGTCGGGGTCGAGCCGCTCGAGGCCTTCCTCGGCCAGCGCGCCGCGCGGAAAGTCCTTGGCGTTCATCGTCAGCACGGCATCGGCCGACCCGGCGATCGCGGCGGCCAGCACGTGGACGTCGTCGGGGTCGGGCAGCCACAGCCGCCGCTCCAGATCCGGCGCGGGGGCGACCTCGGCGTCGGGAAACAACGCTCGCAGCACCGCGATCTCGCCGCGCGCCACCGCCTCGCCCTCGGGGCCGAGCCGGGCCGCGGCCCGGGCCCATTCCTCGAGGATCCGGCCCGACCAGCGCGGCGCGAACAGGCCGCGCCGCGCCGCGCCCAGCAGCAGCTCTCGCATCACCGTGGGGTAGAGAACGCAGGCGTCGATCAACACCCGCCTGCGGGTCACAGCCGGAACGCCAGCGCCTTGAGATAGCCGCTTTCGGCGAGCTGCGGCAGCACCGGGTGATCCGGCCCGGCAAAGCCGGTCTGGATGATCGTGCCGCGGCGCCCGGCGCGGCCGATGCCGCGGGCGCTGGCGTTGCGGAACTTCGACAGATCCGCGGCGTGCGAGCACGAGCACAGCACCAGGTAGCCGCCTTCGGACACCAGCGGCGCCGCCAGCCGCGCGACCCGTTCGTAAGCGCGCAGACCCGGCTCCAGCGTCGCCTTCGACGGCGCGAAGGCCGGCGGGTCGCAGACCACCAGGTCGAACTGCGCGCCCTCTTCGCCAAGCGCCGTCAGCACGTCGAAGGCGTCGCCCTGCCGGGTCTCGAACCGGTCCGCCATGCCCGAGGCCGCGGCCCCGGCCCGCGCCAGCTCCAGCGCCGGGGCCGACCCGTCGACCGCCAGCGCCGAGGCGGCGCCGCCAGCCAGCGCCGCCAGGCCGAAGCCGCCGACATGGCTGAACATGTCGAGCACCCGGCCGCCGCGCGCCAGACCGGCGGCGAAGGCGTGGTTCGGCCGCTGGTCGTAGAACAGCCCGGTCTTCTGGCCGCCGACCAGGTCGGCCATGTAGGTCGCCCCGTTCATCGGCACCGCGATCGGCGCCGCCAGGGCGCTGCCGCGCAGCACCCGGGTTTCTTCGGTCAGCCCTTCGAGACCGCGGACCCGGCCGGTGCCGTTCAGGATCACCGTCGTCACCCCGGTGACCTGCACCAGCGCGTCGGTCAGCGCCTCGATCCCGGCGTCGGCCCAGGCGGCGTTCGGCTGCACCACGGCGGCGTCGCCGAAGCGGTCGATCACCACGCCGGGCAGCCCGTCGGATTCGGCGTGCACCAGCCGGTAGAACGGCGCGTCGTACAGCGCCTCGCGGTGCTGCAGCGCCCGGGTCAGCCGGCGGGCGATCCAGTCGGCATCGATCACGGCCTCGGGGTCGCGATCAAGCATCCGCGCCGCGATCTTCGAGGCCGGGTTGACCGTGACCACGCCCATCGGGCGGCGTTCGGAATCCTCGAGCACCGCGAGCGCGCCGGGCTCCAGCGCCTTGGTGCGCCGGTCGAGCACCAACTCGTTGGAATAGATCCAGGGGAAACCGTGACGGATCGCGCGGGCGTCGCCCTTGGGCAGCATGCGGATCGTCGGATAGGGCGGGAGGTGCGGGAAAGGGCTGTTCATGCGCTCTCCTACCCTGCCCCGCCGGCCTGCGAAAGGCCCGCGACAGCGCCGGCGCGCCGTGGCAGACTATCGCAATGCCGGGATCCGAGCCCGCCGCGCCCCGCCTTGCCTGACCCAAGGTCTACCGCCCCGGTTGTTAGCGCTAACGATCCGTGGTATCGGAGCCGCGATCCCGCAAGCAGACAGGAGCCCGCATGTCCCTCCATCGCACGCTCGAAGCCGTGACCGACCGCATCCGCGCCCGCAGCGAGGGGCCGCGTCGGACGTATCTCGACACCATGGCCCGCGCCGCCGCCGAAGGCCCGCGCCGGGCGCATCTGACCTGCGGTAACCAGGCCCATGCATATGCCGCGATGGGCCAGGACAAGGACGCGCTGGCAACCGGCCGGGCGCCGAACCTCGGCATCATCACCTCGTACAACGACATGCTGTCGGCGCATCAGCCGTTCGAACGCTACCCCGAGATGATCCGCGAGGCGGCCCGCGCCGCGGGCGCCACCGCGCAGGTCGCGGGCGGGGTTCCGGCGATGTGCGACGGCGTCACCCAGGGCCAGACCGGGATGGAGCTGTCGCTGTTCTCGCGCGACGTGATCGCGCTGGCGGCCGCGGTCGGGCTGTCGCACAACACCTATGACGCGGCGATCTACCTCGGGGTCTGCGACAAGATCGTGCCGGGGCTGGTGATGGCGGCGGCGACCTTCGGCTACATCCCGTCGGTGTTCCTGCCGGCCGGTCCGATGACCAGCGGCCTGCCGAACGACGAGAAATCCCGGGTCCGGCAGCAGTTCGCCACCGGCGAGGTCGGCCGCGAAGAGCTGATGAAGGCCGAGATGGCCTCCTACCACGGCCCGGGCACCTGCACCTTCTACGGCACCGCCAACTCGAACCAGATGCTGATGGAGTTCATGGGGCTGCACCTGCCCGGCTCGAGCTTCGTCAACCCGGGCACGCCGCTGCGCGACGCGCTGACCGTCGCCGGCACCGAACGCGCCGCGGCGATCACCGCGCTCGGCAACCAGTTCACCCCGGTCTGCGACATCCTCGACGAACGCGCCTTCGTGAACGGCATGGTCGGGCTGATGGCGACCGGCGGCTCGACCAACTTGGTGCTGCACCTGCCGGCGATGGCCAAGGCGGCCGGGGTCATCCTCGACCTCGAGGATTTCGCCGACCTGTCGGCGGTGACCCCGCTGATGGCCAAGGTCTACCCGAACGGGCTGGCCGACGTGAACCATTTCCACGCCGCCGGCGGGCTCGGCTACATGATCGGCGAATTGCTGGACGCCGGGCTGCTGCACCCCGACACCCGCACCGTCGCCGGCGAGGGCCTTGCGCTCTACACTCAGGAACCGAAGCTGGAGAATGGCCGCGTCGCCTACGGCCCCGGGGCCGGCGTGTCGCAGAACGAAAAGATCCTGCGCCCCGCCGGCAACCCGTTCCAGCCGACCGGCGGTCTGCGCCAGCTCGACGGCGCGCTCGGCCGCGCGGTGATCAAGATCTCGGCGGTCGCCCCCGAGCGCCACGTGATCGAGGCCAAGGCCCGGGTGTTCCACGACCAGGAGGCGGTCAAGACCGCGTTCCGCAACGGCGAATTCACCGAGGATACCATCGTCGTGGTCCGCTATCAGGGCCCGAAGTCGAACGGCATGCCCGAGCTGCACAACCTGACCCCGACGCTGGCGGTGCTGCAGGATCGCGGGCTGAAGGTGGCGCTGGTCACCGACGGCCGGATGTCGGGCGCCAGCGGCAAGGTGCCGGCGGCGATCCACGTGACCCCCGAGGCCGCCGACGGCGGCGCCATCGCGCTGATCCGCGACGGCGACGTGATCCGGCTCGACGCGCCCGCCGGACGGCTCGAGGTGCTCGCCGACCTCGGCGGCCGCGACCCCGCCCCGGCGGATCTGTCGGGCAACGGCAACGGCGTCGGGCGCGAGCTGTTCGAGGTGTTCCGCCAGAATGTCGGCGGCGCCGCCTATGGCGCGGCGGTGGTGGTCTGACCCGACTGCCCCGCCGATCAAGCAACATGAGCAACGACAGGACAG
>JBFGEI010000064.1:0-13443 GCA_041580155.1 Limimaricola sp.
CGAAGGCGATCGACAGCGCGATGCCCAGCGTCACCACCGCCCAGTTCGTCGTGGTATCGAGCCGGGTGCGCCAGATCGTCGAACGGTAGACCTCGCCGCGCCACAGATGCGCCAACGCGCCGATTTCGGCCGCGCTCAGCTTGCGGTCAGCCTGCAGATCCTCCATCGCCGCGCTCCTCCCCGAGGGCCTCGATGCGGCAAGTCTGGCACGTGGCGGGCGCTTGGGTCAAAGCCAATGCTAGGTAATTCAAACCCATTTCGCGATCGGCGGCAGGCTCATCAGCACCGCGTTGGCGTCGTGGCCGGTCGCCAGGCCGAACTTGGTGCCGCGGTCGTAGACCAGGTTGTATTCGGCGTAGAGCCCGCGGTGCAGCAGCTGCGCCTCCTTGTCGGCCTCGGTCCAGGGATCGCGGCGCCGCTGGTCGGCCAGCGGCAGCCAGGCCGGCAGGAACGCACGGCCGATGTCCTGGGTCAGCGAGAAGTCGGCCTCCCAGTCGCCGGTGCAGTGGTCGTCCATGAAGATGCCGCCGACGCCGCGGGCCCGGTGCCGGTGCGGGATGTAGAAATACTCGTCGGCCCAGTCCTTGAGCCGCGGGTAATGGGCTTCGCCATGCGGATCGAGATGGTCCTTCAGCACCTTGTGGAACCGCGCCGTGTCCTCGGGGTATTCGAGGCAGGGGTTCAGGTCGGCGCCGCCGCCGAACCACCAAGCGTTCGGGGTCCAGAACATCCGGGTGTTCATGTGCACCGCCGGCACATGCGGGTTCTGCATGTGGGCGACGAGGCTGATGCCGCTGGCCCAGAACCGCGGGTCGTCCTCGATGCCGGGCACGCCGCGGGCCGCCATCGCGGTCTGCGCCTTGTCGCCCAGCACGCCGTAGACCGTCGAGATGTTGACCCCGACCTTCTCGAACACCCGGCCGTCGCGCATCACGCTCATCATGCCGCCGCCGGCGTCCTCGTCGCCGGCGCCGGCGCGCCGGGTCTGGGTCACCTCGAAGCGGCCCAGCGGCCGGTCCGACAGCGGCCCCTCGGTCTGCGCGGCCTCCAGCCCTTCGAAGGCGGCGACGATGTCGTCGCGCAGGGCGCGGAACCAGCCGGCGGCCTCGGTCTTCTGGAGTTCCATCATCTGTGCATCCACGCCGCGCACCCCTTGCTATTGTATATCGCGCGTTTCTAGCATCCCATCTTCCCGGTCGCCATGCGACCCGGCACCTCGCCGAACCCCCACCGCCCGAAAAGCCGGAGACCCCCGATGCGCGCGCTGCTGTTCCTGTCCCTGCCGTTGCTTGTTGCCGCCTGCCAGACCCCGCGCGAAAGCTGCATCAGCGCGGTGACCCGCGAGGGCCGGGTGATCGACGGGCTGATCGCCGAGACCCGCGGCAACCTCGCCCGCGGTTACGCGATCGAGGAACGCCAGGAGCTGGAGACCCGGCGCGAGTTCTGCGAAGTCCGCAACGACGAAGGCACGGTGATCGGCCGCAGCTTCTGCGACCGCAGCGAGGTCGACACGGTGCGGGTGCCGGTGACCATCGATCTCGAGGCCGAGCGGGTCAAGCTCGACCAGTTGCTGCTGCGGCAGTCGCGACTCGACCAGGCCCAGCAGGCGGCGATCGGCCAATGCGTGGCGCTGAACCCGGAGTGACGCCAGCGCCTAGTGCGCCGCGACGCAGGCCGGGTCGATCAGGGTCCGGCCGCCGTCGACGGTGATCACCTGGCCGGTGACAAAGCTCGAGGCGTCCGAGGCAAGATACTGCACCGCGTCCGACACCTCACCGGCGTTGGCGATCCGGTTCAGCGGCGTGTGGTCGAGAATCCGGGCGCGCATCTCTTCGTTTTCCTGCAGCGACTGGCGCAGCGACTGGCTCATGACGCTGCCGAAGGCGACCGCGTTGACCCGAATCCGCTTCGGCGCGAGGGCCACCGCCAGCGACCGGGTCATCTGGTCCAGCGCGGCGCAGCTTACCGAATAGGCCAGCAGATCGGGATGGGTGCGGCGCGCCGCGATCGAACTGAGGTTGATGATCGACCCGACGGTGCCGTCCTCCTGACCATCGCTCTGCCGGATCATCCGCTTGGCCGCGGCCTGGCTCAGTCGCAGCGCGGTCATCAGGTTCTGGTCGAGCAGCCGCTCGACGCTGTCGTCCTCGGGGTCGAGCGGATCGGAACAGGCCACCTGCCGCGACGCGTTCACCAGGATGTCGATCCGGTCGAAGGCATCGACGGTGAACGACAGCAGGTTGGTGATGGTCAGCCGCTCGCGCAGGTCGCCGGCGAAATGCCGCACCGGCCCGTCGGCCTCGCGCAACGGCGAGGTTTCCTTTTCGAGCGCCGCCTCGTCGCGGTCGACGAAGACCACGTTGGCGCCCGCCTCGACCATGGCGCGGCCGATCGCCAGGCCGACGCCATGCGCGGCCCCGGTCACGATCGCGGTCTTGCCTGCGATGGAAAACGACATTGCTGTCTCCTGCGAGAGGGGAAAGTTGCGTGGGGGGTCAGCGCGGCCGCTGCGGCCGGATCGCGTGCAGCAGCTTGAACGCCTTGTCGCCGCCGATTTCCTCGACCTCGCGGAAGGTCTCGCGCAGCATCGCCTCGTAGGGCAGGTGCCGGTTGGCGACCAGCCAGAGCTGGCCCGAGGTGGTCAGCATCCGCGCCGCGGCGGCGATGAAGGCGCGGCCCAGCGCCGGGTCGGTGGCGCGGCCGGTGTGGAACGGCGGGTTGCAGACGATGCCGTCGTAGTTGCGGTCGGGCGCGAAAGTGGTGGCGTCGGCCCAATGGAACCCGGCGCGCGGGTCGGTGATGTTGCGCCGGGCGCAGTCGAGCGCCAGCTGCTCGGCCTCGATCAGATCGACGCGGGCGACGCCGTCGCGGGCCAGCACGGCGCGCGACAGGTAGCCCCAGCCGGCGCCGAGATCGGCGATCCGCGCCGGCAGCTTCTTCGGCAGCGCCTCGGCCAGCAGCATCGATCCGCGGTCCGGACCGTCGGCGGAAAATGTGCCCCATTGGGTCACGAAACCGCCCTCGACCGGCGCCGGGTCCGGCGCCGTCCAGTCGGTCAGGTCCAGCGCCGAGGCGTCGAACCAGAACAGCCGGCCATGCGCCCGGGTGATCGAGGCGATTTCGCCGATCCGGCCGCGGAGTTCGCGGAACAGGCTGTCGACCCCGTCGGTCTTCTGGCCGTTGACCACGACCAGCGGCGCGACCCGCGCCGCGTCGGCCACCATCGCCCGGGCCAGCTGCTTGGAGCGCGGCACCTGCACGATCGCCACCGCGGCGGGCGCGGTGTCGGTGCCGGTCTCGACCTGGTAACCCTGCGCGGTCCACCAGTCGATGTCGGGGCGAAAGCCGTGGCGGATCCGGACCCGGTCCTTGGGCAGCGCCGACAGGTCGGCGCCGGCGCTCGGGCGCAGCACGAGGATGTCGCCATCGGGAAGCGACAGAGCTTCGGTCTCGAGGGCGGTGGTCAGGCGGGCGTCTGGCATCTGGGCTCCGGAATGTGGCGCAAGGGCGCCCCCTATTCCCTTTCCATCGTGCATTGCAACGGGTGCTGGTGGCGCTGCGCGAAATCCATCACCTGCGCCACCTTGGTCTCGGCGATCTCGTAGGAGAACACGCCGACCACGGCGAGCCCCTTCTTGTGCACCGTCAGCATGATCTCGAAGGCCTGGGCGTGGCTCAGCCCGAAGAACCGCTCGAGCACATGCACCACGAATTCCATCGGCGTGTAGTCGTCGTTGAGGATCAGCACCTTGTAGAGCGGCGGCCGCTTGGTCTTCGGGCGCGTCTCGACCTTGACGCCGGACTGGCCGTCGTCGTCCGGGTCCTTGCCCGCCATCGCTCGTGTCGCGTCGCGCATCGTCATCCGCCTTTCGGCTCCTGGTTGCCTGGCTTCACGTCTCGTTGCCAATCCCGCTCTGGGCGCTTTATATATGCGCCCCGCCGGTCGTGAAAAGGCCGCAGCGTGCAGGAGACCCCAGATGCCCGACCGCTGGACCATCGGCTTCGACGCCGACGACACCCTATGGCACAATGAACGCTTCTTCCGGGTTACCCAGGACCGCTTCGTGGCGCTGCTGGCCGACCACGCGGAGCCCGACCACCTGCGCGACCGGCTGCTTGCGGCCGAACGCCGCAACCTTGGGCGCTACGGCTTCGGGGTGAAGGGATTCGTGCTGTCGATGATCGAAACCGCGATCGAGGTCACCGAGGCGCGGGTCCCGGCCAGCGTGATCGCCGAGCTGGTCGCCGCCGGCCGCGAGATGCTCGAGCACCCGATCGACCTGCTGCCCGGCGCCCGCGCCGCGGTCGAGGCGCTGTCGGGCGAGGCCGAACTGATCCTGGTGACCAAGGGCGACCTGCTCGACCAGGAGCGCAAGCTGGCGCAATCCGGGCTCGGCGCGCTGTTCGATTCGGTCGAGATCGTCAGCGACAAGACCGTCGCGACCTACACCCGGCTGTTCGCGCAGCACGGCGTCACGCCGGCGCGGGCGGTCATGGTCGGCAACTCGCTCAAATCCGACGTGATCCCGGCGATCGAAGCCGGCGGCTGGGGCATCCACGTGCCGTTCGAGACCACCTGGGCGCTGGAACACGCGGCGCCGCCGCTGGGCCATCCGCGGTTCCGCGAGATCGACCGGCTGGATCTGCTGCCACAACTTCTGGCAGGTCTGGAAAGCTGACCGTTCGCCGGGCGGCGCGTAGAATCGTGTTCGAATCGCCACAGGGCTGACACAGAATCATACCGCCATTGCCGTGCCAGATTGGAAGTTGTAGCGGCCAAATCGATTCGCACCACAAAATATGGCGATTCACTTCAAGTCTGTCGGCAAAGTAACTGGCATTAACCTATTTTCCGGCGTCGTGGTGCATGCTACTCTCACGGGTAACCAATGGTGACCTTCGCAAAGAAACGGCACCACGAGGCAGGTATAAGGGGCAATCGTCGTGAGCAGTCGTCTGGTTTGGACGGTCCGTTTCGGACTGTTGCTACGCATCATCATCATCGCCGGGCTGATGGCCCCGATCGGCGCTCTGGCCGCGCCCTACGCCGCGCTGGTCGTCGACGCGCGCAGCGGTGAGGTGATCCACGAGGAAAACGCCGACACCCGGCTGCACCCGGCCTCGCTGACCAAGATGATGACGCTCTACATCGCGTTCCAGGCGATCCAGCGCGGCGAGATCGGCCTCGATACCGAGGTGACGATCCCGGCCCATGCCGCGGCGCAGCCGCCGTCCAAACTGGGGCTGCGCACCGGCCAGAAGATCCGCTTCCGCTACCTGATTCGCGCCGCTGCGGTGAAGTCGGCGAACGACGCCGCCACCGCGATCGGCTTCGCGATCTCGGGCAGCGAAGAGGCCTTCGCCCGTCGGATGAACGCCACCGCCCAGGCGATGGGGATGCGCAACACCACCTTCGTGAACATGAATGGTCTGACCGCCAACGGCCACATGTCGACCGCCCGCGACATGACCGTGCTGGGGCGGCACGTGATCTACGACTTCCCGCAGTATTACAACCTGTTCTCGCGCCGTTCGGCCGACGCCGGCATGGCCCAGGTGAACAACACCAACCGGCGCTTCCTCGACGCCTATGAGGGCGCCGACGGCATCAAGACCGGCTTCACCAACGCTGCCGGCTATAACCTCGTGGCCTCGGCGCAGCGCGGCCAGAAACGGATCATCGCCACGGTATTCGGCGGCACCTCGACCGCCAATCGCAACGCCCAGGTCAAGAAGCTGCTCGACATGGGCTTCGCCCATGCGCCGAACAGCGCCCCGGTCAGCACCCCCGCAGCGCCGGCCTATGTTGCCGCGGCCCAGACCGGCGTGCCGGGCAACGCCGCCCGCACCATCCGTGTGTCGGGCCAGGTCCAGCGCAGCCTGCGGCCGCAGGCCCGCACCGGCGGCGCCGGCGGCGTGCAGATCGCCTCGGCCACCGGGGTCGAGGACGCGCTCGCCGCGGCGTTGCTGGTCAGCGCTTCGCCGGGCAGCATCGGCGCCTCGGCCGCCGCGCCGGCGCAGCCGCCGCGCCCCTCCGAACAGGCCTCGATCGCCGCGGTGCTCACCGACACCTCCGACATGGCACCTGCCACCGCGGAGCTGTTCGCCAGCGCCACTGCCGCAGCCCCCGACACGCTCGAGATCGCGCCTGAAGCGCGGCCGACCGAAATCATCATGACCGCGGCCGACATCGCCCCCGCCGATGCGTCGCAGATGCAGGCGGTGCCCGAAGTCGTGACCCGGCTGTCGACATCGGGTGGCCGGCTCTGGGGCATCAACGTCGGCCGCTACAACAGCCGCGACCGGGCCGAGCGGGTGCTGATCCAGGTGGCGCTGAACGAACCCGGCGTGCTCGACGGCGGCCTGCGCCGGGTGATGCAGCGCTCGGGCGGCTACGACGCCAACTTCATGGGTCTGACCAACGAATCCGCCGACCTCGCCTGCCGCCGCCTGCAGGCGCGCGGCACCATGTGTTTCATGATCGGGCCGTCCTGACACGTTTCCAGCCAGCAGGGTGACCCTTTCGGCGCCGCAACTTTCCTCCCAGAGTTGCGGCGCCGTCTTGTTTTCGGACGGCGGTACTGGCTCATTGGCCGGGTGCATTCCGCGCCAAGGGACCCGCCGATGACTCGCCTCGTTCTTGCCCCCCCTGCCCCGCCGACGCTGCCTTGCAGCGACCCCGACACCGCGATCGGGGTGCACCGGATCTTCTGCGTCGGCCGCAACTACGCCGCGCATGCGCGCGAGATGGGCAACGACGACCGCGAGCCGCCGTTCTTCTTCATGAAGCCGGGCTCGGCGGCGGTCGCCAGCGGTGCGACGCTGGCCTACCCTGCCGCCACCGCCGATCTGCACCACGAGGCCGAGCTGGTGGTGGTGATCGGCCACGCAGGCAACGACATCCACCCAGGCGCGGCGCTCGACCACGTCTGGGGCTACGCCGCCGGCAACGACCTGACCCGCCGCGACCTGCAGGCCGAGGCCAAGGCAACACGGCGTCCCTGGGACATGGCGAAGGGCTTCGACGCCTCGGCGGTGATCGGCCCGATCCACCCGGTGGCGCAGGTCGGACACCTCGCAGCCGGCCGGATCGGCTGCAGCGTCGACGGCGCGCCGCGGCAAGACGCCGATCTGCGCGACATGACCTGGTCGGTGCCCGAGATCATCGCGCATCTGTCGCGGCTGGTGACGCTGCAACCGGGCGACCTGATCATGACCGGAACCCCCGAAGGCGTCGGCGCGGTCGGCCCGGGTCAGAGCTGCGTCGTCAGCATCGAAGGCCTCGGCGACGCCGGCTTCCGCTTCGCCTGAGCGCGGCGGTTCCCAAAGCGCCACAGGCGCGGGCCGCAGGCCCGCGCCCCGCCCCACGGGAGAAGCCGCGATCGCGGCGACGACGGGCGGGAGAGCCCGGTCCCGGCCGACCCGCGGATCGTCAGAACGCCGCGGCCATCAGCTCGCGGGTATAGTCGGTGGCCGGCGCGTCGAAGATCGCCGCGGCATCGCCGGCCTCGACCACGTCGCCGTTCTTCATCACCATGACCTTGTGGCTCAGCGCCCGGACCACCTTCAGGTCGTGGCTGATGAACAGGTAGGCGAGGTTGTGCCTGCGCTGCAGCTCCCGCAGCAGCTCGACGATCTGCACCTGCACCGTCATGTCGAGCGCGCTGGTCGGCTCGTCGAGCACGATCAGCCGTGGTCGCAGAATCAGCGCCCGGGCGATCGCGATGCGCTGCCGCTGGCCGCCCGAGAACTCGTGCGGGTAGCGGTCCATCGACCCGGGCTCCAGCCCGACCTCGAGCATGATCTCCGCCACCATGTCGCGCGGATTGCGGCCGGTCTCGACGCCGTGCACGCCAAGGCCCTCGCTGATGATCTGCGCCACCGTCATCCGCGGACTGAGGCTGCCGAACGGGTCCTGGAACACGATCTGCATGTCCGACCGCAGCGGCCGCATCTGGCGCGGCGACAGCCCCTGTATCTCGGCGCCGTCGAACAGGATCCGGCCCTCGGAGCCGATCAGCCGCACCATCGCCAGCGCCAGCGTGGTCTTGCCCGACCCGCTTTCGCCGACCACCCCGACGGTCTCGCCGGCGCGGACGCTGAAACTGGCGTCGTTCACCGCCTTCACATGGCCGACGGTGCGCTTCAGCAGCCCGCGATGGATCGGGAACCATATCTTCAGATTGCGCGCCTCGGCGACCACCTGCGCCTGTGCCGGCACCGGGTCCGGCAGCCCGGTCGATTCCGCCTCGAGCAGCATCCGCGTGTAGGGGTGCTGCGGGGTGCTGAAGATGGTCTCGGTCGGTCCCTGCTCGACGATCTCGCCGTCCTTCATCACGCAGACCCGGTCGGCGATCCGCCGCACGATCCCGAGGTCGTGGGTGATAAACAGCATCGACATGCCGACGTCGCGCTTGAGATCGGCCAGCAGCTCGAGGATCTGCGCCTGGATCGTCACGTCGAGCGCGGTCGTCGGCTCGTCGGCGATCAGCAGCTCGGGCCCGTTGGCCAGCGCCATCGCGATCATCACCCGCTGCCGCTGGCCGCCCGACAGCTGGTGCGGATAGGCGCCGAGCCGGGTTTCGGGGTCGCGGATACCGACTTTGGTCAGCAGCTCGATGATCCGGTTGCGCACCGCCGGGCCGCGCAGCCCCTGGTGCAGCTCGATCGATTCCGACAGCTGCCGTTCCAGCGTGTGCAGCGGGTTCAGCGAGGTCATCGGCTCCTGGAAGATGAAGCTGATGTCGTTGCCGCGGACCCGGCGCAGCAGCGACTCGCTGGCGCCGACCATCTCGCGGCCCTCGTAGCTCACCGATCCCGAGACCTCGGCGGTGTCGCCCAAGAGCTGCACCGTCGACAGCGCGGTCACCGACTTGCCCGAGCCGCTTTCGCCGACCAGCGCCACGGTTTCGCCGCGCGACACGGTGAACGACACCCGCTTCACCGCCTCGACCAGCGCGCCGTCCTGGCGGAACGCCACGCAAAGCTCGCGGACGTCGAGAACCGTATCGGCTGGGCTCATGCGAAGGTCTTTCTGGGGTCGAAGGCGTCGCGGATGCCCTCGAAGATGAACACCAGCAACGACAGCATGATCGCGAAGGTGAAGAAGGCGGTGAAGCCTAGCCACGGCGCCTGCAGGTTCTGCTTGGCCTGCAGCGTCAGCTCTCCGAGCGACGGCGCCGAGGACGGCAGGCCGAAGCCGAGAAAGTCGAGCGAGGCCAGCGTGCCGATCGCCCCGGTGACCAGGAACGGCAGCATGGTGACCGTCGCCACCATCGCGTTGGGCAGCATGTGGCGGAACATGATGGTGCTGTCGGACACTCCCAGCGCCTTGGCGGCGCGGATGTATTCGAAGTTGCGGGCGCGCAGGAATTCGGCCCGCACCACGCCGACCAGCGCCGGCCAGCCGAACAGCACCGTCAGCAGCACCAGCAGCCAGAAACTTCGCCCGAGGATCGCGAAGACGATGATGATCACGTAGAGCGACGGCGTGCCGGTCCAGATCTCGATGAAGCGCTGGAAGATCAGGTCGGTCCAGCCGCCGAAGTAGCCCTGCACCGCCCCCGCGACGATGCCGATCAGCGACGAGGCGACGGTGACGATCAGCGCGAAGACGATTGACAGCCGAAAGCCGTAGATCACCCGGGCGACGACGTCGCGCTTGGTGTCGTCGGTGCCCAGCCAGTTGGTGTCCGACGGCGGTGCCGGCGCGACGCCGGGCACGTCGACGATGGTGTCATAGGCGTAGGGAATCGGCGGCCAGATGATCCAGCCCTTCTGGAAATCGGCCGGATCGCTTTCCTCGAGCGGCAGCGCGGTGCCCGCGTCGACCGCCGCGACGATCGCCTGCGGTTCATAAAAACAGTCGGTCAGCCCGCCGGTGACGATCAGGCACTGCACCTCGGGGTCGGTATAGCCCGCCTCGGTCGGAAAATCGCCGCCGTAATCCTGTTCCGAATAAAAGCTGACGATCGGGCTGCGGATCTCGCCGCGGTAGCTGACCAGCAGCGGCTTGTCGTTGGCCAGCAGCTCGGCGAACAGGCTCAGCCCGAACAGCACCGAGAAGATGATCAACGACCACAGCGCCCGGCGGTTGCGCTTGAAATTGCGCCAGCGGCGCGCGTTGAGCGGCGACAGCGTCATTCAGCCTCTCCGTTCGAAGTCGATGCGCGGATCGATCAGCACATAGGTCAGGTCGGTCAGGATGCCGACCACGAGGCCAAGCAGCGAGAAGGCGAACAGCGTGCCGAACACCACCGGGTAGTCGCGCGCCACCGCCGCCTCGAAGCCGAGCCGCCCGAGACCATCGAGCGAGAACAGCGTCTCGATGATCAGCGAGCCGCCGAAGAACACGCCGATGAACAGCGCCGGAAAGCCCGAGATCACGATCAGCATCGCGTTGCGGAACACGTGGCCGTAAAGCACCTGGCCCTCGCCCAGCCCCTTGGCCTTGGCGGTCATCACGTACTGCTTCTTGATCTCGTCGAGGAACGAGTTCTTGGTCAGCAGGGTCAGCGTCGCGAAGGCCGAGATCGTCGAGGCCGCCACCGGCAGCGCGATGTGCCAGAAGTAGTCCAGCACCTTGCCGAAGAGGCTCAGGCTGTCCCAGTTGTCCGAGGTCAGCCCGCGCAGCGGGAAGATCCGGAAATACGAGCCGCCGGCGAACAGCACGATCAGAAGGATAGCGAACAGGAACCCCGGGATCGCGTAGCCGACGATGATCGCGCCAGAGGTCCAGGTGTCGAAGGGCGACCCGTCGCGCACCGCCTTGCGGATGCCCAGCGGGATCGAGATCAGATAGGCGATCAGCGTCGACCACAGCCCCAGCGTGATCGACACCGGCATCTTCTCGAGCACCAGGTCGACCACCGAGATCGAGCGGAACCAGCTGTCGCCGAAATCGAAGCGCATGTAGTTCCACAGCATCGTCAGGAACCGCTCGAGCGGCGGCTTGTCGAAGCCGAATTCCTTCTCGAGCTGGGCGATGAACTCGGGCGGCAGGCCGCGGGCGCCGACGTATTTGCTGTCGAAATCGCCGCCGCCCATCTCGCGCTGCGCGTCACCGGCGCCGCCGGCGATGCCCTCGAACACGTCGCCACCGCCCTCCATCTCGGCGATGATCTGCTCGATCGGACCGCCGGGGACGAACTGCACCAGCACGAAGTTGATGATCATGATCCCGAGCAGCGTCGGGATCACCAGCAAAAGCCGGCGAAGGATGTAGGCGCCCATGTCTGGTCCTCAGCGCAGCGCGCCGGCCTGTCGCAGCGCCTCGGCCTTGTCGGCGTCGTACCACCAGAAGTCCAGATGCCCGAGGCTGTAGGGCGGCAGGGTTTCGGGGTGTTCGAACATGTCCCAGTAGGCAACCCAGTGGTTCGCCAGGTACCACGACGGCACGATGAAGTTCGCGTGGCGCATGATCCGGTCGACGGCGCGGACCCCGGCGGCCATTTCCTCGTAGGTCTCGGCGTCGACCACCGCCTTGGCCAGCGCGTCCACCGCCGGGCTGGCGTAGCCCGCCGGGTTGAACAGGTCGCCCAGACCGTCGGTGCCGTAGCGCTGGCTCAGCCCGATGCCCTCTTCGAGGTTGTTGGAATAGCCGTCGTAGATCATGTCCCAGTCGAAGGCGCGTTCGCGGTTGGTGTATTGCGCCGGGTCGACCCGGTTGTAGCTGGCCTCGACGCCAAGCCGCTTGAGGTTGTCGATGTAGGGCACGATGATCCGGTCGAAGGTCGGGCTCTGGCTCAGGAACTCGAGCGTCAGCGGCTTGCCGTCCTTGCGCCGGATGCCGTCGGACCCGGCCTCCCAGCCGGCTTCGTCGAGCAGCGCGCTGGCGCGGCGCAGGTTGGCCCGGTCAAGCTGCCGGTCGCCGCTTTCGTGCGGCAGGGTCACCGGCTCGGTCAGGATCGCCGGGTCGATGCTGTCGGCGACGCTCTGCAGCAGCTCCAGCTCGCGGCCCTCGGGCACGCCGGTCGCCGCAAGGTCCGAGTTCTGCCAGAAGCTTTCGCGCTGGCTGAACAGCCCGTATTGCAGCGTGTCGTTGGTCCAGGTGAAGTTGTACATCAGCCCCAGCGCCTCGCGCACCTTGGGGTCCTGGAAGGTCTCGCGCCGCAGGTTGAACACGAAGCCCAGCGCCGGCGGCAGGGTGCCGTCGGCCAGTTCCTCGCGCACCACCCAGCCCTTTTCCAGCGCCGGGAAGTCGTAGCCGGTGGCCCAGGTCAACGAGCTGTTCTCCTGCCGGAAGGTGAACTCGCCGGCCTTGAACGCCTCGAAGGCGGCGGTGCTGTCGGCGAAATACTCGACCCGGATGGTGTCGAAGTTGCTGCGGCCGCGCATGATCGGCAGGTCGGCGCCCCAGTAGTCGGGATTGCGGGTGTAGGTGATCCGGTTCTGGCTGTGGCCGGACAGCATGTAGGGCCCGGAGCCGGGCGAGATCTCGTCCTGGCTCTTGTCGAGCCGGGCGCCGGTCTTCCCGTACCAGGCCTTGGACCAGACCGGGGTGCCGCCGGCCTGGGAAATCAGGTTCTTGCGCGGCACGTCGGGCGCGAAGGTGAACTTCACCGTGTGATCGTCGAGCGCCTCGACGGTCGGGATCAGCCGGCCGACCTCGCTGGCGTAGGACGGCAGCCCCTGCTCGAGCAGCAGGTTGTGGCTGAACGCCACGTCATGCGCGGTCACCGGCGTGCCGTCCGAGAACCTCGCCTCGGGGCGCATGTGGAAGATCACCCAATCCTCGCTCTCGGGGTATTCGAGCGTGGTGCACAGCAGGCAGTAGACCGCGCTGACCTCGTCGGCGGTGCCGGTCAGCAGGCTTTCGTAGCCGATCGTCGACAGCGCCCCGGCGCGGCCTTCGCGGGAATAGGGGTTGAAGCTGTCGAAGGTGCCCTGCGCCCAGATCGAGATCTCGCCGCCCTTCGGCGCGTCCGGATTGACGTAGTCGAGATGCTCGAAATCCTGCGGGTATTTCAGCTCGCCGAAGGTCGAATAGCCGTAGGAGGTGATGATCTGCTGATCGCCCGCTTCGGCCGACACGGTTTCGGGCGTCACGTCGCCTGGCGCCGCGCCGTCGGATTGCTGCGCGAACCCGGCGCTGGCGGCCAGCGCGCCGATCACGATCACCGATCCGGCCAGCCAACCCTGCCAGAGCGGCATCGCGGCGGTGGCGGTGGCGGCTCGGGGCTGGGATCTGTAGGTCGCGCGCATCGGACGCTCCTTCTGGAGGGAAACCATTCAGCAAGGCTAAAGGCCTGATGGCACGACATTCAAGGCGAGATTGCGTGAGCCGGCGGTGAGCTGCGCGGCGCCGCTTGTGTCGGCGCATGCGAAAAGGGCCGCCCCTTGCGGAGCGGCCCCTTCGGATCTGCTGGAGTCGGCCGCGCGCGGCCGCGCCTTTCAACCGTCGATTGTGGCGAGATAGGCGATCAGGTTGGCCCGGTCGTCGGC
>JBFGEI010000065.1:0-13412 GCA_041580155.1 Limimaricola sp.
AGGAGGAGTCCCGATTTCCGGGCTTCGATGCCTTCTGGCATCCCTTCACCTCGGGCGCAGGCCCGGCCCCGGGTTATGTCCAAGCCTGCCCGAAGACCGCAAACAGCAGTTGAAGGAACGCTTGGCCGCCAAGTTCGGCGGCTCCGGAGAAGTTGTCCTGCCCGCAAGAGCTTGGGCGGTGAAGTCCCGCTGGTCGGTGGCAGGCGACTGACGAGGACAGGAACGATGCCGGGACCGCTCGAGGCCGATACCTTCGCCGCGTTGGAGAAACGCGAGTGGGCAAAGGCCGGCCTCGCGCAATCCTCCGCCCGGGTTTTTTGCGAAGGCGGCGGACATGGTGGCACCGTTTCTTGCCCAGGCCGTCGCGGCCGACGCGCAGGCCAAGGCGCTAGATCTGTATTGCGGCCACGGCAACGTGGTCTCAGCCCTGGTCACGGCAGGCGCGGATGTGACCGGGCTAGATCTCTCGCGCGCCATGTTGGACATGGCGCGCGCTTCGGTGCCCGAGGCCCGCTTCGTCGACGGCGACGCCATGGAGCTGCCGTTTGCCGAGGCCGCGTTCGACGCCATGACGATCGGCTTCGAAATGCCGCATGTACAGGACCCGCCACGGGTCCTGGCAGAGGCGCGCCGACATTCGCGACACCGCAGCGCGATTGCGGCCTCGCCATCGTGGATATCGCGAACAATCCCAGCGTCGGTCGCGGCAGAAGCACGGGACTACTTGTGGGGCGATCCGCCCTCCGAGAGGCGGCGTTCGATGGCGTCGAGGCGCTTGAGGACCTCGTCCCGGTAATCCTCCGTGGCGGCGTTGGATTCCTGCGCATGCGCATCCTGCATGCTGTTGACGATCAGACCGACCACGAGGTTCACGACGGCGAAGGTCGTCACCAGAATGAAGGGCACGAAGAACATCCAGGCGTAGGGATAGGACTCCATGACCGGGCGGACGATGCCCATCGACCAGCTTTCGAGCGTCATGATCTGGAACAGCGTGTAGGCGGAATAGGGGATGGTTTCGAACCATTCAGGGAAGGCGTCTCCGAAGAGTTTGGTCGCCATCACCGCCGCGATGTAGAAGATCAGCGCCATCAGCAGGAAAACCGACGCCATCCCCGGCAGCGCCGACACAAAGCCCTCAACCACCCGGCGCAAAGTCGGCGCCACCGAGATGATCCTGAGAAGCCGCAGGATTCGCAGCGCGCGGAGCACCGAGAGTCCCTGGGTGACCGGCACCAGAGCGACGGCGACGATGGCGAAGTCGAAGACGTTCCAGCCCGACCGGAAGAACGACCCGCCGCGCGCGAAGATCTTCAGCGCGATCTCTATCACGAAGATCGACAGGCAGAGGACGTCGAGAAAGACGATCAGCGGCCCGGCCACCGCCATCGCGGCATCGGATGTCTCGAACCCGAGCACGACGGCGTTGAACAGCACAACGCCGGTGATGAAATTTCGCGTCACCGAACGATCAAGCGTTTCAGCGATGCTCTGCCGGATAGACATGCCCAACTCCATTCGAGATCTGGCGCCTCTATGCAAACGGATGCGGAGGGACACAAGCTAGCGACGCGCGCATCAGGCCCGCAGCGACGTTCCGGCACGAAGAACGTCGCGCCCGACGGTCGCATTCGGGCGAATGCCAAGGCCACAGGACAGACCGCGTGATCATCACGGCGACCCGCGTCGGACCGATCGCGGCATTTCATATCGCCTCCCGTTGTCGCCGGTTGGTCAGCCTGGGCGCCTGTCTCGGGCTACGCCGGGGCGTCACAAGTCCGGCGAGATCAGCCGAAACGAACGGGTCTCGGCATGTGAAGACGGGTTCACAAGAACAGGCCGGTTCGGGTCGGCGACCACGATCTTCTGCCGAAACCTAGGCGGCTTGCGGCAGCGTGGGCTGGCCGAGGCCGTTGAGCTGCCCCGACTGAGTGCTCCGAATTAATTGTCAAAGCATGGTCGGCCTCCGGCTGACGGGCACGACGCTTTCCGGTTCCGGCGGTCGCTAGCCCAAGGCGCCGTGCCGCTGGAGAGTGGTGCGGTGCCTCCGACACCGTGCGATCAGGATCTGTGCCCTGCGCAGCGTGCAGATGATCGGCTCGTCGCGAAATGCGCCGAGCCGTTTCGCTTCGAGGCTGGACCCTCCTGCGGCGGCGCGTGGAACGGTGCGCCTCCTCGCAGGTTGTGACAGGCGACCCATTGCTTTCGGCACCGGCCCGGACACCCCGGCGAACACGATTCCCCGTTCCCCCGCACCCCGACACGAGGTCCCCCATGCCACATCTTGCCCGCACAGCAATCCTGAGCCTCGCCGCCAGCATGATGATCGCCGGACCCTCCCGCGGCGCGGCGGAGGTCGAGACGCCGGATTACGAGGTTCTGGCTTCTGAACCCGCCGAGGCGGCGCCGGGCGAAACGATCGAGCTGCGCCGCTACGCCCCGATGATCGTGGCCGAGGTGACGGTGACGGCCAGCAACCGCGACGAGGCTTCCTCGAAGGGGTTCCGGCCGCTTGCGGGCTACATCTTTGGCCGCAACGCGCCCGGCGGCCAGATCTCGATGACCGCCCCGGTGACCACGACGCCAGAGACCTCTGGTGACGGCGAAGGCGAGAAGATCGCCATGACGGCCCCCGTCACCACCGCGGCCGATGGCGAGGAGGGGCGCTACACCGTGCGCTTCATGATGCCGTCGGACTACACGATGGAGACCCTGCCGGCACCGCTCGACCCGGAGGTGCGGCTGTCGCGCATGCCGGAACGGACACTCGTGGCCATCGGCTTCATGGGCCAGCGATCCGCCGAACGCGTGACCGCCGCCGAACAGGCGATAACCGCCTATCTCGAGAAGACCGGTCTCGAGCCATTGGGTCCCTTCGTCACCGCCGGCTATGACGGACCCGATACGCCGGCCTCGGAACGGCGCTGGGAGGTCCAGCGCCCGGTGGCATCAGCCGATCCCGTCACGCGGTAGACCGGGTCGACGCCCGCGCCATGCGTCTTCACATTGCCGTCCGCAAGACCGACGGCATTCCCCCGGTCTGCGCGGGCGTTGCAAAGCCTGCCGAAAAACGCGGCACCATTGATGCGAGATTGGCCTTCGCTGCGCCATAAGATGCCTGTCTCGACGGGACGTCTTGTCACATCCTGACCCAGAGCTTGACGAAGCGGCCGCATCGCCCGCATGTTTCGACGACACACCGGTCTCTGCCGGACGGCATTCGCGCCCGCTACGGAACGCTTTCAGCGTCTTCGTGCGGGCTTTTTTCGTGGGAAGGACACCCCCTTGCGACGCAGGCTGGAGATCGGGCTGCTCTACTCGCCGGGCGGCGATTACGGTGCGATGGCGTCGGCCTGCCGGCGCGGCGCGCTCAATGCGGTGTCGGACGTCAATTCCGATGCCGCGCGCGCCGTGGTCATCACGGTGGTGGAGCGCGATCCGGGTGGCAATCTCGACCTTTACGAGCCGCTCTGCACAGAGATCCTGCGCGACAGCGATGCCCGTCACGTCGTCGGCTGTGTCACCTCATCAAGCCGCAAGGAGGTGATCCCGGCGCTGGAAAAGGCCGGCGGGACTTTGTGGTATGCCTGTCCCTACGAGGGCTTCGAAAGCTCGGACCGGGTGATCTACACCCATGCCTGCGCCAATCAGCACCTCTTGCCACTGCTGCATTGGGGTTTCGCCGCGCATGGGCGGCGCGGACACCTGATCGGGTCCAACTACATCTGGGGCTGGGAGATGAACCGGGTCGCCCGCGAGGTCATCGGCGCGGCGCAGGGCATGGTCACCGGCGAACGGCACCAGGCGCTTGGCGATACCGACGTCGGGCGGCTGATCGCCGAGTTGCGCGTTGCGCGGCCGGATTTCGTGCTCAGCAACCTGATCGGCCAGTCGTCGCGCGCCTTTCTCGATGCGATGCGGGTGTTGCGGACCGAGGATCCGTACTTCGCCGAGGGCTGCTGCCCGGTCCTGTCGTGCAACCTGACCGAATGCGAGCTGGCGAGTCTTGGCGATGCGGCCGAGGGGGTCGTTTCCGCCGGACCGCACTTCGCCGGGGCGCCGCTCTGGGGACCGGCGCGCGGCGCCACGGCGGGGTCATCCTTCGAGGCGGCGGCTTACGTGGCGGTCGCGGCGCTGGCGGCGCTCGAAGAGGCGGGCGGCGACACGGCAGCCGCGATGGCGCGCTGCGGCATCGATCCCGAGACCCATCACATGCAGCTGCCGGTGCTTATCGCGCGGGTCGAGAACGGGGCGTTCCGGGTGATCGGCCGCAGCGCGCCGGTGGCTGCCGATCCGTATCTTGCCCGGCGCGAGCGCTGGCCCGGCACCCTGCGGCCGGCGCTGCGGGTGGTGACATGAGCCGGCGCATGCCGACGCCCGAACTTGGCGGCGCGACGGCGCTGATCCTGCATCGCCCGCACGCCACGGTGCAGGCGCTGTCGCGCCAGCTCGCCGCGATCGGCCTGCACAGCGAGACCCACTGGCCCGAGCTTGCGGCCGCAGCGATGGCCGCCGATTTCGTGTTCTTCGACGCCGACCAGTGCCACGACGGGATGTTTCCCTGGGCGCCGGGCGAGGCGCCGATGCCGATGGTCGCGCTGATCGGATCCGAGACGCCGGGGCGGATCGAATGGGCGCTGGGGCAGGGTGCGGATGCGCAGCTTCTGAAGCCGGTCGGCGCGGGCGGGGTCTATTCGGCGCTGCTGATCGCGCGGCAGGGCTTCGAGGCGCGGCGCGCGGCGCTGGCCGAGATCGCGGCGCTGCGCGCCCGGCTGGCGGAACGGCAGACGGTGGTCCGCGCCGTGCTGCTGCTGATGGCGCGGGGCCGGTCCGAGACCGAAGCCTACGCGCAGCTGCGCGCCTTGGCGATGGCCTGGCAGGATACCATCGAACAGGCGGCGCGGCGGATCTGCGCCGGCAGCGACAATCAGGCCGCGCAACAAGCGACGAGAAAGGGACGCGATGTCTGACCCGGCCGAAATGCAGCCGATGAACCCGGCGGGTCCGATCGCCCGACCGGCGCCGAAGAGCGCCCTGGCGCGGCTGCTGCGCCGCAAGTTGGCGCTGGTCGGGCTGGCGCTGATCCTCGCCACCGTGGCGGGCGCGGTCTTCGCGCCCTGGCTCACGCCCTACGACCCGAACGACCAGATGTTCGACGGTCTCACCATCACCGGCGCGCCGTTGCCGCCGAACGCCGATTTCGCGCTTGGAACCGATCTGCTGGGCCGCGACCTGCTGACCCGGATACTCTACGGCGCGCGCACGTCGCTGATCATCGGCGTGGTGGCCAACGGCATCGCGCTGGTAATCGGCACCGTCGTCGGCATCACCGCGGGCTATTTCCGCGGCATCCTCGGCGCTGTTCTGATGCGGTTCACCGACCTGATGATGGCGTTTCCGGCGCTGTTGCTGGCGATCTGCCTCGCGGCGATCTTCCAGCCGTCGCTGTGGATCGTCGCCATGGTGATCGCCATCGTGAACTGGGTGCAGACCGCGCGGGTGCTCTACACCGAAACCACATCCCTCGCCGAACGCGAGTTCATCGCCGCCGAGAAGACGCTGGGCGCCGGCCACGCCCGCATCCTGCTGCGCCACATCCTGCCGCATCTGGTGCCGACGATCATCGTCTGGGGCACGCTCGGAATTTCGACGACCGTGCTGCTCGAAGCGACGCTGAGTTTCCTTGGAATCGGGGTGCAGCCGCCGACGCCATCCTGGGGCAACATCATCTTCGAGAACCAGACCTACTTCCAGGCCGCGCCCTGGCTGGTGTTCTTCCCCGGCGCCGCGATCCTGATACTCGCGCTGTCCTTCAACCTGCTGGGCGACGCGCTGCGCGACGTGCTCGACCCGACGCAGCGGGGGCAGGACTGATGGCCGCCTATCTGATCCGCCGCCTGTTGGCATCGGCCCTGATCCTGCTGGGCGTGTCCTTCATCACCTTCTTCCTGCTCTACGCGCTGCCCGCCGACCCGGTTCGCCAGATCGCGGGGCGTGCGGCCACGGCGCAGACCGTGGCCAACATCCGCGAGCAGCTCGGGCTCGATCAGCCGCTGCTGGTGCAATACTGGCGCTATCTGACCGGGCTGGTGCAGGGCGACCTGGGCCGCAGCTACCTGCAGCGCACCGAGGTCGGTACGTTGATCGCGGCGCGGCTTCCGGCGTCGCTGCTGCTGATGGCCGGCGCGATAGGCTGCGAGTTGGGGCTGGGGCTGACGATGGGCGTGGTGGCCGCGCTGCGTCGTGGCACCGCCACCGACCAGACCCTGATGATCGCGAGCTTCGTCGGCGTCTCGGCGCCGCAGTTCGTGGTGGGTCTGCTGCTACTCTACGTCTTCGCGGTGCAGCTGGGCTGGTTCCCGATCGGCGGCTACGGCACGGCAGCGCATCTGGTGCTGCCCTCGGTGACGCTCGGGATCATGGGATCGGGCTGGTACAGCCGGATGATGCGGTCGTCGATGGTCGACGTTCTGCGCGCCGACTACATCCGCACCGCCCGGGCCAAGGGGCTGGCGCGGCGCCGGGTGATCCTGCGCCACGCGCTGCCCAACGCGATCCTGCCGATCATCGCGATGATCGGCATCGACATCGGCATCTTCATGGGCGGCATCGTCGTGGTCGAAAGCGTGTTCGGCTGGCCCGGCATCGGCCAGCTGGCCTGGCAGGCGATCCAGCGCGTCGACATCCCGATCATCATGGGCGTCACGCTGGTCTCGGCCTGCGCCATCGTTCTCGGCAACCTGCTGGCCGACCTCGTCACCCCGCTCATCGATCCGCGCATCAAGCTGCGCTGACCCCGCCTTACCAACCAGAAAAACCCGACAGGAGAGTGACCATGAAACGACTGCTGACCTCGACGGCGCTGATCGCCGCGCTTGCCGTGCCCGCCATGGCGCAGGAGTATCAGCCCGATCCCGACGCCCAGCCCGGCGGTGCGATCACCATCACCTACAAGGACGACGTCGCCACGCTCGACCCGGCGATCGGCTACGACTGGCAGAACTGGTCGATGATCAAGTCGATCTTCGACGGGCTGATGGATTACGCGCCCGGCACCACCGAGCTGCGGCCGGGGCTTGCCGAAAGCTACGAGACCTCGGCCGACGGGCTGGTCTACACGTTCAAACTGCGGCCCGGCGTCAAATTCCACAACGGCCGCGAGATGACGGCCGAGGACGTGAAGTATTCGCTCGACCGGGTCACCGACCCGACGACCCAAAGCCCCGGCGCCGGTTTCTTCGGTGCCATCGATGGCTATGACGCTGCTTCCGCCGGCAGGGGCGAGGGGCTTTCCGGCGTCAAGGTCGTCGACGACCAAACCGTCGAGATCACCCTGACCCGTCCCGACGCCACCTTCCTGCACGTGATGGCGCTGAACTTCGCTTCCGTCGTGCCGCAGGAAGCGGTCGAGGCGGCGGGCGGCGATTTCGGCAAGCAACCGGTCGGCACCGGCGCCTTCAAGCTTGGCGAATGGACCATCGGCCAGCGGCTGGTGTTCGAGAAGAACGCCGACTACTGGCGCGATGGCGTGCCCTATCTCGACCAGATCACCTTCGAGGTCGGCCAGGAACCGATCGTGGCGCTGCTGCGCCTGCAGAACGGCGAGGTCGACGTGCCCGGCGACGGCATTCCGCCAGCCAAGTTCGTCGAGGTGATGGGCGACCCGGCCCAGGCCGAGCGGGTAATCGAGGGCGGCCAGCTGCACACCGGCTACATCACGCTGAACACGCAGATCCCGCCGTTCGACGATGTGAAGGTGCGCCAGGCGGTCAACATGGCAATCAACAAGGACCGGATCACCCAGATCATCAACGGCCGCGCCGTGCCGGCCACCCAGCCGCTGCCGCCGTCGATGCCGGGCTATACCGAAGGCTACGAGGGCTACGCCTACGACGTCGAGGCGGCCAAGGCGCTGCTGGCCGAGGCCGGTCATCCGGACGGCTTCGAGACCGAGCTGTTCGTGATGAACACCGATCCGAACCCGCGCATCGCCCAGGCGATCCAGCAGGATCTGAGCCAGATCGGCATCACCGCCTCGATCCAGAGCCTTGCGCAGGCCAACGTGATCGCCGCCGGTGGCGAAGCCGACCAGGCGCCGATGATCTGGTCGGGCGGCATGGCCTGGATCGCCGACTTCCCCGACCCGTCGAACTTCTACGGGCCGATCCTCGGGTGTGCCGGCGCGGTGCCGGGGGGCTGGAACTGGTCGTGGTATTGCAACGAGGATCTCGACGCGATGGCCGCCGAGGCGGACAGCATGGCGGGTGAGGATCAGGCCGAGGCGCGGCTGCAGAAGTGGTCCGACATCTACATGAAGGTGATGGAAGACGCGCCTTGGGTGCCGGTGTTCAACGAACAGCGCTACACCATGAAATCGCCGCGGATGGGCGGGGCGGACGCGCTTTATGTCGACCCGGTCTCGATCCCGGTGAACTACGACTACGTCTACGTGACCGAGCAATAACATGTGCAGGACCTGCGACTACACGATCCACGGCGCGCAGCACCATTTCGGCTGGGACAATTCCATCGCCCCGGCCGAACGGGTGGAGCCGGGCTCCCAGATCGCCTTTCACTGCATGGATTCATCGGCGGGCCAGCTTGGCCCGTCGAGCAGCGTGGCGGACGTGGCCGCGCTCGACTTCGGCAAGATCAACCCGGTGTCGGGCCCGATCCACGTCGAGGGCGCCGAGCCGGGCGACGCGCTGAAGATCACCATCGACAGCTTCGCCCCGCGCGAGGTCGATGGCTCGGCCTGGGGCTGGACCGCCAACATCCCCGGCTTCGGGCTGCTGGCCGACCAGTTCACCGACCCGGCGCTGACGGTCTGGAAGTACGACGCGAGGACGCTGCAGCCGGCGCTGTTCGGCGACCATGGCCGGGTGCCGCTGAAGCCGTTCTGCGGCACCATCGGCAACGCGCTGGCCGAGCCGGGGCTGCATTCGATCGTGCCGCCGCGCCGGGTCGGCGGCAATCTCGACATCCGCGACCTGTCGGCCGGCACGATCCTCTACCTGCCGGTCGAAGTCGCGGGGGCGCTGTTCTCGGTCGGCGACACGCATGCGGCGCAGGGCGATGGCGAGGTCTGCGGCACCGCGATCGAAAGCCCGATGGACGTGGTGCTGACGCTCGACCTGGTGAAGAACGCGAACCTCAGGTTCCCGCGCTTCACCACCGCCGGGCCGGTGACCCGGCATCTCGACGCCAAGGGCTACGAAGTCACCACCGGCATCGGGCCGGACCTGATGTCGGCGTCGCGCGACGCGGTGGCGGGGATGGTCGATTTCCTCTGCGCCAGCCGCCAGATGGCGGCGGTCGATGCCTACATGCTGGTGTCGACCTGCGGCGATCTGCGGATCTCCGAGATCGTCGACCAGCCGAACTGGGTGGTCAGCTTCTACTTCCCGCGCTGCGTGTTCGAATGAACGCCGAAGCCACGACACTGTCCGGGGCCGCGATGGCCCCGGATGTGCAGCCGGTGCTGGCGGTCTCCGGACTCGAGGTTTCGGTCCGCACCGAGCACGGGCCCCGCGTTTTGGTCCACGACCTCAACTTCGAGCTTGCCCGCGGCGAGACGCTGGCCATCGCAGGTGAAAGCGGGTCGGGCAAGTCGCTGACATCGCTGGCGATCATGGGGCTGTTGCCGCCGCCCGCCGTGCATGTGTCGCAGGGCGCGATCCGGCTGGGGGATGTCGATCTCCTGTCCCTCCCCGAGCGGCAGATGCGCGGCATCCGCGGTGACCGGGTGGCGATGATATTCCAGGAGCCGATGACCTCGCTGAACCCGGTGCTGACGATCGGGCGGCAGCTCACCGAAGCGATCGAGGCGCATGAAAGCCTGCCGCGCGGCGCAGCGCGGCGGCGCGCGCTCGAGGCGTTGCGCGCGGTGCGGATGTCGCAGCCGGAACAGCGGCTGAAGCAGTATCCGCATGAATTGTCCGGCGGCATGCGCCAGCGGGTGATGATCGCCATGGCGATCGCGCTGCGCCCCGACGTGCTGATCGCCGACGAGCCGACGACCGCGCTGGACGTGACGGTGCAGCGCGAGGTGCTGGAGCTGCTGCGCGATCTGCAGCGCGACCTCGGCACCGCGATCATCCTGATCACCCATGACATGGGCGTGGTGGCCGAGATGGCCGATCGGGTCGTGGTCATGCAGGCGGGACGGATGGTCGAGCAGGGTCCGGTCCGGCAGATCTTCGCCGCGCCGCGCGAGCCCTACACGCGGGCGCTTCTCGCCGCCGTGCCTCGGATGGGGCGGGGTGCGGGGCCGGTCCGGGACGACGGCACCGGCCGCATCGCGCGGATCGAGGATCTGCGGGTCCGTTTCGACATCCGTGGCGGCGTTCTCAACCGCGCGACCCACGCGGTGCATGCGGTGGCCGGGGTCAGCTTCGACATCCGGGCCGGCGAGACCTTCTCGCTGGTCGGCGAGAGCGGGTGCGGCAAGTCGACCATCGCCAAGGCGCTGACCGGGCTGGTGCCCTTCGAGGGCCGGATCGAGGTGGCCGGCCGGCGGCTTGAAAGCGGCCAGCGGCCGGACGCTGCCTTCCGGCGCGAGATCCAGATGATCTTCCAGGACCCGATGGCCTCGCTCGATCCGCGGATGCGGGTCGGCGAACTGGTGGCCGAACCGCTGCTGATCCATGGCATCGGCTCGGCGGCGGACCGGCGCGAGACGGTGGCGCAGCTGTTCGAGAGGGTCGGGCTGCAGCGCGACGAGACCGACCGCTATCCGCACGAATTCTCGGGTGGCCAGCGGCAGCGGATCTGCATCGCTCGGGCGCTGGCGTTGCGCCCGAAGCTGATCGTCGCGGACGAAAGCGTCTCGGCGCTGGACGTCAGCGTGCAGGCGCGGGTGCTGGACCTGCTGAAGGCGCTGAAGACCGAGTTCGGCATCGCCTATCTGTTCATCAGCCACGACATGGCGGTGGTCGAGAACGTCTCGGACCGGGTGGCGGTGATGCGGCTCGGGCAGATCGTCGAGATGGGCAGCCGGTCGCAGGTGTTCGGCGACCCGCGCCACGCCTATACGCGCCAGCTCATCGCGGCGGTGCCGGTGCCCGATCCGTCGCATGCGCGCCCGGACTACATCCGGCCCGAGGGCGAGGTACCGAGCCCGGTGCTGCCGCGCGGCCTGCAGCCGAAGGTCTGCGCGCTGGTCGATGTCGGCGCCGGACATCTGGTGGCAGGCTGAGATCGCGCGCGGCCGTCGACCGCCGCGGCGATATGCTTGCCGCCGTTCACTTGCGGGTCTTGCCGATACTGTAGCCGAAGTGCCGGGTGAACGCCTTCCCGAGCGCTGCGGCGTCGGAATACCCACAGCGCAATGCGATGTCGCGCTGTCCGAGATCGGTGCTCGTGGCAAGATCTCTGGCCCGTGACAGGCGCAGGAACTGGTAGTAACGGCCGGGCGGCATCCCGAGCTCGGCAAGGAAAAGCCGGTTGAGCGTGCGCGGCGTCAGGTTGGATTTTTCCGCCAAGGCGTCGAGCGAAACCGGCGTCTCGAGCGTCTCGATCATCTGGTTCAGCACGCGGCGCAGCATCTCCGACCCCTTGCCCGACAGCCGTCCAGGGCCGCGTCCGCCGCTGCTTTGCCGTTCGGCGTCATAGACGAACATGGTCGACACGTCGAAGGCCTGGGCCGGGCCGAAGCGGTCGCCGATGAAGGCCAGCATCAGGTCGAGCGCGGTCGATGCGCCGCCGCAGGTCCAGACCCGGCCCTCCTTGACGTAGCGCTCGTAGGACAGCTGCGTGTCCGGGAACCGATCCGAGAAATCCGACAGCGCCTGCCAGTGCAGCGTCGCCGTCCTGCCGGCGAGCAGACCCGCCTCCGCCAGCAGCCAGGCCGCCGTATCGGCACCCAGCACACGCTCCGCTTGTCGGCCGAGCCGCGTCAGCAGCGCCGATACCGGCTTGCTGGCATGCTCCCGGAAGCCGTAGCCCGAAACGACGATCAGCAGATCCGAGCGCGAAACCTCGGCCAGGAGCCGGTCCGGCGCGATGCTCAGCCCGCTCGAGCTGAGGGCCGGGCGGTCGCTGGGGGTGATCACCGACCACTCGATGCCGCCGCGCAGCTGGTCCCGCACGGCCCGCAGAGGTTCGAGCAGGCAGGCGAGAACCATGTTCGAGAAGCCGTCGAACAGCAGGATCGTAATGTGGAGTGGCGTCATTTGTCACTATCCGAAATTACTATGGCAATATCGGACAAGTTTTGCCGCAAACGCAAGATTAGTCTTCAGCGCAGGCAAGGGCGTCGAACTGGCCGCGGCCCTGCCCAAGACGCGCGGTATTGCCAAGATCCCCCGGTTGTCGGGGCCGGCGCAAGCTGACGACCCCAAAGAATAGACGGAGATCCGAATGCCGCTGACCATGACCCGAGACGTCTTCATCACCTGCGCCGTGACCGGGTCGGGCGCCACCCAGGACCGCAGCCCGCACGTCCCGCGGTCACCCGAGCAGATCGCGGCGAGCGCGATCGACGCCGCCAAGGCGGGCGCCGCCATCGTGCATTGCCACGTCCGCGATCCCGACAGCGGCGCCGCGTCGCGCCGGCTCGACCTCTACCGCGAGCTGACCGACCGGATCCGTGCCGCCGATGTCGACGTGGTGCTGAACCTGACCGCCGGGATGGGCGGCGACATCGTGTTCGGCTCGACCGAAGCGCCGTTTCCGGTCAACGACACGGGCACCGACATGATCGGCGCGACCGAGCGGATGGCGCATGTCGCGCAGTGCCTGCCCGAGATCTGCACCCTCGACTGCGGCACGATGAACTTCGCCGAGGCCGATTACGTGATGACCAACACCCCAGGCATGCTGCGGGCGATGGGCCGGATGATGACCGACCTCGGGGTGAAGCCCGAGATCGAGGCCTTCGACACCGGCCACCTGTGGTTCGCCAAGCAGCTGGTCAAGGAAGGCGTCCTGACCTCGCCGGCGCTGGTCCAGCTGTGCATGGGGGTGCCCTGGGGCGCGCCGAACGATCTCAACACCTTCATGGCGATGGTCAACAACGTGCCCGCCGACTGGAGCTGGTCGGCGTTCTCGCTGGGCCGCGACCAGATGCCCTATGCCGCGGCCGCGGTGCTTGCCGGCGGGCATGTGCGGGTCGGGCTCGAGGACAACATCTGGCTCGACAAGGGGGTATTGGCCACCAATGCCCAGCTGGTCGAACGCGCCGCGACGGTGGTGACCAACATGGGCGCGCGGGTGATCGGGCCGAAGGAGGTCCGCGAGAAGCTTGGCCTGGTGAAAAGGGATCCGAAATGACCATGACCCGCAAGGCAGCCATCATCGGCGGCGGCGTGATCGGCGGCGGCTGGGCCGCGCGCTTCCTGCTCAACGGTTGGGACGTCGCGGTGTTCGACCCCGATCCGCAGGCCGAACGCAAGATCGGCGAGGTGATCGCC
>JBFGEI010000066.1:0-13379 GCA_041580155.1 Limimaricola sp.
CGCGGGATCGATCACTCGATCATGCCCTGCTCGCGGTAGAACGTCTCTGCGCCCGGGTGCAGCGGGATCGGCATGCCGGTCAGCGCGTTCTCGAGCTGGATCTCGGCCGCGGCCTGGTGGCTGGCCTCGAGCCCTTCGAGGTTCTCGTACATCAGCCGGGTCATGTCGTAGGCCATCTCGTCCGAGACGCCGGCATGGGTCACCAGGTAGTTCGACACCGCGACGGTCGCGACTTCGTCGGTCTGGCCGTCGTAGGTGCCGGCCGGGATCATCTGCGCGATGTAGGGCGCGCCGAGCGTTTCGGCGGCCTCGGCGGGCACCGACACCACGGTGATGTCGAGCGAGCTCGCGAGGTCGCGGATCGAGGCGACGCCAAGACCGGCCGACTGCAGCGTCGCGTCGAGCTGGCGGTTCTTGATCAGCTCGACCGATTCCGCGAAGGGCAGGTATTCGACCTTGGACAGGTCGTCATAGCTCATCCCCATCGCGCCGAAGATCGCGCGGGCGTTCAGCTCGGTGCCCGAGGCCGGCGCGCCGACCGAGATGCTCTTGCCCTTGAGGTCCTCGAACGAATTGATGCCGCTCTCCGCCGAGGCGACGATCTGGATGAAGTTCGGGTAGATCGCGGCGATGCCGCGCAGCTGGTCGAGCGGCGCGGTGAAGCCGGCGTCGGCGTTGCCTTCCCAGGCCATCGCCACGCTGTCGCCCAGGGCGAAGGCCAACTCGCCGCGGCCGTCCTGCAGCAGGTTCAGGTTCTCGACCGATGCCTTGGTCGACTGCACCTGGGTGCGGGCGCCCTCGATGTTCTCGCCGTAGACGTTCGAAAGCCCGACGCCGAGCGGGTAGTATACCCCCGAGGTTCCGCCGGTCAGGATGTTGATGAATTCCTGCGCCTGCGCGGCGAAGGGGGTGGCGGCCAGCGTCGCGGCGGCGATCGCCCCGTGCAGCACGGTCTTCGGTGTCGTCATGTCTGTCTTCTCCTCAAGAGGCGGCTCTCCCCAGCCGCCGGGGACCGCCCGGGGGCGATCAGCGTCGCAACAGTGCATGACCCCCGGCACCGGTGCAAGCCGCTTGACTTTGCGGCATCGCGGCGGGGAAATGCTGGCACAACTGCGACTTGCGGCGCGAAGGAGAGGCGATGGGCCGGCTGGACGGAAAGCGCGCGCTGGTGACGGCGGCGGGACAGGGCATCGGTCGCGCCACGGCGCTGGCCTTCGCCGCCGAGGGCGCGCGGGTGATCGCCAGCGACCGCGATCCGGCGCTGCTGAACGGTCTTGCGACCGAGGGGATCGAGACCTTGACGCTCGACGTGCGCGACCCGGACGCGGTGGCCGCGGCGGCGCGCGAGATCGGCGCGCTCGACGTGCTGTTCAACTGCGCCGGCATGGTCGCCAGCGGCAGCATCCTCGATTGCGACGAAGACCAGTGGGCCGCGTCGCTCGATCTCAACCTGACCGCGATGTACCGGATGTGCCGCGCCTTCCTGCCGGCGATGATCGCCGGCGGCGGCGGTTCGATCGTCAACATGGCGTCGGTGGTGTCGTCGGTGAAGGGCGCGCCGAACCGGTTCGCCTACGGCGCCAGCAAGGCCGGGGTGATCGGGCTGACCAAGTCGATCGCCGCCGATTTCGTCGGCCGGGGGATCCGCGCCAACGCGGTCTGCCCCGGCACCGTCGAAACCCCGTCGCTGCGCGACCGGCTGGCCGCGACCGGCGATGCCGAGGCGGCAAGGGTGGCCTTCGTCGCGCGGCAGCCGCTGGGCCGGCTGGGCACGCCAGAGGAAATCGCGGCGCTGGTGGTCTACCTGGCCTCCGACGACTCCGCCTATACCACCGGGGTCGCGCATGTGATCGACGGTGGCTGGGCCAATATCTGACCTGAGAGGAAGACCGATGAAACTACTGCGCCACGGACCCGCCGGGGCCGAAAAGCCCGGGCTGCTGCACGACGACGGCACGATCCGCGATCTGTCCGAGCTGGTGCACGACATCGCCGGCACCGTGCTGTCGGCCGACGCGCTGGCGGCGCTGCGCGAGGTCGACGCCGGGGCGCTGCCGGTGGTGGCCGCCGACACCCGGCTTGGCCCCTGCGTCGGCGGCACCGGAAAGTTCATCTGCATCGGGCTGAACTACGCCGACCACGCCGCCGAAAGCGGCCTCGCGGTGCCGCCCGAGCCGGTGATCTTCATGAAGGCGACCAGCGCGATCTGCGGCCCCAACGACCCGATCATCGTGCCGCGCGGCGCCGAGAAGACCGATTGGGAGGTCGAGCTGGCGGTGATCATAGGCAGCACCGCGAAATACGTCACCGAGGCCGAGGCGCTGGCCCATGTCGCCGGCTACGCGGTGGCCAACGACGTCTCGGAGCGCAGCTTCCAGTCCGAGCGCGCCGGCCAGTGGACCAAGGGCAAGAGCTGCGACAACTTCGGCCCGCTCGGGCCCTGGCTGGTGACCCGCGACGAGGTCGAGGATCCGCAGGATCTGGCGATGTGGCTCGAGGTCAACGGCGAGAGGATGCAGCAGGGCAGCAGCCGGACCATGGTCTTCGGCGTTGCCCATGTGGTCAGCTACCTGTCGCAGTTCATGACGCTGCACCCCGGCGACGTGATCTCGACCGGCACGCCGCCGGGCGTCGGCATGGGGATGAAGCCGCCGCGCTACCTGGCGCCGGGCGACGTGGTGACGCTGGGCATCGACGGGCTTGGCGCGCAGCGGCAGCAGGTCAAGGCCGACCGCTGAGCCGGGGCGGCGCTACAGCGCCACCATGTCGACGCGCTGGGCGGTGCTGTGGCTGCCCAGCCCGCGATGCGCGCCGCGCACCGGCGACACGTCGGAATAGTCGCGGCCCTGCGCCACGGTGACGTGGTCGAGACCGACCAGGCAGTCGTTGGTCGGGTCGTAATCGATCCAGCCGGTGCCGCCGCCGCACCAGGCGCGGACCCAGGCGTGCATCGCGTCGGCGCCTTCGAGCCGCGGCTGACCCGGCGGCGGCAGGGTGCGCAGGAAGCCGCTGGCATAGCCGGCCGGGATGCCGATGCCGCGCAGGCACGAGATCATCACCTGGGTGAAGTCCTGGCACACGCCGCGGCGCTGGGCGAAGGCGCGGGCCGGCGGCGTGGCGACGTCGGTGGCGGTCGGATCGAAGCGCATCTCACGGTGCAGCGCCGCGCCGATCCCGCGCACCGCGTCGAGCGCGCTGGCGCCGGGGGTCAGCTGGTCGCGGGCGAAGCCGGCGGTCGCCGGGTCGGGGGCGATCCGCGGCGTCGCTCCGACGTAGTGATGCGGCGACAGCGGCCCGAGATCGCGGACATCGGCCAGCTCGGCGGCCAGCCGGTGCAGCGGCGGCGACAGATCGAGGCTCGGCGCCTCGGCCAGCCGTTCGACGCGGGCGCGCAGCGTCAGCTTCAGCTGCGCCAGCGGCTCGTGCCAGCTGGCCGAGGTGCTGCGGTTGCCGAAGAAGTCGCGCAGCTCGTGGCGGGTGTCGGGGGCCGGGTCGATGACAAGCTCGGCGTCGATCAGCCGCTGGATGCCGGCGATCGGCCGCGGCAGCAGCCGCATCAGCCCGCGCGCCCGGTCCGACGGGTGGTCGTAGCGGTAATCGATGCTCAGCCCGATGTCGTAGCGCATCGCGTCACCTCAGATAGGCGCTGGTCAGGTGGCCCGACAGATCGGCCAGTCCCGCGCGCAGCGCCCCGAGCCGCGTTGGGTCGAGATCGAGCGGTTCCGCGACCGCCAGCTCGGTCTGCAGCACCAGCACGGCGCGGGCCAGCGCCGAGGGCCGGCCGAGGTCGCGCGCGCCGGGCAGCTCGGCGACGTGTTCGCGGATCCGGTCGATCTGGAACGCGATGGCGCGCGGGTTGCGGTCGTCGAGCGCAAGCAGGTCGAGCACGGTCTCTCGGCTGGTCTCGATCCGGTAGCGGCGCTGGTGCACCAGCACGCTGTCGCCCAGCTCGACCGCGATGTCGAGACAGCCCGGCGGCGCCTCCGGCGCGGTGAAATCGGCCAGCGCCAGTGCCAGCGCGTCGGCCCGCTCCAGCGCCCGGCCGATCGACAGGAAGCGCCAGCCGATGAAGCGGTACATGTTGTCGTGCACCAGTCCGGAAAACCCGGTGATCTTGCGCAGCAGCACGCTCATCGCATGCGCCGCGTCGTCGCCGGGCCGGGCGGTGCCGGTCATGCCATGCGCGGTGCTGGCAAGGTCGCGCAGCGCCGCCCAGCCGTCGACCGAGAACCGGTCGCGCACCTTGGCGGCGCAGGCCGCGGCCTGGTCCAGCGCCTCGGTCAGCACCGGCGGCACCGGGACCTGCGGATCGACGCCGAGCGCCTCGAGATGCGCGGTCAGCCGGTGCAGCCGCGGATCCTCGGCCGAGCCGGTCTCGGCGAGTCGCAGGTGCCGCGCCCGCAGCAGCCGGATCAGCGCCTCGGTGCGCTCGACGTAGCGGCCAAGCCAGAACAGGTTGTCGGCGGCGCGCGACGGCAGCTGGCCCAGCGGGCTGCGGCGGAAGCCGCCGGCTTCGGGCAGCAGCGTGTCGCGCGGCACCGGCCGGTCCGAGCGGATCCAGACGTCGGCGACGGCGCCGCCCTGCTGCATCGCCAGCGCCGTGGTGTCGGCGGTCTGGCCGATCCGGGCGTAGCCGCCGGGCATGAAGCACCAACCGGTCGGGGTGCGGGCGGCGAACACCCGGACCGTCATCGGCCGCGCCACCAGCTTGCCGTCGCGCCAGGCCGGGGTGGTCGACAGCGTCACCGCCTCCTGGCCGACCAGCGCCGCCGCCTCGGCGTCGATCCAGGCGTCGCGGTCCGGCCAGTCGGGGTGCCGGAACCCGGCGCCCGGGGCGCTGGCGGCGCGGGTGTCGAACGGCAGGTCGCACGACAGCGCCGCGCCGATCATCATCCGATGGGCATGGGCCTTGACGTAGGCCCGCTCGGCGGCGCCGCCGCACCACCAGGTGGCGATGTTGGGCAGCTTCAGCGGCGCCCCCAGCAGCCGTTCGGCGATCCGCGGCAGGAACGCCATCAAGGCCCTGGTCTCGAGCACGCCCGAACCGGGCGCGTTCAGCATCGCCAGCCCGCCGCCGCGCAGCGCCTCGATCAGCCCCGGGGTGCCGATCCGGCTGTCCTCGTCCAGCTCCAGCGGGTCGAGAAATCCGGCGTCGAGCCGGCGCCACAGCACCGAGACCGGCTGAAGCCCGGCCACGGTGCGAACCATCACCGCGCCGTCGCGCGCCACCAGGTCTTCGCCCTCGAGCAGCATCAGCCCGAGGTAGCGGGCGATGTAGGCGTGTTCGAAATAGGTGTCGGTGCCCGGGCCGGGGGTGAGGATCGCCACCCGGCCGTCGTCGCGGTCGCGCAGCGCCAGCATCGCGTCGCGAAAGCTGCGGAACCAGCCGGCCAGCCTGTGGGTGTCGCCATGCGGGAATGGGTCGGCGAAGACCCGCGAGGTCGCCATCCGGGTTTCCAGCGCGTAGCCCGCGCCCGACGGCGCCTGCGCCCGGTCGCCGAGCACCACCCAGGATCCGTCCGGGCTGCGACCGATCTCGAAGGCCAGGAGGTGCAGCCAGTGGCCGCCACGCGGCGCCACGCCGACCATCGGCCGCAGCCAGTGCGGGCTTTGCGCCAGCAGCGCCGCCGGAAGCTGGCCGTCGCGCACCAGATCGCCCGGGCCGTAGAGATCGGCGACCACCCGTTCGAGCAGCTCGGCGCGCTGGGTCAGCCCCTCGGTGATGCCGTCCCAATCGGCCTGCGACAGGATGACCGGCACGTGGCTCAGCGGCCAGTCGCGTTCCTGCTGCGCGTCGGCGGTGTAGCGGCGGTAGAACACGCCGGCGTCGCGCAGGTAGCGGTCGCCGCGGGCGCAGCGGTCGGCGATCTCGCCCTCGGGCAGCGCCGCAAGCCCGTCGACGAAGTCGCGCCAGACCGGACGAATCCGGCCCGGCGCCTCGAACAGCTCGTCGGCGACGCCGGGCTGCGGCGCGTAATCGGCCAGCAGCGGGTCGAGCGGCGTGGCCGCGATCGGATCGGCCCGCGCCACGCCGCTAGAGGCCCGCCGCGCGGCGCAGGTCGAGCGTGGTCGGGAACTCTGGATGCGGTGTCTCGGGCCGCGGGTGCCAGTTGCCCGGGGTGTGGCCGGTGGCTTCGAACCTGGCCAGCCGCCTCGCCTCGGCCTCGTTGCCGTTGACCGGGAAGGTGTCGTAGCTGCGGCCGCCCGGATGCGCGACGTGGTAGGTGCAGCCGCCCAGCGACCGGCCCGACCAGTTGTCGAAGATGTCGAACACCAGCGGCGCGTCGACCGGCAGCCGCGGGTGCAGCGCCTCGGCCGGCTGCCAGGCCTTGAACCGGACCGCGCCGACCATGCCGCCGGAGACCGGCGCCCGGGTCAGCGGCACCGGTCGCTGGTTGCAGGTGACGCTGTAGCGGTCCTGGTGCGTCGAGCCGAGCTTGACCTGCAGGCGTTCGGTCGAGCTGTCGGTGTAGCGCACGGTGCCGCCGATCGCGCCGGTTTCGCCCAGCACGTGCCAGGGTTCCAGCGCCTGGCGGATCTCGAGGTCGACGCCCTCGTGGGTGACCGCGCCGCAGAACGGGAAGCGGAACTCGGCCTGCGCCTCGAACCAGCCGGGGTCGAGGGTGAAGCCATGCGCCTTGAGATCGCCGAGCAGGTCGAGAAAGTCCTGCCACAGGAACTCCGGCAGCATAAAGCGGTCGTGCAGCACGGTGCCCCAGCGCACCGGGTTGCCGGTGACCGGCGCCGCCCAGCAGCGCGCGATGATCGCCCGGATCAGCAGCTGCTGCGCCAGGCTCATCCGCGGGTCGGGCGGCATCTCGAAGCCGCGGAACTCGACCAGGCCGAGACGCCCGGTGGGACCGTCGGGCGAGAACATCTTGTCGATACAGATCTCGGCCCGGTGGGTGTTGCCGGTGACGTCGGTCAGGATGTTGCGCAACAGCCGGTCGGTCAGCCAGGGCAGCGGCTGCGCCGCGGCGTCGCCGGGGCCCGGGATCTGCGCCAGCGCGATCTCCAGCTCGTAGAGGCTGTCGTGCCGGGCCTCGTCGATCCGCGGCGCCTGGCTGGTCGGGCCGATGAACAGCCCCGAGAACAGGTAGGACAGCGACGGGTGCCGCTGCCAGGTCAGGATCAGCGACTTCAGCAGGTCGGGACGGCGCAGGAACGGGCTGTCGGCCGGGCTGCGGCCGCCGACCACCACGTGGTTGCCGCCGCCGGTGCCGGTGTGGCGGCCGTCGATCATGAACTTTTCGGCGCCGAGCCGGCAGGCGCGGGCTTCGTCATAGACGATCTGGGTGGTCGCCTTGCAGTCGTCCCAGGACGCGGCCGGGTGGATGTTGACCTCGATCACCCCGGGGTCGGGGGCGACGCGGATCACCTCCATCCGCGGGTCGTGCGGCGGCGGGTAGCCTTCGACATGCACCGGCAGCCCGAGCCGGGTCGCGGCGGCCTCGGCTGCGCCCAGCAGGTCGAGGTAATCCTCGAGCGCCTCGACCGGGGGCATGAACACGCACAGCCGGCCGTCGCGCGGCTCGACCGAGAGCGCGGTACGGACCGCGCCGCCGACGATGCCGAGATGCTGTTCGATCCGGTCCTGCTGCGCCCCGCCGTCCTGCGCCACGCTGACCGGCTGGGTGTGGTCGGGGCTGGGCGCCGGGGTCGCGTCGCGGGCGTAGTCGGGCAGCGCGCCGCGCGACACCGAAGGGTCGGTGACATGGGTGTAGGGGTATTGCGACGGCGGCACGTGCGGCAGCGCCCCGAGCGGAATCCGGTAACCGACCGGGCTGTCGCCGGGCACCAGGTAGACGTGGTTGCGGCGCAGGCTCCAGCGCTCCGAGCGCCAGCCGGCGCGGGCCTTGGCCTGCCAGCGCTGCACCGGCAACACGTAGCCGGTGGGGGTGGTCAGGCCACGGTCGAACACGCTGGCGATCCGGTGCCGCGCCTCGGGGTCCTCGAGCTCGGAATTCTCCGGGCTGACGTTGTCGGGCAGGTTGGCTTCCTTCAGCAGCCACTCGCCGGGGTCCTCGAAGGCCGGCACCACCATGTCGGCGGCGATGCCCAGATCCTCGGCGATGCCCGACAGCAGCGCCTCGGCCTGCGCCGGCGTGGCGCGCTGATGCTCGGGCACCGGGGCATCGGCGGCGGGTTCCGGCGCGATCAGCGCCGCGTCGCGCCAGATCGGCACCCCGTCGCGGCGCCAGTACAGCGAAAAGGTCCAGCGCGGCAGGGTTTCGCCGGGATACCACTTGCCCTGGCCGTGATGCAGGAAGCCGCCTGGCGCGAAGCGGTCGCGCAGCCGACGGATCAGCCGGTCGGCGACGTCGCGCTTCATCGGGCCGACCGCGGCGGTGTTCCACTCGGGGCTTTCGAAATCGTCGATCGACACGAAGGTCGGCTCGCCGCCCATGGTCAGCCGCACGTCGCCGGCCTTGAGCGCCGCGTCGACCTGTTGGCCGAGCGCGTCGAGCCGGTCCCAGGAGGCGTCCGAGAACGGCTTGGTGATCCGCGGATGCTCGGCGACGCGGGTCGCGGTCATCGCGAAGTCGAAATCGACCTCGGCGGCGCTGGCGACGCCCGAGATCGGCGCCGCGTTGCGGTAATGCGGGGTCGCGGCCAGCGGGATATGGCTTTCGCCGGTCAGCAGCCCCGAGGTCGCGTCGAAGCCGATCCAGCCGGCGCCGGGCAGGTAGACCTCGGCCCAGGCGTGCAGGTCGGTGAAGTCGTGGTCGGTGCCGGCCGGCCCGTCCAGCGCCACCAGGTCGGGCTTCAGCTGGATCAGGTAGCCCGAGACGAAGCGCGCGGCAAATCCGAGATGGCGTAGCGCCTGGATTAGCAGCCAGGCGCTGTCGCGGCACGAGGCGGTGCCGCGCTCCAGGGTTTCCTCGGGGGTCTGCACCCCGGGCTCCATCCGGATCACGTAGCCGGTCTCGCGGGCGATCCGGGCGTTCAGCCCGACCAGGAAATCGATGGTGCGCTGCCGGTCGCGCGGCACCGCGTCGAGAAAGCGTTGCAGCAGCGGCCCGGCCGGGTCGGCGGCGCGGTACAGCGCCAGGTCGTCACGGGTCTCGTCGGGGTAGTCGAACGGCCAGGTCTCGGCGGTTTCCTCGACGAAGAAGTCGAACGGGTTGTAGACCGTCATGTCGGCGACCAGGTCGACCTCGATGCGCAGCTCGCGCACCGGTTCGGGAAACACGTAACGCGCCAGCCAGTTGCCGTAGGGGTCCTGCTGGTGGTTCACGAAATGCGGCTGCGGCGACACCTTGAGCGCGTGCGAGATCACCCGGGTCCGGCTGTGCGGCGCCGGCCGCAGCCGGATCAGCTGCGGCCCGAGGGTGACCGGGCGGTCGTAGCGGTAATGGGTCAGGTGATGGATGCTTGCATGAATCGCCATGAGCGCGCGGTCGCCTTTCGGGCTGTGAACGACTCGCAGCCTTGCACGCGGCGCGCGGCAACGGCAGGGGCGGCGATGCCAAACCGGCCCGGCCGGCGCGATCGCGAGCAGTTTGCACAAATTTTCGGCGTTTTGCCGGGGCCGCGGGTGTGGTCGCCGGATCGCGGCGCGCTGCGGCGATTTCCCGCCAGACCCGGCGCCGGAACCTTGCGCGGGGGCGTTTCCCCCGGCGGGTCAAGGCTGTATCGGAAGATATGGACATCATCATCGCCACCGCGATCCTCGCGACATTCTTCCTGCTGATCGGCCTGGGCGAGCCTCTCGCGGCGCGGCTGCGGCTGCCGTTCAACGTGATCCTCGCGGCGCTGGGCGTGCTGGCCGGCTTCGTCGCGACCTTCCTGCTCGCGACCGAGCTGACCGACGCGCTGAACCCGGTGGCCGAGGCGATCCTGAACCTGCCGATCCGGTCGAACGTGTTCCTCTACGTGTTCCTGCCGACGCTGCTGTTCCAGGTGACGCTGGGGGTCAGCCTGCGGCGGATGCTCGATGACTGGGTGCCGATCCTGGTGTTGGCGGTGGTCGCGGTGGTGGTGGCGACGCTGAGCGTCGGCTACGCGCTGTATTTCACCGGGGCGCTGCCGCTGATGGCCTGCCTGCTGGTCGGCGCCATCGTGTCGACCACCGACCCGTCGGCGGTGGTCGGGATCTTCCGCAACCTCGCGGCGCCGCGGCGGCTGAGCCGAATCATCGAGGGCGAAAGCCTGCTGAACGACGCCGCGGCGATCGCGCTGTTCGGCCTGTTCATGGGCTTCGTGATGCGCGGCGTGCCGAACCCCGAGCTGGGCGCGGCGCTGGCGCAGTTTCCGGTGCTGCTGGGCGGCGGCGCGCTGACCGGCTGGGTCGCGGCGCAGGCGGCGCTGCGGCTGATGAGCGCGCTGGGCCGGTTCCACCTGGCGCAGGTCACGGTGTCGGTGGCGCTGCCCTACCTGAGCTACATCATCGCCGAGCAGATGGTCGGCGCCTCTGGGGTGATCGCGGTGGTCGCCGCGGGGCTGACGCTGAACCTCGCCGCGCCGGGCCGGCTGTCGCCGCAGGACTGGGCGTCGCTGCGCGAGATCTGGGACCTCCTGGCGCATTGGGCCGGGGCGTTCATCTTCCTGCTCGCCGCGGCGCTGATCCCGCGGCTGCTCGACGGGGTGCGGCTGGCCGATCTGGGGCTGGTCGCGGTGGTGACGCTGGCCGCCTTCGCGGCGCGCTTCGCGATCCTGTGGGGGCTGTTGCCGCTGCTGGCGCGGGCCAAGCTGTCGCCGCCGGTCGAACGGCCCTACCGCGCCGCGATCCTGTGGGGCGGTCTGCGCGGCGCGGTGACGCTGGCGCTGGCGCTGGCGGTCACCGAAAGCCTGCGGGTGCCGCCCGAGGTGCGCCGGTTGACCGGCATCCTCGCCACCGGGTTCACCCTGTTCACCCTGATCGTGCAGGGCACCACGCTGCGGCCGCTGGTCAAGCGGCTCGGGCTAGAGACGCTGTCGGCGCTCGACGCGGCGCTGGCGCGGCAGGTGGTCGCCGTGGCGCTGCAAAGCGTCCGCGAGGAGGTCGCCGAAGCCACCGAGAACTACGGGCTGGCGCGCGACACCGTGCGCTCCGAAGCCAAGGGGTTCGCCGAGCGGCTCGACGTCGCGGTGGCGGCGGCCGAGGAGGGCGATTCGATCCAGGACCGCGACCGGATCACGCTGGGGCTGATCGCGCTGGCCGGCGCCGAGCGCGACCGGATCCTGCAGCTGTTCCGCGACCGGGCGATCTCGAACCGGCTTGCCGAACGGGCGCTGTCCGAGGCCGACCGGCTGATCGAGACCACGCGGACCGGCGGCCGGACCGGCTACCGGCGGGCGTCGCGCGAAAGCCTCGGGCAGGGCGGGCAGACCCGGCTCGCGGCGACGCTGCACAACCGGCTGCGGATCTCGGCGCCGCTGGCGCGGCTGACCGCCGACCGGTTCGAGCTGTTGCTGACGCAGCGGCTGGTGTTGCGCGACCTGGGCGATTTCATCGACACGCGGATCAGGCGGATTCACGGCCGTCGGGTCGCCGAGCTGCTGCACGAGTTGATCGAGCGCCGCGCCGAAGCGGTCGACCAGGCGCTGGACGGGCTGCGGCTGCAATACCCGGGGTATGCCGAAGAGCTCGAGCGTCGCTTCATCCGCCGCACCGCGCTGCGCATCGAGGAGGGCGAATACGCCAGCCTGCGCGAGGACGGGCTGATCGGCCCCGAGCTGCACGCCGCGCTGACCACCGAGGTCGAGGCGATGCGCGGCGAGGCCGAGGCCCGGCCGAAGCTGGACCTCGCGGTGCAAAAGGCGGTGCTGGTGCAGCAGTTCCCGCTGTTCGCCGATCTCGACGAACCGGCGCGGCGCCGGCTGTCGAAGGTGCTGACCACCCGTTTCGTCGCCGCCGGGGAGCTGCTGCAGCGCAAGGACGCGCCGGCCCGCTCGGTCAGCTTCATCGCCAGCGGCGCGGTCGAGATCGAGACCGCCGGCCAGACGATCCGGCTGGGGCGCGGCGAGATGTTCGGCCAGCTAGCGCTGCTCGGGCCGAAACGGCGCCGCGCCGAGGTGCGGGCGCTGAGCCACGGCGTGCTGCTCGAGCTGGACGAGGCGCGGTTCATGCGGCTGTTGCAGCGCAGCTCGGCGCTGCGCGACGCCGTGCGCGAGAGCGCGATCAAGCGCGGCGTGGCGCCCGAGCTGGTCGCCGGGCTGGGCGAGCCCGAGGTCGCGGCGACGCCGCGCGAGGCGGGCTAGCGCGCGGCCTCCCAGACCGCGAATTCGGCGCAGCGCTTGCGCCGCAGCCGGTCCTCGATCTCGGGCGACAGCGTCAGCGGCATCTGCGGCGACACGTTGAGCCGGGGCAGGTCGAGCCGCAGCGACAGCCGGTCCTCGAGAAACCCGACCAGCGCGTCGAAGCTCTCGTAGCGGAACAGGTGGTCGACCGCGACGCCGCCGTCGCCGTCGCCGACGAACCGCGCCTGGCTGCCGACCGCGGCGAAGGCGGCGGGCCGGCCCTTGGCGTATTCCGAGACGAAATCGTCGAAGCCTACGCCGCGGGTGCTGTTGGCGTGGCCGGCGATGTCGTCGCGCTGCCGGTAGCGGAACCAGCTTCCCAGCCAGTCGATCGGCTGCCGCACCACCGCGACGGTCTCGAAATCCTCGGCCCCGGCCTGCGCCAGCAGCGGCAGGATGAAGCGCCGGGTGCGGTAGAGCGGGGCGTGCTTGATCTGCGGCGGATCGCGCAGCACCATCTGCGCCCGCGGCGCCAGCGCGCCTTCGAGCGCGGTGGTGCCGGTCTTCGGCACCGCGAGCAGGATCAGCCGCTCTTTCCAGAATACCAGCATCGCGGCCCTTCGCTTCGGCACAGCACCGCCGTCAACCTTACCTTAACCAGACCGGAAGGAAACTCTTGCAGGTTTTGCTTGAATTGTTCCCGTTTTGGTCTCATATGCGGTAACGGGAACAAGACAAGAACAAAGCATCGATTGCCGCCCTCAGGCGGGTGTGGGATAAGGATTGCGAACATGGCAACGGCAGATCTTCTTCAGATGAGCGACAAGCGTACCGCAGACCGACAGAAGGCGCTCGACAGCGCCCTGGCCCAGATCGAACGTCAGTTCGGCAAGGGCTCCATCATGAAGCTGGGTGGCGACAACCAGCTGCCGGACATCGAGGCGACCTCGACCGGCTCGCTCGGTCTGGACATCGCGCTCGGCATCGGCGGCCTGCCGAAGGGCCGGATCGTCGAGATCTACGGCCCGGAAAGCTCGGGCAAGACCACGCTGACGCTGCACGCGGTGGCCGAGGAACAGAAGAAGGGCGGCATCTGCGCCTTCGTCGACGCGGAACACGCGCTCGACCCGCAGTATGCCAAGAAGCTGGGGGTCAACCTCGAAGAGCTGCTGATCTCGCAGCCCGACACCGGCGAGCAGGCGCTCGAGATCGTCGAC
>JBFGEI010000067.1:0-13353 GCA_041580155.1 Limimaricola sp.
CATCTGCTCGAGCTGCATCTTCAGGTCGTTCATGTTGAAGCGGCCCTTCTGGAACCGCTTCATCATCCGCTCGGCCTGCTCGGCCTCGATGGTCTGCTGCGCCTTTTCGACCAGCGCCACGATGTCGCCCATGCCGAGGATCCGGCCGGCCACCCGGTCCGGGTCGAAGGTCTCGAGCGCGTCCATCTTCTCGCCGAGGCCGACGAAGCGGATCGGCTTGCCGGTGACCTTGCGCATCGACAGCGCGGCGCCGCCGCGGCCGTCGCCGTCCATCCGGGTCAGCACGACGCCGGTGACGCCGATCTTGTCGTCGAACTCGGTGGCGACGTTGACCGCGTCCTGGCCGGTGAGACCGTCGACCACCAGCAGCGTCTCGCGCGGGTTGACCGCGTCGCGCACCTCGGCGGCCTGGGCGATCAGCTCGGCGTCGATGTGCAGCCGGCCGGCGGTGTCGAGCATGTAGACGTCGTAGCCGCCCAGGCTCGCCTGGGTCTTGGCGCGCCGGGCGATCGCCACCGGGCTTTCGCCCTTGACGATCGGCAGCGTGTCGACGCCGATCTGCCGCCCGAGGATCTCGAGCTGCTCCATCGCCGCCGGGCGGTTGACGTCGAGCGACGCCATCAGCACCCGCTTGCCCTCGCGCTCGGTCAGCCGCTTGGCCAGCTTGGCGGTGGTGGTGGTCTTGCCCGAGCCCTGCAGGCCGACCATCAGGATCGGCGCCGGGGCGTTGTCGATCTTCAGCTTGCCGGGATCGCCGTCGCCGGTCAGCACCGAGACCAGCTCGTCATGGACGATCTTGACGACCTGCTGGCCCGGGGTGATCGACTTGGTGACCGCCTGGCCGCTGGCCTTGGCCTGCACCGCGGCGACGAAGTCGCGGGCCACGCCCAGCGACACGTCGGCCTCGAGCAGCGCCACCCGGACCTCGCGCAGCGCGGTGCTGACGTCGTCTTCGGACAGCGCGCCCTGCTTGGTCAGTCTGTCAAAGACCCCTGACAGGCGGTCTGAGAGCGATTCGAACATGCGGCGGTCCTTTCCGACCGTTGCGACCAGATCCCGGCGCCGCCGCAAGAGACCGCGCCCCGGACGGGGCCACCAGCAACGGTCATGGCCCGCGGGCCGTACCATGCGCTAGCGCGCCCGTGGGCGCAACGCGCTGACGGACGGCGATCCCCCGCAATGGGCCGGGGACCGGAAAGCCAGAGCTTCCGGGTTTGCGCAGGAATTACGTCGCGCGGCCGGCTGCGTCAAGCCCCGGGCCCCGACGCCGCTGCGCCGCCGCCACGGGTTTCACGATTCAAGCGCTCGGGCGGGAACCGGTTGGTCACTCGCGGCGAAGCCCTGTAGAAAGGGGAGGGTCACACAGGGAGATCGCCGCATGGACAATTGGGACGAGATCCGCACCGCCTTTCAGGTCGCCCGCATGGGCACGGTATCGGGCGCCGCCGAGGTTCTCGGGGTGCACCACGCCACCGTCATCCGCCATGTCGACGCGCTCGAGGGGCGGCTGGGCGTCAAGCTGTTCCAGCGCCATCCGCGCGGCTACACCGCGACCGAGGCCGGGCGCGACCTGCTGCAGGTGGCGCAGGCCACCGACGATCAGTTCGCCCAGCTGGTCGGCCGGCTGAAGGGCCAGGGCAACGGCGTCGAGGGCGAGCTGCTGGTCACCTCGCTCGACAGCCTGACCGACCTGCTGACGCCGCTGCTGGTCGATTTCCAGGCCGAGCACCCGGCGCTGCTGGTGCGGCTGCTGACCGGCACCCGGCTGTTCCGGCTCGAATACGGCGAGGCGCATGTGGCGATCCGCGCCGGCGCCGCGCCGGACCAGCCCGACAACGTGGCGCAGCCGCTGTTCAGGATGCGCATGGCGCTGGTCGCGACCACCTCCTATGTCGAACGCCACGGCTTGCCCGAAAGCGAGGCCGATCTGGCGACGCATCGCTTCGTCGCCTCGGACGATCCCGACAGCCGCGCCCCGTTCTATCGCTGGCTGCGCGAACGCGTCGCGCCCGAGCAGATCAGCTTCCGCGCGCATGGCGACCGCAACCAACGCGAGGCGGTGCTGCTGGGCGCCGGCATCGGCTTCGTGCCGACCACCGATCTCGAAAAGCGCGACGACCTGCACCAGGTGATTCCGCCGGACGAGGCCTGGGAAGTTCCAGTCTGGGTGGTGACCCATGTCGACCTGCATCGCACCGCCAAGGTCCAGAGCTTTCTTACCGCTCTGAAGGCGCGTGCAAAAACTTGGGGCTGAACCTCGGAACGATTTCGTTACCGCCGCGTTGACGAGCAACTTTCATACAGAGGCTCAATCATGCGCAACGTTCTTTATATCGTCGGTCTCGTCGTCGTCGTCGTCGTCATCCTGCGGCTCGCCGGCATCATGTAGCCTCTGGCCCGGCCTCCGGGGCCGGATCCAGAGATCCGGTCCCGGCTTCGCCGGCCAGCTCGAGCCCGAGAAACCGCTCGAAGGCATCGAGGTCGATGCCGCCCATCTGCCCGAAGCCCTGCATCCAGACCGAGGCTTCGCGAAGCCCGTCAGGCTCGAGCTTGCACCACTTCACCCGACCGCGCTTTTCCTGGCTGATCAGCCCGGCCTCGGCGAGCACCGACAGGTGCTTGGAAATCGCCGCCAGAGACATCGCGAAGGGCTCAGCGACATCCGTCACCGCCATGTCGTCTTCCAAGAGCAGCGCGAGGATCGCGCGCCGGGTCGGGTCCGACAGGGCGGAGAACACGTGATCTAGCGGTGAGGTCATTCGTCGAAATGACCCGGCAGCACCCGGAACGTCAACCGATAGGTTGAATGACGCGCCCGTGCCGTTGTGCCACACCGGCCTGCCGCCTGATCGGCCGTCGTCCAGAAATCACAAATATATCAGACATATGCCTGCCGGATCGCCGCGGTCAGCCCGCGCTTGACTAAACCCGCCCGGCACCTTAGCACCCACTCGACCGATGGAAGGGACCGCCAGGGTGTCCGACAGCCACGACGACGACGATCACGCCGCCAGATTGCGCGAGCTGGATCGCAGGCTCGCCGCGGCCAAGGGCAAACCCGAGGCACCGCACCATTCGGAAAGTCACCATTCCCAGGCGCAGGTCGCCTGGCGCATGGTGATCGAGCTTGTGGCCGGTCTCGGGATCGGCTTCGGCATCGGGTACGGCCTGGATACCCTGTTCGGGACCATGCCATTGTTCCTGATACCGTTCATTTTCTTGGGCCTCGCGGCTGGTGTGAAAACCATGCTGCGGTCGGCCAAGGAGCTGCAGAGACAACAGCAGGCCGGTTCGGCCCGCGACGACGAGGGCTAGGACAATGGCGACTGAGGCAGTGGCGGGCGAGCAGCAAGATGCCGGCGGGCTGGTTTTCCACCCGTTCGACCAGTTCGAGATCCGTCCGCTGTTCGGCGAGATCGGCGACCCGGTGTCCTGGTACACCATCACCAACGCCACCTTCTGGATGGCGATGGCCGCTCTGGCGGTGATCGGCCTGCTGGTGCTCGGCACCCGTGGCCGCGCGGTGATCCCGAACCGGCTGCAGTCGACCGCCGAGCTGATCTACGGCTTTGTCTACAAGATGGTCGAGGACGTCACCGGCAAGGAAGGGCTGAAGTACTTCCCCTGGATCATGACGCTGTTCCTGTTCATCCTGTTCTCGAACTACCTCGGCCTGCTGCCGATGGCCTTCACCCCGACCTCGCATATCGCGGTCACCGCGTTCCTCGCGTTGGGTGTGTTTCTCAGCGTCACCGTGCTCGGTTTCGTGAAGAACGGCCCGGCCTTCCTCGGGCTGTTCTGGATGTCCGAAGCGCCGCTGTTCCTGCGCCCGGTCATCGCCGTCATCGAGGTGATCTCGTACTTCGTGCGTCCGGTCAGCCATTCGATCCGTCTTGCCGGCAACCTCGTCGCCGGCCATGCGATGATCAAGGTGTTCGCCGGCTTCGCCGCCATTGCCGCCCTGTCGCCGCTTTCGATCGTCGCGATCACCGCGATCTACGGTCTCGAGATCCTGGTGGCCGGCATTCAGGCCTACGTGTTCACCATCCTCACCTGCATCTACCTCAAGGACGCGCTGCACCCGTCGCACTGACGGGGCAGGCGGCCCTGCGGGTCGGTTCACCCTTCACCCAACGCAATTCCAGTACAGGAGATACCCCCATGGAAGGCGATATCGCACAATTCGGTCAGTTCATCGGCGCCGGCCTTGCTGCCATCGGTTCGGGCCTCGCGGCCATCGGTGTGGGCTCGGTCGCGGCGAACTACCTGGGCGGCGCGCTGCGCAACCCGTCGGCTGCCGCATCGCAGACCGCCACGCTGTTCATCGGCCTGGCCTTCGCCGAAGCGCTCGGGATCTTCTCGTTCCTCGTCGCTCTGCTGCTGATGTTCGCCGTCTAAGGCACCATCCGATCTCCTGACCGGCGGCGCGGGCTTCTCCGCGCCGCCATTTCCTTAGGGCTCGACGGAGGGACGCCATGGCGACCGAGACCATCGCCGGCGCTGCGCCGGCTGCCGCACACGGGGCCGAGGCCGCCGGGCCGGGCATGCCCCAGCTCGACGTTTCGAGCTTTCCGAACCAGATCTTCTGGCTGATCGTCACGCTTGGCGTGATCTATTTCGTCCTGTCCCGCTTTGCCCTGCCGCGCATCGGCGCGGTGCTGGCCGAGCGCGCGGGCACGATCACCAACGACATCGCCGCCGCCGAAGAACTGCGGCTGCGCGCCACCGAGGCTGAAAAGGCCTACGACAAGGCGCTGGCCGACGCCCGCGCCGAAGCCAGCCGGATCATCGCCGAGACCAAGGCCGAGATTCAGGCCGAGCTGGACGCCGAAATGGTCAAGGCCGACGCACAGATCGCCGAAAAGACGGCCGAGGGCGAAGCCGCCATCGCCGAGATTCGCGCCAGCGCGATCGAAAGCGTGAGCATCGTCGCGCGCGACACCGCGCGTGAAATCGTCTCGGCGTTCGGCGCCGACGCCGATGCCGCCGCGGTCGACAAGGCGGTGGACGCGAAACTGGGAGAGCGCGCATGACCAAGTTTCTTGCCACGCTGATCCTGTCGCTGGCCGCCGCCCCGGCGATGGCCGCCACCGGTCCCTTCGTGTCGCTGCGCAACACCGACTTCGTGGTGCTGCTGGCGTTCCTGCTGTTCGTCGCGGTGCTGCTGTACTTCCGGGTTCCGCGCGAAGTCGGCAAGCTGCTCGACAAGCGGGCCGACGGCATCCGCACCGAACTCGACGAGGCCCGCGGGCTTCGCGAGGAAGCGCAGTCGCTGCTGGCCTCCTACGAGCGCAAGCAGAAGGACGTGCAGGCGCAGGCCGACCGGATCGTCGCCTCCGCCCGTGACGAGGCCGCCGCCGCCGCCGAGCAGGCCAAGGCCGACATCCGCGCGTCGATCGAGCGTCGCCTGACCGGCGCGCAGGAGCAGATCGCCAGCGCCCAGGCCAAGGCGGTCCGCGCGGTGCGCGACCAGGCGATCACCGTGGCCGTGGCCGCGGCCCGCGAGGTCATCGCGCAGCAGATGACCGCTGCGCGCAGCGACAAGATGATCGACGACTCGATCGACACGGTGCGCGCCAAGCTGCACTGAACCGACCCGAGACCTGTCGAAGATCGAAAAGGCCCGGACGCAGCAGCGCCCGGGCCTTTTTCGTTGCGGCCGGTCGGAGCAGGGCGTCAGCGCGCGCGTTCCTGGCTCAGCCGGCGCCGGGCGATCTCCTCGTTGCGGTCGGCCAGGCGCTGGTCGCTGAGCGCCTGCTGCACGTAGTCGAGATGCGCGGTGATCGCGGCCTTCGCCGCCTCGGCGTCGCGGTTCTGCAGTGCGGCGTTGATCGCCCGATGCTGGTCGAGCACGCTGTCGCGGGTCAGGCGCTGCCGGAACATCACCTGGCGATTGTAGAACACGCCCTCGCGCAGCAGATCGTAGATCGACCGCATCATGTGCAGCATCACCACGTTGTGGCCGGCCTCGATGATCGCCAGGTGGAACTCGGCGTCGAGCCGGGCCTCGGTCTCGGCGTCGACGACGGGTCGGCTCTGCGCCGCTTCCATCCGCCGGAACACCGCGTCGATCACCTCGAGATCGGCATCCGAGCCGTGCCGGGCCGCCCGCGCCGCGGCAATGCCTTCGATGTCGCGGCGGAACCCGACCATGTCGACCACGGCCTCGTCATGGCTGGCGAACAGCCGCACCAACGCCGGCGAGAACGCCGAGCCGAGCACGTTGCTGACGAACACCCCGGCGCCGGCGCGGGTCTCGACCAGGCCAAGGCGCTGCAGTTCGGCCAGCGCCTCGCGCAGCGACGGGCGCGAGACGCCAAGCCGCTCGGCCAGCTCGCGCTCGGGCGGCAGCCGGTCGCCGGGCCGCAGGATGCCGCGCAGCACCAGCAGCTCGACCTGGCGGACCACGCCGTGGGACAGTTTCTCGGGGTGGATCGGCTCGAAGGGCATCGCGTTGCGTCTCCGGAAAATTGGTCAAGTCATATGACCACGACATGGGACGTTCCACAACGATGCAAAAGGGCCGCCCCGGCTGGGGCGGCCCTGATGTCGCGGTGGCGGTCGCCGATCAGTTCGGGGTGATGATGATCTCGACCCGACGGTTCTGCGCCCGGCCTTCGGCGGTGAGGTTGGACGAGATCGGCTGGTCTTCGCCGCGGCCGATGGCGCGGACCCGGGCCGGCGCGACGCCCGACGACACCAGCACCGACGACACCGCCTGGGCGCGACGCTCGGAGAGCGACTGGTTGTAGGCGGCGGCACCGGTGTTGTCGGTGTGGCCGATCACGTTGACCGTGGTGCCCGGGTAGTTGTTGATCGAGGTGGCGATGGTGCGCAGATCGTTGGTCAGCGACCCGGTCAGCTGGGCGCTGTCGGTGGCGAACAGGATGTCCTGCGGCAGCGTCACCACCAGCTGGTCGCCGGTGTTGACCAGGCCGACATTGGCGCCGAGCTGGTTGCGCAGTTCGGCTTCCTGACGGTCAAGCGCGGCACCGCTGGCGGCACCGATGCCGCCGGCGACCGCGGCGCCGATCGCGGCGTTGCGGATCCGCTCGTCGCGGTCGTCACCGGTCAGCGCGCCGACCGCGGCACCCAGACCGGCGCCGACGAGAGCGCCGCGACGGGTGTTGGCGTTCGGGTCGGGGTTGTTCGGGGTCACCGGCTGGCAGGCGGCGATGGCCAGAACCGAGGCGGCGGCGAGGGCAAGGGGAAGCTTGGTCACGGTGATCATCTGTAAATCCATTTTTGCGAGTCGCGCGGAGCATCCCCGCGCCTGTCCCGGCACCATAGAGGCCGTTGGCATGTGATATTCAATAACGCGTGCTTGTCAGCGCGGTTCCGGCGGATTCGGGAACCTTTTGCGCTGTGTCCAGATCGGCCCGCGCCGACTCCCAAGCCAACATCGCGCGCTTGACCGGCAGGCCCCAGTGATAGCCGCCCAAGGCGCCGGATTTGCGCAGCGCTCGGTGGCAGGGGATCAGCCAGGACACCGGGTTGCGGCCGATCGCGGTGCCGGCGGCGCGCACCGCCTGCGGCTTGCCGGCGGCGGCGGCGATCTCGGAATAGCTGCTGACATGGCCCGACGGGATCGCCAGCAGCGCTTCCCAGACCTTCAGCGCGAAGGGCGATCCGCCAAGGTGCAGCCGGGCCTCGCCGCGCCCCGAGAAAGCCGCCTCGACCCAGGCGCGCAGCGGCGCGGCGTCGGCGAGGAAGCGCGCGTTGGGCCAGCGGCCGCGCAGGTCGGCCAGCACCGCATCGCGTCCGGTTTCGGCGGCAAAGCCCAAGCCGCAGAGGCCGCGGTCGGTGCCCATCGCGATCACCGGGCCGAACGGGCTGTCGAACTCGGCCTCGTGGATCACCAGATCGGCGCCGCCCGAGGCGTAGGCGCCCGGGCTCATCGCCTCCCAGCGCAGGAACAGGTCGTGCAGCCGACCGCTGCCCGACAGCCCGACCGCCTGCGCCGTCGCCAGCGTGGTGAAACGGTCGCGCAGCAGGGTCCGGGCGTGATCCAGCGCCAGATATTGCTGGTAGCGCTTTGGCGACACCCCGACCCAGGCGGTGAACAGCCGCTGGAAATGCGCCGGCGACATGTCCATCCGCGTCGCCAGCTGATCGAGCGTCAGCGGCCCGGGCGCGGCATCGATGGTCTCGATCGCCCGGCGCATGACTTGGTAGTGATATGCATGTGTCTGGTCCATGCCCGCAGTCTACGGCGCGGCGCGGTCCCGCGCGACCCGGAAGCTGCGCATCCGTCGCAGCTCGCGGGCTTGCCCGGGCGGGGCCATGCGGGCATAGAGCGCCGATGACCCGTCAGCTCGATTATCACAGCATCCACGAGATCTTCACCCGGTTCCAGGCCGCCGAGCCCGAGCCCGAGGGCGAGCTGCATCACACCAATGCCTTCACCCTGCTGGTCGCGGTCGCGCTGTCGGCGCAGGCGACCGATGCCGGGGTCAACCGCGCCACCGCCAAGCTGTTCGAGATCGCCGACACGCCGCAGAAGATGCTCGACCTGGGCGAGGCCGGGCTGATCGAGCACATCAAGACCATCGGGCTGTTTCGCAACAAGGCCAAGAACGTCATCAGGCTGAGCCAGATTCTGGTCGAGACCTACGGCGGCGAGGTGCCGTCGTCTCGCGCCGCGCTGATCGGGCTGCCGGGTGTCGGCCGCAAGACCGCCAACGTGGTGCTGAACATGTGGTGGAAGATCCCGGCGCAGGCGGTCGACACCCATATCTTCCGCGTCGCCAACCGCAGCGGCATCGCCCCGGGCAAGGATGTCGATGTCGTCGAACGCGGCATCGAGGACCAGATCCCGGCACCGTTCCAGGGCCATGCGCATCACTGGCTGATCCTGCACGGCCGTTACACCTGCGTCGCGCGCAAGCCGAAATGCCCGGCCTGCCTGATCCGCGACCTCTGCCTCTACCAGGAGAAGACCCCATGACCCAGACCCGCATCGTCGGCATCGGCAACGCCATCGTCGACGTCTTCGCCCAGGCCGACGACAGTTTTCTCGACCTGATGGGCATCGAGAAGGGCATCATGCAGCTGGTCGAGCGCGAGCGCGGCGAGCTGCTCTACGGCGCGATGGAAAACCGCCGCCAGGCGCCCGGCGGCTCGGTCGCCAACACGCTGGCGGGCTTGGGCAACCTCGGGCTGCCGACCGCCTTCATCGGCCGGGTGCACGACGATGCGCTGGGGCGGTTCTACGCCGAGAGCATGGAGAAGGGCGGCACCGCCTTCGTCAACCCGCCGGTGCCGGGCGGCGAGCTGCCGACCTCGCGGTCGATGATCTTCGTAAGCCCCGACGGCGAGCGGTCGATGAACACCTATCTCGGGATCTCGGCCGAGCTTGGCCCCGACGACGTGTCGGACGCGGTGGCCGGCGACGCGGGCATCCTGTTTCTCGAGGGCTATCTCTACGACAAGCCGAAGGGCAAGGAAGCGTTCGAGCGCGCCGCGCAGCTGACCCAGAAGGGCGGCGGCCAGGCCGGGATCGCGCTGTCGGACCCGTTCTGCGCCGACCGGCACCGGGTCGATTTCCAGCGGCTGGTGCGAGAACTCGACTACGTGATCGGCAACGAGCACGAATGGGAATCGCTGTACCAATGCGATCTCGACACAGCGCTGGCGCGCGCCGCGTCCGAATGCCGGCTGGTGGTCTGCACCCGGTCGGGCAAGGACGTGGTGCTGATCCGCGGCGACGAGCGCGTCGTGGTGCCGGTGACCACCGTCACCCCGGTCGATGCGACCGGCGCCGGCGACCTGTTCGCCGCGGGCTTCCTCTACGGGATGGCGACGGGCCGCGACCTCGAGACCTCGGGCCGGATGGGCTGCGTCGCCGCGGCCGAGGTGATCTCGCATTTCGGGGCGCGCCCCGAGGCAGATCTCGGGACGCTGTTCGCCGCGGCCGGGCTGATCGACGCCTAGGGCATCGCGACGCCGAGGCTCAGTCCTCGGCGTCTTCGGCCGGTTCGATCTGGCCCCGGCTCTGCAGCCATTGCGACACCAGCAGGCAGGCCACGGCCCAGCCGGCGCCGGCGGTCCAGCCGGCGATCACGTCGGTCGGCCAATGCACCCCGAGATAGACCCGGCTGGCGCCGACCAGCCCGGTCAGGATGATCGCCACGGTCATGATGTAGACCTTGATCAGCCGCCGCGGTTCCAGCCGCGACAGCATCACCGCCAGCGTCAGATAGGTGACCGCCGACAGCATGGTGTGGCCGGACGGGAAGCTCGCGGTGTAGACGAAGGACCCGTGCGGCACGAGTTCCGGCCGCGGCCGGTCGAACAGCAGCTTGGCGCTGCGGCTCAGCAGGGTGCCGCTGCCGATCGCGATCAGCAGGAACCACATCGTCGAGATGTGCCGCGACAGCGCCAGGTATCCCGCCACCGCGAAGGTCAGCAGCGTCAGCACGCCGACGCCGCCAAGAGCCGTCATGTCGCGGGCTAGCTCTTCGAACCAGGCCGGGCCGATCGGGTTGTTCATGTCGCCGGGCGTGCGCAGCGCCAGCAGGATGGTCTCGTCGAAGGCCTTGGTGTCGCCTTCGACCACCTCGCCGGCGAGCAGGAAGAACCCCAGCGCTGCCAGCCCGACCAGGAACAGCAGAACCATCCACAGCTCCGGGGTGCGGCGCAGGCGGGACGGCAGATCGGCGGGGCGGGGAGTCGTCATGGTGTCAGAACCTTTCGGGGCCGGCGCGTGTTCCTTGGCCCGGCTCACGCGGAGAGCCGGGCATGCACCGCGTCGAGGTCGATCTCGGCGCGGGGTCGGCGATCGGAGGGCCGGTCCGAATCGTAGCCGAACAGGGCGAAGTCGTTGCGGTAGACCTCCTGCATCAGGTGCAGCGACAGGTCGTCGAAATAGGCCTCTACGGCGTGCGCGCGGCGCGGGCCGTGCACCGCGCTTTCGTTGAACCGCGGCATCGCGGCGACATCAAGCCGGTGCGGCGCCGGGGTGCTGGCGAGCACGCCCTGCATCCCGGTGACGAATTCCTCGGTGCGCAGGATCCGGTCGTAGCGGCCGCCGCCGCGGATCAGCGTCGAGAGATGGCCCGAGACCGGCGACCAGTGGATGTCGGGGTCGATCGGCTTGCGAAACCGGATGGTGTCGCGGGCGAACAGCAGGAACCGGCGAAAGCTGCGGATCTGGTCGAAATCGAAGCCGTCCTCCGGGCTGCCGGTCTCGATCCCGTATTTCTGCGCCAGCATCGGCACCATGTTGCCGCGGTAGCGGCCGCCGTTGCGCTGGATGCCGCAGATCTTGTCGAAGAACGACGACAGGATCCGGTCGAACGGGTTGCGGACGCAGCTGAACACCAAGCTGCGGCGGCCGGTCACCACCTGCGAGATCGGCGACTGGCTATGGTCCTGGCCCCATTTATGCAGCCCGTCCCGGGCGTCATGGATGTCGCCGTCGAAAAACCGGCCGTGGTCCGAATAATACATGATCTGGCCGATCGTCGAGCAGGCGCATTTCGGCACCACCCGGTAAACCATGCTCTCGCTCTGCGTCATCCAGGTTCCTGGAAACCCCATCGCCTGCTGCCCTTTCCGGCTGCCGTCGCGCCGCGCGGTCGAAAAACCGGCTACACCCTGTTTATTCAACGGGTCTTCGCGGTATCAAGGGTTAAAGAGGTCGGCCCCGCGGGGCGAAAAACACGGGGCGGACACCGCGTCAATGGCGACCATCGCCTTCATCCTGCTGTGCCACCGGGATCCGGAGGCGGTGATCCGGCAGGCGCGGCAGCTTGCCGCCGCCGGCGACCGGGTCGCGATCCACCTTGATGCACGGGCGCCGCGCGCCGATCACGCCCGGCTGCGGACGGCGTTCGGCGCTGACCCGCTGGTGCGGCTGGTGCCGCGGCCGCTGCGCTGCGGCTGGGGCGACTGGAGCCTGGTCCAGGCGACACTGAACGGGCTGGAGACCGCGCTCGCGGCGTTTCCCGAGGCGACTCATTTCTACCTGCTGTCGGGCGATTGCGGCGCGATCAAGACCGCGGACTACGCGCATCGGCAGCTCGATGCGGCGCCGCTCGATCACATCGAAAGCGTCGACTTCTTCGACGCCGGCTGGATTCGCACCGGGATGACCGAAGAGCGGCTGATCTACCGCCACCCGTTCAACGAACGCCGGCAGCCGCGGCTGTTCGGTGCTGCGTTGGAATTGCAAAAATGGTTGCGGCTGCGGCGCGGCCTGCCGGCCGGGCTGCGGATGATGATCGGCTCGCAATGGTGGTGCCTGCGGCGCGGCAGCGTCGAGGCGGTGCTTGGCTTCATCCGGCAGCGCCGCGATGTGGTGCGGTTCTTCCGGCACAGCTGGATTCCCGACGAGAGCTTCTTTCAGACTCTGGTACGGCACCTGGTGCCCGACGCCGAGATAAGCAGCCGGTCGCCAACCTTCCTGATGTTCAGCGACTACGGCATGCCGGTGTCGTTCCATGACGACCATTACGACCTGCTGCTGGGGCAGGACGCGCTGTTCGCGCGCAAGATCGATCCCGGCGCGTCGGGGTTGAAGGCGCGGCTGGGCGATCTCTGGGCGTCGGATTGCACCGGTTTCGAGATCACCGGCGAGGGCCGCGAGCTGATCGGCTACTTGGCCGGACGCGGCCGCGAGGGCAGCCGTTTCACGCCGCGGTTCTGGCAGGCCGGCGGGCATGTCGGTCCGGGCCGCGAGCTGGTGGTGGTGGTCGGCCGCAAGTGGCACGTCGCCAAGCGGCTTCTCGGGTCGATCAAGCACCATACCGGGCTGCCGGCGGTCGACTTCCTGTTCGACGAAGAGGCGACGGCGCTGCCCGATCTCGGCGGCATCGAAAGCTCGCTGGCCAAGCGCAACCGACACCGCCGGGCGCTGCTGCGGCTGCTGTTCGAGGCCTTCGACACCGACCGGCTGGTGATCTGCGTCGACATCGCGCGGCTGGAGCTGCTGCGCGACCTGGTCGCCGATGCCGTGACGCTGCGGATTCTCGAACTCGACTGCCGGGTCGAGGACAGCTATCTGCGCGCCCATGCCGGGCGCACCGGGCTGGCCGCCGCGGCCAGCGCCGGGACGACGTTGGCGCAGCTGCTGCCGGCGATGCGGCAGGACCTGCGGCAGCACACCGACCGGCTGCGCGCCGCCGATCTGCCCGGGCTGCGACGGCTGTCCGAGACCGCCACCCCGGCCGACAACATCGCGGCGCTGGCGGCGGTGCTGTCGCTGCCGCAAGATGTGGCGCGGGGCATCGCCGAGACCCCGAACCTGTTTGACGACTGAGGACCAAGCATGAGCTTCGATTACGATCCCGAGAACATCTTCGCCAAGATCCTGCGCGGCGAGATCCCCAACCGCACCGTGCTCGAAACCGC
>JBFGEI010000068.1:0-13205 GCA_041580155.1 Limimaricola sp.
CGACCGGGACGCCGAGGCGATCGCGGTGAACCGCGACCAGTGGCAGCGGATCGCCCGCGACGGGGTGACCCAGGCCGAGCTCGACGCCGCCAAGACCTACATCACCGGCGAATACCCGCTGCGCTTCGACGGCAACGGGCCGATCGCCGACATCCTGGTGGGGATGCAGTTCACCGGGCTGACGCCGGATTATGTCAGCGACCGCAACTCGTTCATCGAGGCGGTGACGCTCGATGACGTGAACCGGGTCGCCGCCGAACGGCTCGATCCCGAGGCGCTGCATTTCGTGGTGGTTGGCCAGCCCGAGGGGCTGGAGGATGGCGCGGTGCCGCAGGCCGGACCCGCGGTGCTGCTGCCGCAGGTGACGTTGCCGGATGACGCCGCCGAGACCCCGGCGGCGAACTGACCTGTCTCGCGGAGCGGGCGCTGCCATGCTAGCCTCGATCGCATGACAGCGCCCGACCCAGAGACCGCCCCGCAGCCTGCCGCACCGCGCCCGGTGATCCGCCAGCTCGACGATGCCGCGATCAACCGCATCGCCGCCGGCGAGGTGGTCGAACGGCCGGCCTCGGCGGTCAAGGAGCTGGTCGAGAACGCGCTCGACGCCGGGTCCCGGCGGATCGAGGTGGTGATCGCCAACGGCGGCAAGACGCTGATCCGGGTGGTCGACGACGGCTGCGGCATGACCGAGGACGAGCTGCCGCTGGCGCTGGCCCGGCACGCCACCTCGAAGATCGACGGCAGCGACCTGCTCAACATCACCTCTTTCGGGTTTCGCGGCGAGGCGCTGGCCTCGCTCGGCGCGGTCGGGCGGCTGGCGCTGACCTCGCGGGTCAGCGGCGCGCCGGCGGCGACGCTGTCGGTCAGCGGCGGAGTGGTCGGCAAGACCGCGCCGGCGGCGCTGGCCCGCGGCACCGTGGTCGAGTTGCGCGACCTGTTCCACGCCACCCCGGCGCGGCTCAAGTTTATGCGCTCGGACCGGGCCGAAAGCCAGGCGATCACCGAGGTGATCCGAAAGCTGGCGATGGCCGAGCCCTACGCCAGCTTCACCCTGCGCGACACCAGCGACGGCCGCGACCGGCAGCTGTTTCGCGCCGATGCCGAGACCGGCGATCCGATGGCGGCGCTGCGGGCGCGGCTGGCCTCGGTGCTGGGGCCGGAGTTCGCCGACAACGCGCTGCCGGTCGACGCGGTGCGCGACGGGCTGCACCTGACCGGCTACGCGGCGCTGCCGACCTATTCGCGCGGCGCCGCGGTGACCCAGCACGTCTTCGTCAACGGCCGCCCGGTCGGCGACCGGCAGCTGACCGGCGCGCTGCGCGCCGCCTACATGGACGTGCTGAGCCGCGACCGCTACCCGGCGGCGGCGCTGTTCGTCGATTGCGACCCGGTGCTGGTCGACGTCAACGTGCACCCGGCGAAATCCGAGGTCCGGTTCCGCGACCCGGCGGCGGTGCGCGGGCTGATCGTGTCGACGCTGCGCGCGGCGTTGGCCGGCGCCGGGCACCGCGCCTCGACCACCGTCGCCGCCGAGACCCTGGCCGCGATGCGCCCCGGCATGGCGCCGCGCGGCGACGCCGGCGGGCTGATCGACGACGAGGACCGGCCGGGGCAGGGCGGGCAGGGCGCCGCGCCGCGCATCTACCAGATGGACCGGCCGTCGCCGCGGGCGCTGTCGGCGGCGCGGCTCGGGCAGGCGCCGGGCTTTGCCGAAAGCTCGTTCGGCTTCGCCGGGCTCGACGCGCCCAGCGCCCGGGTCGACCCGGTGGCGCCGGAGCCCGAGACCGAGCGGCTGCCGCTCGGCGCGGCGCGGGCGCAGCTGCACGAGAACTGGATCGTGGCGCAGACCGACGCGGGCATCGTCATCGTCGACCAGCACGCGGCGCATGAACGGCTGGTCTACGAGCGGCTGAAGGCGCAGATGGCGGCGACCGGGGTGGCGGCGCAGGCGTTGCTGATCCCCGACATCGTCGAGCTTGGCTCCGGCGCCGAGCGGCTGCTCGAGGCCGCCGGGGATCTGGCCCGGCTCGGGCTGGTGATCGAGGCCTTCGGCCCCGGCACCGTCGCGGTGCGCGAGACCCCGGCGCTGCTGGGCCGTGTCGACGCGGCGGCCCTGCTGCGCGACGTGCTCGACGAGATCGACGACCAGGGCGAAAGCGGCACCGTGGCGGCGCGGCTTGACGCGATCCTCAGCCGGGTGGCCTGCCACGGTTCGATCCGGTCGGGGCGCCGGATGCGCGCCGAAGAAATGAACGCGCTGCTGCGCGAAATGGAGGCGACGCCGAACTCCGGCCAGTGCAACCATGGCCGCCCGACCTATGTCGAGCTGAAGCTTTCCGACATCGAACGGCTGTTCGGCCGCCGCTGACGGCGCGGCGCGGCGATGTCGCGAATTCGCCGCCCATCGCCGCTTCGGCGTTTGCGAAGCACTGCCGCGCCCCCTATAGAGGCCCGAGACGAAGCCCAGCGTGGCCGGAAAGGTTGGTGGTGCGGCGGTCGACCCTAGTAGGGGACCAAGGCATCACGTCGTCCGCACCCGCCGATCCGGCGGGCTCCGGCCATTGCCAGATCGAGAGGTCCGCGATGCGCCACCTTCCCGCCCTTACTCCTGCCGCGCTGATTGCGCTGGCCTGGCCCGGCGCCGCTGCGGCGCATGCCGGTCACCTGACCGATCTTGCCGGCCACGACCATTGGGTCGCCGGCGCCGCGATCGGCGTCGCGATCGCGCTCGGGCTCTGGGGCGCGTTGAAGGGCGGCGGCGACGAGGCCAGCGCCGATGCCTCCAGCGAAGCCGAGGCCGAGACCGGCGACGAGGCGCGGGCATGAGCGCGGTCGGCGCCGGGCCGAAGACCGGGGTGATGATCTGCGGCCACGGGTCGCGCAGCCAGTCGGCGGTGGACGAGTTCGCGGTGCTGGCGGAAAAGCTGCCGGCGCTGTTGCCGCCGGACTGGCCGGTGGAATACGGCTATCTCGAATTCGCCAACCCGGTGATCCGCGACGGGCTCGACCGGCTGCGCGAACAGGGCTGCACCCGGATTCTCGCGGTGCCCGGCATGCTGTTCGCGGCGATGCACGCCAAGAACGACATCCCGACCGTGCTGAACACCTACGCCGCCAAGCACGGCATCGAGATCATCTACGGCCGCGAGCTTGGGGTCGACCCGCGCATGGTCGCCGCCGCCGCCGACCGGATCCGCGCCGCACTCGACGCCAACCCCAGCGACGTGCCGATGCACGAGACCTGCCTGGTGGTGATCGGTCGCGGCGCGTCCGACCCCGACGCCAATGGCAACGTGTCGAAGATCGCCCGGCTGCTGTGGGAGGGCATGGGATTCGGCTGGTGCGAGACCGGCTATTCCGGCGTCACCTTCCCGCTGGTCGAACCCTGCCTCGAGCACGTCGCCCGGCTTGGCTACCGCCGGGTCGTGGTGTTCCCGTATTTCCTATTCTCGGGCATCCTGATCGACCGGATCTACGGCTTCGCCGACCGGGTGGCCGTGGCGCATCCGGAGATCGATTTCGTCAAGGCCGGCTATCTCGGCGACCACGGCCAGGTGCTGGCCACCTTCGCCGAGCGGATCACCGAGTTGGTCGGCGAGCAGGTGCCGCCGACCTGCGGCATGTGCAAGTACCGCACCCAGGTGCTCGGCTTCGAGGCCGAGGTCGGCGCGGTGCAGGAAAGCCACCACCACCATGTCGAGGGCCAGGGCGCCAACGCGCCGGGGTCGAACGTCGCCGATTGCGCGCTGTGCGACGACTTCTGCACCGGGCTGTGCCGGCTTGATGCGGCGCAGCGCCATGCGCATGCGCATGAACACGGGCCGGCGCATGATCACGATCACCCGCATGACCACGCCCATGGTCATGACCACCATCATCATCACGACCACGACCACCAGCATGCCAAATACCCGCAGGCCGATCACCCGCTCGGGCCGCTGAGCGTGCTCAAGTCGAAATGAGCCGGTTTCAGACCCATGTCGCGGTGGACTGGTCGGCCGCCGGCCGCCCGGTCACCGGCCGCGACAGCCTGTGGATCGCGATCCTGCGCGACGGCGCGCTGCGGCTGCTGAACCCGGCGACCCGCACCGAGGCGATGTCGCTGTTGACCGAGTTGCTGGACCAGGAGACCGCGGCCGGGCGGCGCGCGCTGCTGGGGTTCGACTTTCCCTTCGGCTATCCGCGGGGGCTGAGCCAGGCGATCCGCCCCGGCGGGGACTGGCGCGACGTCTGGGCACGGATCGCCGAGCTGGTCGAGGACGGTGCCGACAACGCCAACAACCGGTTCGACGCCGCGGCCCGGATGAACGCGGCGTTCGAGACCGATGGCCCTTTCTGGGGCAACGGCCTGCCGAACCGCGACATCGACGGCCTGCCGCGCAAGAAGCCGAAGGGCTGGGGCGACTGCCTGCCCGAGAACCTGCGCGACAGCGATCGCGCGCCCGGCGCGCAGGAGGTCTGGAAACTGTCGGGCGCCGGCTCCGTCGGGGGCCAGGCTCTGACCGGCATCGCCGCGCTTCAGCGGTTGCGCGCCCGCGACGACGTGGCGATCTGGCCGTTCGAGCCGCATGACCGGGGTCACGTGCTGGCCGAGGCCTTCCCGTCGCTGCTGCCGATCACGGTGCCCGAGGGCCAGGTGAAGGACGCGGTGCAGGTCGAGACACTCGCGCGCGCCTTCGCCGCCTGCGACGCTGCCGGCGATCTTGCCGCGATGCTCGACGCCAAGCTGTCGGATGAGCAGCGCAGCGATGCGGCGGCGATCCTCGGGCTGTCGCATCTCGGTGCGTTGCGGGCCGCGGCGCCCGACCCCGCGGCGCGGCCGGTGTCCGGCGTTGCGATACGACCGATGCGCCCCTACGAGAAGAACCCGTCGGCGATCTACGCCCAGAGCTTCGCCACGGTCCGCGCTGAAGCCAAACTCGGCCGGTTTCCCGAAGATCTCCAGCCGATGGTGATCCGGCTGATCCATGCCTGCGGCATGGTCGAGGTGGCGGACCGGCTGGCGTTCTCGCCGGACGCGATGGCGGCCGGCAGGGCGGCGCTGGCCGCCGGCGCGCCGGTGATCTGCGATTGCGAGATGGTCGCATCGGGCATCATCCGCCGGCACCTGCCGCGGACCGAGGTGCTGGTGACGCTGAACGACGCGCGGGTGCCGCATCTGGCGCAGGATCTCGGCACGACCCGGTCCGCCGCCGCGGTCGAGCTTTGGCGCGACCGGATCGCGGGCGCGGTGGTTGCGGTGGGCAACGCGCCGACGGCGCTGTTCCACCTGCTCGAGCGGCTCGACGCGGGCTGGCCGAAGCCGGCGCTGATCCTGGGGTTTCCGGTGGGTTTCGTCGGCGCCGCCGAGTCCAAGGCCGAGCTTGCGGGGCACCCGCGCGGCTGCGATTTCGTGGCGCTGCGCGGTCGCCGCGGCGGATCGGCGATGGCGGCGGCGGCGGTGAACGCGCTGGCCGTCGGCCTTGGTGAGGACCGGTCGTGAGGAGGACCAATTTCCTTGCAAGGAAATTGCAATTCTCTTGTAAGAGAATTGGAGGCGCGCGTGGCTGACCCTTGGCTCCACATCGTCGGCATCGGCGAAGACGGCATGGACGGGTTGCTGCCGGCGACCCGCGCGGTGGTCGAGGCCGCCGAACTCATCATCGGCGGCGACCGGCATCACCAGCTGTCGCGCGGTATCTCGGCCGAACGCATCGCCTGGCCCAGCCCATTCGACGCGCTGATCAGCCGGCTGCAGGGCCTTCGGGGCCGCCGCGTCGTGGTGCTGGCCACCGGCGATCCGCTGTGGTTCTCGGTCGGGGCGCGGATCGGCCGCGCGATTCCGCCCGGCGAGATCGTCTACCACCCACAGCTGTCGGCGTTCCAGCTTGCCTCGGCACGGATGGGCTGGAGCCTTGCCGACGTCGAGACCTTGACGGTGCATGGCCGGCCGGTCGAGCAGATGATCGCCTTCATCCAGCCGCAGGCGCAGCTTCTGGTGCTGACCACCGGGGCCGAGACCCCGGGCCGGATCGCCAGCTTCCTGGCCGAGCGCGGTTTCGGCAAGAGCCGGCTGACGGTGCTCGCCAACATGGGCGGCAAGGACGAGGCCAGGTTCGATGGCGTCGCTGAAAGCTGGGACCACGAGGTGCCGGCGTTCAACACCCTCGCGGTGGAGTGCATCGCGGCGCCCGACGCGGCGCTGGTGCCGCGGGTGCCGGGGCTCGACGACGCGCTGTTTCTCAGCGACGGCACCATGACCAAGCGCGAGCTGCGCGCCGCGACCCTGGCCAAGCTGATGCCGATGCGCGGCGCGTTGCTGTGGGACATCGGCACCGGCTCCGGGTCGGTCGCGATCGAATGGATGCGATCGGCGCGCTACGCCGGCGCCATCGGAATCGAGCCGCGCGCCGACCGCCGGGCGATGGCCGCCGCCAACGCGCTGGCGCTGGGGACGCCGCGGCTGCAGATCGTCGAGGGCACCGCGCCGGCGGCCTTCGAAGGCTTGCCGGCGCCCGATGCGATCTTCATCGGCGGCGGCTTGTCCGAGCCGGTGTTCAGCGCCGCCTGGGCGGCGCTGCGGCCGCTTGGCCGGCTGGTCGCCAACGCGGTGACCCTGGAAAGCGAGGCCGCGCTGATCGGGTTGCACAAGCTGCACGGCGGATCCCTGGTCCGGATCTCGGTCGAGCGAGCCGAGCCGGTCGGCCGGCTTACCGGCTGGCGCCCGGCGATGCCGGTGATGCAGTGGAGCCTGATCAAGCGATGACCGGAACCCTCTACGGAGTCGGGCTGGGCCCCGGCGCACCGGATCTGATCACCCTGCGCGCCGCTCGGCTGATCGAGGCCGCGCGGGTCGTCGCCTATCCGACGCTGGCCGGCGGCCAGAGCTTTGCCCGCGCCATCGCCGCCGGGCTAATCCCGGGCACCGCGCGCGAGATCGTCATGGACGTGCCGATGACCGTCGAGCGCGGCCCGGCGCAGGCCGCCTACGACGCCGGCGCGGCGCGGATCGCCGAGGCGCTCGACGCCGGCGACGACGTGGTCTGCCTGTGCGAGGGCGACCCGTTCTTCTACGGCTCCTTCATGTACCTGTTTGCCCGGCTGGCGACCCGCTACCGGGTCGAGGTGGTGCCCGGCGTCACCAGCCTGACCGCCGCCGCCGCCCGTGCCGGGCGACCGCTGGCGGCGCGCAACGAACGTCTGACGGTCTTGCCCGGACCGCTGCCCGAGGCCGAGCTCAGGGCCCGGATCGACGGCGCCGAAAGCGTCGTGATCATGAAGCTGGGCCGGCATCTGCCGAAGGTCCGCGCGGTGATCGAGGCGCTCGGGCTGACCGGCCACGCCACCTATGTCGAGCGCGCGACGCTGCCCGAGGAGGTGGTGTTGCCGCTGTCCGACGCGCCGCAGACCGCGCCGTATTTCTCGATGATCCTGCTTACGAAGGGAGCCGATCCTTGGCTGTGAAACCTGTGGTGCTGGCGCTGTCGCGCTCTGGCGAGAACGTGGCGCGCAAGGTGGCGCAGGCGCTGGGGGCGGCGCTGCACGGCCGCGAGGGCCGGGTTGACGCGGCCGATGCGTATTTCGCCGACGCGCTGGTGCATGCCCGCGACCTGTTCGCCGCCGGCACCCCGGTGATCGGGGTCTGCGCCAGCGGCATCCTGATCCGCGCGGTGGCGCCGATGCTGGCCGACAAGCGGGTCGAGCCGCCGGTGATCTCGGTGTCGGACGACGGTGCCGTGGTGGTACCGCTGCTGGGCGGGCATCGTGGCGCCAACCGCCTGGCGAAGCGGATCGCCGAGGTTCTGGGTGGCAGCGCAGCCGTGACCACCGCCGGCGACGTGTCGCTTGGCGTGGCGCTGGACGAGCCGCCGGCCGGCTACCGGCTGGTGAACCGCGACGACGCCAAGGGCGCGATGGCGGCGCTGCTGTCGGGTGGCGGTGCGACGCTGCACGGCGAGGCCGACTGGCTTGGCGGGCTGCCCTCGGGCGATGCGCTGCGGATCAGCGTGACTCCGGCGCCGCAGGCCGATCTTGGTCCGGCGCATCTGCACTTCGCGCCGCAGCGCGCGGTGCTTGGCCTGGGCTGCGCCCGCGACTGCCCGCCGCAGGAGCTGGCGGAGCTGGTGGCGCAGGTGCTGGCCGAGGCCGGGATCGCGCCCGGTGCGGTACAGGCGGTGGCCTCGATCGACCTGAAGGCCGACGAGCCGGCGATCCTGAATGTTTCACGTGACCTCGGGGTGCCGCTGCGGCTGTTCAGCGCCGCCGAGCTCGAGGCCGAGTCGCCGCGGTTGGCGACGCCTTCAGAGGTGGTGTTCGCCGAGGTCGGCTGCCACGGCGTGTCCGAAGGTGCGGCGCTGGCCCAGGCCGGGGCCGCGGCCAGCCTTGCCGTGACCAAGCGCAAGACTGCCAATGCGACCTGCGCGCTGGCGCTGGCGCCGGCGCCGATCACCGAGTTGCGCGGCCGGGCCCGCGGTCGGCTGTCGGTGGTCGGTATCGGGCCGGGCCAGTCGGGCTGGCGCACCCCCGAGGCGTCGCGGCTGATCGCCGAGGCCGAGGAGCTGGTCGGCTACGGGCTTTATATCGACCTGTTGGGGCCGCTGGTCGCCGGTAAGCCGCGCGCCGATTTCCCGCTGGGCGGCGAAGAGGACCGCTGCCGCTTTGCGCTGGAGCGCGCTGCCGAGGGCCGCGACGTGGCGCTGATCTGTTCCGGCGACGCCGGGATCTACGCGATGGGCGCGCTGGTGTTCGAACTGCTGGGCCGCGACGCGGACAACGGTGGCGTGTCGGATGCGGCGCGGCGGGTCGAGGTGGTCTGCACCCCCGGCGTGTCGGCGCTGCAGGCGGCGGCGGCCCGGGCCGGCGCGCCGCTGGGGCATGACTTCTGCGCGATCTCGCTGTCGGACCTGCTGACCCCGCGCGAAGACATCGTGAAGCGGCTGCACGCCGCGGCGACCGGCGATTTCGTGATCGCATTCTACAACCCGGTGTCGATGCGACGCCGCACCCTGCTGGCCGAGGCGCGCGACATCCTGTTGCAGCACCGGCCGGCTGACACGCCGGTGCTGCTGGCCTCGTCGCTGGGCCGGCCCGAGGAGCAGCTGCGGTTCCGCCGGCTTGACGAGCTGCAGGTCGACGAGGTCGACATGTTGACCGTGGTGCTGGTCGGATCGTCGCAGTCGAAGCTGGTCGCGCTGGGCGAGGGGCCGCGGATGGTGACGCCGCGCGGCTATGCCAAGAAGATCGATGCGCGCTGATCCGGGCGTGGCGCCGCGGGCGCCGTCGGGATCTGCGTATTTCAGGAACAAAGTAACGGGAGGCACGCGATGACCGTCCATTTCATCGGAGCCGGGCCGGGCGACCCGGAGCTGCTTACGCTCAAGGCGGCGCGGCTGATCGCGGCCTGTCCGGTCTGCCTCTATGCCGGGTCGCTGGTGCCGGCCGAGGTGGTCGCCGGGGCGCCCGAGGGGGCGCGGGTTCTTGATACCGCGCCGATGACGCTGGACGAGACCCATGCCGAGATCGTCGCGGCGCATCGCGCCGGTCTCGACGTGGCGCGGGTGCATTCCGGCGACCCGTCGCTTTACGGCGCGATCGCCGAGCAGATCCGCCGTCTGAAGGCCGACGGCATCGATTACGCGATCGTGCCTGGCGTGCCGGCCTACACCGCCGCCGCCGCGGCGCTGGGCCAGGAGCTGACGGTGCCCGAACTGGCGCAGTCGGTGGTGCTGACCCGGATGTCGATGAAGTCGACCTCGATGCCGGCCGGCGAGACGCTCGAGGGGTTCGCCGCGACCGGTGCGACGCTGGCGATCCACCTTGGAATCCGGGCGTTGCGCGACATCGAGCGGCGGCTGGTGCCGTTCTACGGCGCCGACTGCCCGGTGGCGGTGGTCTACCGCGTCGGCTGGCCCGACCAGCTGATCCTGCGCGGCACGCTGTCGGATATCCACGCCAAGGTGCGCGAGGCCAAGATCACCCGGACGGCGCTGATCCTGGTCGGTCCGGCGCTTGCCGAGGCGCAGGGGTTTCCCGACAGCGCGCTGTACGATCCGGCGCGGCCGCACGTTCTGCGACCGAAGGCCAAGGCGGGGTGAGCGGCGCTTGCCGCGTCGTCGCGAATCTGGTCATTTGATATTTACATGCAGCTGTTAACGTCTCGGGGGAGGAGAGGCCGCAAATGACCGAACACATAGCCGAATCCCTGAGGTTGGCGCTGCACCAGGCCCGCATCGCGGCGCTGCGAAAATCGAGCAAGCTCTGCGTCCATGACGGCGACCGGGTGCACCCGGTGCTGCGGCTTTGGGAGGACGGGTTCAGCCTGGCCGCCAAAACCGCGCCGATCCTGCGCGGCCATGTCGATCTCTACGACGGCAGCCGGCACCTGTATCAATGCCTCGTCGTGGCGTCGCGGGTCGAGGAAGACGAGCGGGTCTACGAATTCAAGTGGCACACGCGGGTGGCCGACCAGGCGCCGGTGGATTTCGCGCGCGACGACAGCGAGGCGCCGCGGGTGCTGATCCCGCCGCCGCTGTAGCCGCCGCGCGTCACTGCAGGTCGGCGAAGGCCGCCTGCAGCCGCGACACCGCTTCGGCGATCATCTGCCGCGGCGCCGCGATGTTGAAGCGCTGGAAGCTTTCGCCGCCGGTGCCGAAGCTGGGGCCGTGGCTGACCGCGATCCGCGCCTCGCCCTCGATCCGGCGCAACACCTCGGCCTGGTCCATGCCGGTGCCGGCGAAATCGACCCAGGCCAGGTAGGTCGCCTCGAGCGGCATCGACGCCAGCCCCGGAATTTTCGCGATGCCGGCGTCGAACAGCCGCCGGTTGCCGTCGAGATACACGCGCAATTCATCGAGCCACGCCGCGCCCTCGGGCGAACAGGCGGCGCGCGCCATTTCCAGCCCGAAGCTGTTCGGCGACATCCCCATCGCCAGCATCCGAGTCGCGAAGCGGCGGCGCAGATCCGGGTCGGCGATGATCACGTTGCCGACATGGGCGCCGGCGATGTTGAAGGTCTTGGTGGTGGCGGTCAGCATCACCAGCCGGTCGGCGATCCCGTCGATCCGGGCCATCGGCAGGTGGGTCCGGCCCGGCATCGTCAGGTCGCAGTGGATTTCGTCCGACACCAGCACCAGGTCGTGGCGCCGGGCGAAATCGGCGAAGCCTTCAAGCTCGGCGCGGCTCCAGACCCGGCCGCCGGGGTTGTGCGGCGAGCACAGGATCATCATCGTCTCGCGGCCGGTCATCATCGCGTCCCAGGCATCGAAATCGCAGGCGTAGCGCCCCGATTCGATCGGCATCGGGCATTCGACGACCTCGCGGCCGGCGCCGCGGATCACCCGGGCGAAGGCGTGGTAGACCGGGCTGAACAGCACCACCCCGTCGCCCGGCGCGGTGAAGGCGTCGACGCAGAGCGCGGTGCCGTTGACCAGCCCGTGGGTGGTGAAGATCTCGTCGCGCTCCGGGGTCCAGCCGTGCCGCGTGCCAAGCCACCAGCGGATCGCGTCGAGATAGGCGGCGTCGTCGCCGTAATAGCCGTAGATCCCGTGGTCGAGCATCCGCTGCAGCGCGTCCTGCACCACCGAAGGCGGCCGGAAGTCCATGTCGGCGACCCACATCGGCAGCCCGTCGTCGGGCGAGACGCCGTAGACGCTCTGCATCAGGTCCCATTTGGCGCTGTGGCTGCCGCGGCGGTCGATGCGCGTGTCGAAATCCATGAAACTCTCCGCTGTTTGTCGCGAAAGCTGCACGGGCGGGGCGGCGGGCGCAAGTGCCGGGACCGCGATGTTGCAAGGCCGCAAGGCATCGCCTAGATCAGCGGCATGACATTGCGCCACATCCTGATCCATCCCGATCCGCGTCTGAAGACCGCAGCCACCGCCGTGGCCGAGGTTACCGACGACATCCGCCGGCTTGCCGACGACATGCTGGAAACCATGTATGACGCGCCGGGCATCGGCCTGGCCGCGCCGCAGATCGGGCAGATGTCCCGGCTGTTGGTGATGGACTGCGTCAAGGAAGAAGACAGCGCGCCGCGGCCGATGGTGCTGATCAACCCCGAGATCACCTGGGCCTCGGACAGCCTGTCGGTCTACGAGGAGGGCTGCCTGTCGATCCCCGAGCAATACGCCGAGGTCGAGCGGCCCGCCGAGGTCGAGGTGCGCTGGCTCGGGCTTGACGGCGCGGCGCATCAGGAACGGTTCTCCGGGCTCTGGGCGACCTGCGTGCAGCACGAGATCGACCATCTCGATGGCAAGCTGTTCATCGACTACCTGAAACCGCTGAAGCGCCAGATGATCACCCGCAAGATGGTCAAGCTGAAGCGCGAACTGGCGAGGGGCTGACCATGGCGGTTATGCAGATCGTGACGCATCCCGACCCGGTGCTGCGCGCCCGTTGCGAGGCGGTGACGCTGTTCGACCCGGCGCTGGAGACGCTGGCGCATGACATGCTCGACACGATGTATGCCGCGCCGGGCCGCGGCCTGGCGGCGCCGCAGGTCGGGTTGCCGCTGCGGATTTTCGTCATCGACACCGACTGGAAGGACGGCGCGCCCGATCCGAAGGCCTTCGTGAACCCCGAGATCACCGCCGCCTCGGATGAAACCGTGACCGCCGACGAGGGCTGCCTGTCGATCCCGGACACGCCGTGCCGGGTCACCCGGCCGGCCCGGATCACCCTGCGCTGGCAGGATCTCGACGGGCGCGGCCACAACGCCGAGTTCGACGGTGTCGCCGCGATCTGCATCCAGCACGAGCTGGATCATCTCGACGGGGTGCTGTGCATCGACCGGCACGAGGCGGCGGCATGACCCGCGGCTTCGTGCCCTGGCCCGCGCCGGTGCTGCGCCGGCCCGCCGCGGAGGTCACCGAGATCACCCCCGAGATCCACGCGCTGTGGGACGAGATGATCGCCGCGATGGACGCGATGCCCGGGGTCGGGCTGGCGGCGCCGCAGATCGGCGTCGGGCTGCGGCTGGCGGTGGTCGACGCCTCCGACAAGCGCGGCAAGGCGGTGCGGATGGCCAACCCGGAGGTGTTGCACGCCAGCGCCACGCTGCGCGAGCACGACGAGGCCTCGCCGAACCTGCCGGGCGTTTCGGCGGTGATTTCGCGGCCGCGCGCGGTGACGGCGCGGTTTCTCAACGCGGAAGGCGAGATCGAGGAGCGCGATTTCGTCGGGCTCTGGGCGACCAGCCTGCAGCACCAGATCGACCATCTCGACGGCAA
>JBFGEI010000069.1:0-12886 GCA_041580155.1 Limimaricola sp.
CACGAGGATCTCCGACGGACCGGCGATCATGTCGATGCCGACGCGCCCGAAGACCCGCCGCTTGGCGGCCGCGACATAGGCGTTGCCCGGCCCGGTGATCTTGTCGACGGGCGCGATGGTGGCCGTGCCGTAGGCCATGGCGGCGATCGCCTGCGCGCCGCCGATCCGGTAGATCTCGTCGACCCCGGCGATCCGGCAGGCCATCAGCACCAGCGGGTTGATGACCCCGTCCGGCGTCGGCACCGTCACCGCGAGGCGCTGCACGCCCGCCACCTTTGCCGGCACCGCGTTCATCAGCACCGACGACGGGTAGGACGCGGTGCCGCCCGGCACGTAGAGCCCGGCCGCCGACACCGGGGTCCAGCGCCAGCCCAGCATCGCCCCGGTCGCGTCGGTCCAGCTGGCGTCTTCGGGCAGCTGCCGCGCGTGATAGGCGCCGATCCGTTCCGCGGCGAGTTCGAGCGCGGCGCGATCCTCGGCGGACACCTTGGCGCATTCGGCCTCGATCTCCGCCGGCGTGAAGCGCAGCCGCTCGGGGCTCAGCGCCAGCCGGTCGAAGCGGGAGGTGTAGTCGACAAGCGCCAGATCGCCGCGCGCGCGCACGTCGGCGATGATCTCGGCCACCACCGCGTCGACGTCGGGGCTGTCCTCGCGCTTCATCCCCAGAAGCGCGGAGAAACGGGTCTCGAAATCGGCGTCGGTGCTGGACAGGCGGTGCATGGTGGTCTCCTTCGGCGTCGAGATAGCGAGGCCCGGCGCGCGGCTCAACCGTCGAGATGCCGCACGTAATAGAGATCGTCGACAAAGACGCCGTCGATGCGGGCGGCGCGCGGCAGCACCCCGTGGCGCAGGAAGCCGGCGCGTTCGTAGAACCGGATCGCCCGGCCGTTGTCGCCGGCCACGTGCAGCTCAATCTGCAGCCAGCCGTCGCGGACGGCCCGGTCGAGCGCCGCCTGCATCAGCCGTTCGGCGGTGCCGCGGCCGTGGTGGTCGGGGCTGACGTAGACCGCGTTCAGCGCGACCCGATGCGCCGCCGCCGCGGCCCCGGCCACCGGATCGAGCGCCGCGGTCCCGACCAGCCGATCGCCGTCGAAGGCGCCGAACACCACCCGCTGCGCCAGCATGGCGACGACCTCGGAATCGGGCCGGGCCCGTTCTTCGGCCAGGGTGGTCAGGAACGCCGTCGGGAACAGCTGCAGCCCCTCGGCGCGTATCGTGCGCCACTCGCGCAGGTCTTCGACGCCAAGGAGCCGTATCGTCATTCCGGGTGCTGGGGCGCGTGGCCCGAGGGGGCGCCGTAGGGGCGGGTCACGTCGCGCAGCAGCACTTCCAGCGCCTCGACCTCGATCTCGACCTCGCCGTCGCCGGCGAGGATCAGCTTGACCGTGCCGGTGCCGTCCTCGCCCGGCTCGAAGCCGATCGCCAGCACCGACAGCACCATGTCCTTGTCGCCCTGCGGCACGTCGCGGGACCGGACCTTCATCACGTTCTCGATGCACAGCACCGATTGCACGCGCTCGGCGCTGCGGGTGGTCGCCGGGTCTTCCCAGCGAAACCGGTTCAGCAGCAGGCCGAAGCGACCGTCCTTGCGGCTCCAGGTCATCTCGGAGGCCGGCAGCACCGAATCTTGCACCAGCGCCGAGACCACCTGCAGGTCGTCGGCATCGAGCGCCTTCAGCCGCAGCGGCCGCGCCCCGCCCTCTTCGAATCTTGCGTCCTGCGAAACCGTCATGCGCTCACCCGTTCGATTCGTGCGCCGACCGCGCTCAGCTTGTCCTCGACATGCTCGTAGCCGCGGTCGAGATGGTAGACCCGGTTCACGATGGTCTCGCCCTCGGCGGCCAGCCCGGCGAGAATCAGCGACACGCTGGCCCGCAGGTCGGTGGCCATCACCGGCGCGCCCTTGAGCCGGCCGACGCCGCGCACCGTGGCGGTGTTGCCGTGCACCTCGATGTCGGCGCCCATCCGCACCAGCTCGGGCGCGTGCATGAAGCGATTCTCGAAGATCCGCTCTTCCAGCACGCTGCTGCCCTCGGCGGTGCAGAGCATCGCCATCATCTGCGCCTGGAGGTCGGTCGGGAAGCCGGGGAAGGTCTCGGTGACGACGTCGACGGCGCGCGGCCGGTCGCCGCGCAGCCGGACCTTGAGACCGAGCGCGGTCTCGGTGACGTCGATCCCGGCAAGGTCGAGCTTTTCGGCGAAGGCGCCGACCAGTTCGAGCTTGCCGCCGAGGCATTCGACCTCGCCGCCGGTGAAGGCCGGAGCCAGCATGTAGGTGCCAAGCTCGATCCGGTCGGTGACCACCTGGTGCGTCGCGCCGTGCAGCCGGTCGACGCCCTGGATCTCGATGGTCGAGCTGCCCTCGCCCTCGATCTGCGCGCCCATCGCCCGCAGGCAGCGCGCCAGGTCGACGATCTCGGGCTCGCGCGCGGCGTTCTCGATCAGCGTGGTGCCCTTGGCCAGCGTCGCCGCCATCAGCACGTTCTCGGTGGCGCCGACCGAGGCGAAGCGCAGCGGCACCCGGGCGCCGCGCAGCCCGCCGCGGGCCTTGGCGTGCAGGTAGCCGTCCTTCAGCTCGATCTCGGCGCCGAGCGCCTCGAGCGCGTGGATGTGGATGTCCATCGGCCGGGCGCCGATGGCGCAGCCGCCGGGCAGCGACACGATCGCCTCATGCGCCCGCGCCAGCAGCGGTCCGAGCACCAGGTTCGACGCGCGCATCTTGCGGACGATCTCGTAATCGGCGCGGGTCGACGACAGGTCGTGGGTCGACATCGCGATCACCTTGCCGCCCTGCAGCGACGACACCTCGGCGCCGAGCGACTGCAGCAGCTCGGTCATGGTGCGGATGTCCGACAGCCGCGGCGCGTTGGTCAGCGTCAACGGCTCTTCCGACAGCAGCGTCGCCGGCATCAGCGCCAGGCAGGCGTTCTTGGCCCCGGCGATCGGGATCTGGCCATGCAGCTCGGCGCCGCCGCGCACGATGATCGAATCCATGCCTGCTACTCTTCCTTCTTGCCGTCTCCGGCATCCTTTTCGGGCGCGCTGGTGGCACGCGCCTGCGCCTGCGTCTTGCGACGGGCGATGTTGGCCTTGAGGGCGGCTTTGAGCCGGTCCTGACGATCCTGCGCGCGGGGCAGGTCCTGGCGGGGTGTTTTCATGTCTTGCGCAGATAACGTCACAACCGCGATGCGTCCAGTTCATTGCCATCCGGCGGCAAGATCCGGCGTCCGCCACGTCAAGCCGTCAGAAAACCCCTTGCGCTCGCCGTCAGGACAAGTAAAAGCCCGGCACATAAGGTCTTCGCGGCGGCGGGACAGGACGGGCACCACGATAAGTGCCGGGCCGACCCCAGCCAAGAGACTGAACGAGAAGGGTTATTTCAGAGCCCTCTTGCCTTGGCAAAATGCCCGAGGTAGACGACTGGAACGGATGCTGTGGTAGCTCAGTGGTAGAGCACACCCTTGGTAAGGGTGAGGTCGAGAGTTCAATCCTCTCTCACAGCACCATCCCCCCTCCCCCGCATGACCCGACGACATCCGACAGGATACGACCGTCCGCCGTCGCGCGATCGGCGGTCCGCCGCGATGCGCCGGCGTCGAATCATCTAGATCGGCAAGGCGCCCGGCCGCGCGATGCGGCCGGGCCTGCGGTCATTCGGACTTGGCCCACTGCCAAGGCTGGGTGAAGGCGCCCAGCGCCTTCGCGACCTCGTCGTCCGACGCGCTGCCGGTGCGACCGAGGATCGCCACCAAGCCGCGCTTGTTGCACTCGACCACGTCGACCACCTCGGCAGCGACGTCGGCATTGACCAGCGCCGCGTTGTAGACCCGCCGGATCGCCAGCTTGCGCAGCGCCGGCTTGAAGGTCTTGCCGACCGCGGTCTTCGGCAGCTCGGGCAGGATCTCGAGATGCTGCGGCCGCGCCGCCCGCTCGGTCACCTTTTCGCGCACGAACTCCAGCAGTTCGGCCTCGGTCGCGCTCGCGCCGCCAACCAGCTCGACATAGGCGCAGGGGATCTCGCCGGCATGGGCGTCGGGCTGACCGATGGCGCCGGCGAAGGCGACCGCCGGATGACCGGCCAGCGCCTCTTCGATCTGCGCCGGGTCGATGTTGTGGCCGCCGCGGATGATCAGGTCCTTGGCGCGGCCGGTGATCCACAGGTAGCCGTCGGCATCGAGCCGCCCGAGGTCGCCGGTGCGCAGGAACTGCTGCGGGTGATCCGGCCCCGGAACATAGAGATCGGCGTTCTTCGACGCCTCGGTGTAGGTGTCGCCGGAAGCGACCCCCGGGCTCGAGATGCAGATCTCGCCGATGCTGTCGGTCGGGCAGTCCTCGCCGGTGGCCGTGTTGACGATTCGCACCTGGGTGTAGGGCATCGGGATGCCGATCGAGCCGACCCGCTTTTCGCCCTGCGGCGGGTTGATCGACACCAGGCAGGTCGCTTCGGTCAGACCGTAGCCTTCGCAGATCGTCACCCCGGCGGCGGCCTCGAACCGCTTGTAGAGTTCGATCGGCAGCGGCGCCGAGCCGGAAAAGGCGATGTTCAGCGTCGAGATATCGGCGTTCACCGGCCGCTGCATCAGCGCCGACATCGCGGTCGGCACGGTGATCATGAAGGTCACCTTGTAGCGTTCGACCAGCTTCCAGAAGTTGTCGAACACCCCTTCGCCGCGATAGCCGGCCGGGGTCGGCATCACCACATGCGCGCCGGAGGCCAGCGAGGCGCCCATCACCACGATGGCGGCGAAGACGTGGAACATCGGCAGCGGGCAGATCAGCGTATCGCGCTCGGTGAACATCAGCCGCTGGCCAAGCCAGCCGTTGTAGATGATGCCCGAATAGCGGTGCTGCGCCACCTTCGGCATGCCGGTGGTGCCGCCGGTGTGGAAATAGGCGGCGACCCGGTCGCCGGGGCTGTCGGGAAACGCCAGGGTGGTCGGGCGCTTGGCGATCTCGGCGTTGAAATCCAGCACTTTGGCGTTGTGCTCGACCTTCACCTTGGGCCGGATCAGCGGCACGATCAGCTTCTTCACACCGGTCAGGTAGCGGTGCAGGTCGACCTCGAGCACGGTCTCGACATTGGGCGCCAGCCGCACCGCCTCGGCGGCCTTCTGCGCCACGTCGGTCTTCGGGAAGGCGCGCAGCGTCACCAGAACCCGGGCGCCGGTCTCGCGCAGGATCGCGGCGATCTGGCTGGCGTCGAGCAGCGGGTTGATCGGGTTGACGATGCCGGCGATCTGGCCGCCGACATAGGTCAGCACCGTCTCGTTGCAGTTCGGAAGCAGGTAGGCGACCACGTCGGTCTCGCCGATCCCGAGATCGCGCAGCGTGTTGGCGGTCTGCACCGACTTGGCCTTCAACTGGGTCCAGGTCAGCGTTTCCGACTTCGCGGTCGGATCCGACAGCAGCTGGAAGCTCAGCGCCGCGCGATCCGGATAGGCGGCGGCGGTGCGCGACAGCAGCGCATGTGTCGTCTTGGGCTGGCCCTGCCCGTCCCAGCTGGTCGCTGCCTCGATCGCGTCGCGATCGGCTCTGCCGGCAAAACTCATCGGCGTCTCTCCCTCGTGTCTGTCCCCGGCACCGCGGAGATCTCCCCAGAGGAGAGCATCCGAGACCGCCCGGGATCGCGCAAGCATGACGCCGCGAAACTACCGGCGCGAGAGATTTTTTCCGACCCGTCCCTATTCCGCCGCCATGCCTTCGGTGAACTGCAGCCGCGCCAGCCGGGCGTAAAGCCCGCCTTCGGCGACCAGCGCCTCGTGGCTGCCCTGCGCCACCACCCGGCCATCCTCGAACACCAGGATCCGATCGGCCTTCTTCACCGTCGCCAGCCGGTGCGCCACGATCAGCGTGGTGCGCCCCGCCGCCAGCTTGTCGACCGCGGCCTGGACTAGCCGTTCGCTCTCGGCGTCGAGCGCGCTGGTCGCCTCGTCGAGCAGCAGCACCGGCGCGTCGCGCAGGATCGCGCGGGCGATGGCGATGCGCTGTTTCTGGCCGCCCGACAGCATCACGCCTCGTTCGCCGACATAGCTGTCGTAGCCCTCGGGCAAGGCGATCAGGAAGTCATGCGCCGCCGCCGCCCGCGCCGCCGACTCGACCTCGGCGTCGCTGGCCTCGGGGCGGCCGAAGCGGATGTTTTCGCGCGCGGTGTCGGCGAAGATCACCGGGTCCTGCGGCACCAGCGCCATCTGGCGGCGGAACGCGCCGCGGGTCATCTCGCGCAGGTCGGTGCCATCCAGCAGAACCCGGCCCGAGGCCGGATCCCAGAACCGCAGCAGCAGCTGGATCATCGTGGTCTTGCCGGCGCCGGACGGGCCGACCAGCGCCACGGTTTCGCCCGGCGCGATTGTGACCCGAACCTGGTCGAGCGCCGAGACACCGGGCCGCGACGGGTAGGAGAACGACACGTCGTCGAACACGATCTCGCCGCGCGCGACCGGCGCCGCGACCGGCGTCGCCGGATCGGTGACGCTGTCGCGGGCGCCGAGCAGCTCGACCAGCCGCTCGGTGGCGCCGGCGGCGCGCTGCAGCTCGCTCCAGACCTCGGTCAGCGCGCCGACCGCGCCGGCAACCATCACCGCGTAGATCACGAACTGCACCAGCGCACCGATCGTCATGGTGCCGGCCTGCACGTCATGCGCGCCGATCCACAGCACCCCGACGATGCCCGAGAAGATCAGGAAGATCACGATCGCGGTCATCACCGCGCGGGTGCCGATCCGGCGCCGCGCCGCGGCGAAGCTGCGTTCGGTGACGTCGTCGAACCGAGCCCGGCTCTGCGCCTCGTGGCTGAACGCCTGCACGGTCTGCACCGACAGCAGGGTTTCCGACGCCTTGCCCGACGAGGCGGCGATCCAGTCCTGGTTCTCGCGGCTCAGCACGCGCAGCCGGCGGCCCAGCACCACGATCGGCACGATGATCGCCGGCACGATCAGCAGCACCAGCCCGGTCAGCTTGGCAGAGGTCAGCAGCAGCAGCACCAGCCCGCCGGCGAGGATCAGCAGGTTGCGCAGCGCCACCGACGCCGAAGAGCCGATCACCGACAGGATCAGCGTGGTGTCGGTGGTGATCCGGCTCAGGACTTCGCCGGTCATGATCTTTTCGAAGAACGACGGGCTCATCCCGACCATCCGCGCGAAAACCGCCTTGTGGATGTCGGTCACCACGCGTTCGCCCAGCCGGGTCACCAGGTAGTAGCGCGCCGCGGTGCCAAGCGCGAGCAGCGCCGCCATGCCGAGCGCCGCGGCGAAGTAGCGATCCAGCAGCATCCCGGCGTCGAGCTGGAAGTTGTCGACCACCCGGCGGACCGCCAGCGGCAGAACCAGGCTGACCCCCGCGGTCAGCACCAGCGCCGCGATCGCGGCCAGCATGATCAGCCGATACGGCGCCAGGAACGGCCACAGCGCCCGCAGCGCGCCGACGTTGCGCGACGGCTTGCGTTCGTCGTCGGCTTTGGGGGGCGTGTCGGCCATGGCGGCTGCCTCGTCATCGGTCCTAGGACCGGATGTCTAGTCGGGCCTAGGGTCGATCACAAGCGATGCCGGCTGCGGCATGGCGCGCCGCGGGGCGGTTTCAGGCGGGCGCCGCGGTGCCGCGACGGCGCAGCGCCAGCGTCGGCGGGATCGCCAGCAGCAGCAACAGCGCCACCGCGCCGAAGGCGACGCGCAGCCCGAAGGCCTGCGACAGCCCGCCCATCAGCACCGGCGCCAGGAAGAACCCCGAAAACCCGATCACCGCGGCGCGGCTGATCGCCTCGGTGCGCTGGTGCGGCGCCACGCTGCGGCCGACCAGCGCCAGCGCCATCGGCCCGATCACCGACACCCCGAGCCCGAGCGTGCCGAAGCCGAGATAGGCGACCGCCGGGGTTTCGGCCCCGGCCGCGATCAGCGCGCCCGTCGCCGACACCAGCGCCGCGCCGAGGATCACCGAGACCTCGCGCAGCCGCTCGGCGACGACCTGGCCGCCGAACCGCCCCAGCGCCATAGTCAGCCCCAGCATCGCCGGCCCCAGAGCGCCTTCGGCGGCGCGGCCGCCCAGCGTGCGTTCGACGTGCAGCGCCGACCAGGCCTCCACCGTCGCCTCGGACATGAAAGCAATCAGCACCACCGCGCCGCACAGCAGCACCGGCAACAACGGCAGCCCGCCGACATGGCCCTCGGGCGCCGCGGCATGGGCCGAGGCCATCCGCAGCATCGGCAGCAGCGCCGCGGTGATCAGCGCCACCATTGCCAGCATGGCGATCGGCGGCAGGCCGATCTCGCGGGTGACGCCGCTGGCCAGCGCGGCGCAGGCATAGGCCAGCGAGAACATGCCGTGGTTGGCGTTCATCAGCGACCGGCCGTGCACAGCCTCGAGCTGGCTGACCCGGGCGTTCATCACCACGTCGAGCAGCCCCGACGCCATGCCGACCGCGGCCATGGACACCACGAAAACCGCCGGCGTGGTCGCCAGCCCCGGCCCGGCCCAGGCCAGCGCCAGCAGCAGCGCCGCCACCGGCATCGCCCGCGCGCCCAGCCTTGCGTCGAACCGCGGCGCCAGCCACATCGCGCTGACCAGACCGGCGGCCGAGCCAAGCAGCAGCAGGCCGAACGTCGCGTCGTCGACCCCGAGCCGCGTCTTGATCACCGGCACATGCGCCGCGAACACGCCCCAGAACAGCCCGACCACCGCGAAGGCGGCACCGGGGGCCTTGGTCAGGCGCAGGGCGGACAGGATCGACATCGCCACGCTGTGCCACGCCGCTGCCGCTGCGGCAAGACCCGGGCGATCGCGGCGCCGCGACACAAGGCGACGCAGCGCGCAAGGGGTTTTTGTCGTGCAGGCCTTTCCAAACCGGGTCGCAGCCGCTAAGGGCACGGGACTTGAATCGGGCCATACACCCTTGGAGGATGGCCCATAACCTGAAAGGAAATCCAATGGCTGGTGAGATTCCTGATCTTCACGCCACGGTACGTACGGGGACAGGCAAGGGGGCCGCTCGTCAAGCTCGCCGTAGTGGCGACGTACCCGGGATCGTTTATGGCGGCGGCAACGACCCGCTCGCGATCAACATCCCCTTCAACGCGCTCGTCAAGCGTCTGAAAGCAGGCCGCTTCCTGTCGACGCTGTTCAACCTCAAGGTTGACGGCCAGGACGACGTCCGGGTGATCTGCCGCTCCGTCCAGCGCGACGTGGTCAAGGACCTTCCGACCCATGTCGACCTGCTGCGCCTGCGCCGCACGACCCGGATCAAGCTCTACATCCACGTGGAATTCGAAAACCACGCGGCGGCGCCCGGCCTCAAGAAGGGCGGCGTGCTGACCGTGGTGCGTCCCGAGGTCGAGCTCGAGGTTCTGGCCGGTGACATCCCCGAGCAGATCGTCGTGGACCTGACCGGTCTGCAGATCGGCGACGTCGTGCACATCAACGACATCACCCTGCCCGAGGGCGCCAAGGCGACGATCGACCGCAACTTCGTCATCGCCAACGTCTCGGCCCCGTCGGGCCTGCGTTCGGCCGGCACCGCCGACGATGAAGACGGCGAAGAAGCCGAAGAAGAGACCGCCGAGGCCTGAACCTCGCGATCCCGTCTCGACTGACGGAAACGGGGCCCTTCGGGGCCCCGTTTTGCGTTCGGCGGGACCGCGCCCGACCGCGCGAGAGGCTCTGGAAGCCCGCCGGCGCTGCCGCTAGTCTGCCGCCATGAAACTTTTCGTCGGACTTGGAAACCCGGGCGGCAAATACGCCCGAAACCGTCACAACATCGGCTTCATGGCCGTCGACCGGATCGCCGAGGATCACGGCTTCGCGCCGTGGCGCGCGAAGTTCCAGGGCGAGGTCTCGGAAGGCCGGCTCGGATCCGAAAAGGTCCTGCTGCTGAAGCCGGGCACCTTCATGAACCTGTCCGGCCAGTCGGTCGGCGAGGCGATGCGGTTCCACAAGATCGAGGCCGCCGACATCGTGGTGTTTCACGACGAGATCGACCTGGCTCCGGCGCGGCTCAAGCTGAAGTCGGGCGGCGGCCACGCCGGCCACAACGGGCTGCGGTCGCTGCACGCGCATCTCGGCGACGGCTACGAGAGGGTTCGGATGGGGGTCGGCCACCCGGGCCACAAGGACGCGGTGCCGGGCTACGTGCTGAAGGATTTCGCCAAGGCCGACGAGGCCTGGCTCGACGACATGCTGCGCGGCGTCTCGGACGGCGCGGCTTGGCTGGCGCAGGGCGACGGGCCGAAGTTTCTCAACGCGGTGGCGCAGCGGCTGACCCCGCCGCGGTCAGGCGGCGGCAGCAAAGGCAAGCCCGAGACCGCGACCACGCCGGCCGACAAGCCGGCCGCCACCGGTCCTGCCCCTGCGCCCGCCCCAGCACCGGCCGCGGATACCCGCAGCGCGATGCAGAAGCTGGCGGATCGCTTCAGATGACCCCGATGGCCGCGGCGTTCGACGCCCAGGCCGGCCATTGCGACCGGCTCGGGTCGCCGTTCATGGCGCGGCTGATGATGCTGCTGGCGCGGTCTTGGCCGCTCGACGGCGCGGTGGCGCGCCGGCTCGACCGCTGGCCCGGCGATGTCGGGCACCGGGCCGAGGCGCTGCCGTTGCGGCTGGCCGGCGGGCTGCACGCGCTGCACCTGCGCGGCCTCGACCCGGAGCTCTCCGCCGCCTACCCGCCGCAGCAGGTCCCCGACGCGGCGCTGCTGCGCGCGGTGGCGGGGGCGCTGCTGCGGCACGAGGAGTTCCTGCTCGACTGGATCAAAAGTCCGCCGCAGACCAACGAGGTGCGCCGCGCCAGCGCGCTGATCGCCGGGGCGCAGCTGCTGACCGACGCGACCGGGTTGCCGATCCGGCTGTCCGAGCTTGGCGCCAGCGGCGGGCTGAACCTTGGCTTCGACCGATTCGCGATGCAGCTGGCGGACCGGCGCTACGGCCCCGCCGACGCCGCTGTCACGCTGACCCCGGACTGGACCGGGCCGCTGCCGCCGCGCGGTACCCCGGTGGTGACGGACCGCCGCGGCGTCGATCTCGCGCCGCTCGATCCGGCGAGACCCGAGGATGCGCTGCGGCTGCTTGCCTATCTCTGGCCGGACCAGTCCGACCGGATCGACCGGACCCGCGCCGCGATGGCGCTGCGGGCGCCGGGCCTGGTCGACCGTGGTGACGCGATCGACTGGCTCGAGACCCGGCTGGCCGCGCCGCGGCAGGGCGAGCTGCACCTGATCTTCCACAGCATCGCCTGGCAGTATTTCCCGCCCGAAACGCAGCGCCGCGGCACCGCGATGATCGAGACCGCGGGCGCCCGCGCCAGCGCCAGATCCCCGCTGGCCTGGTTGTCGATGGAGGGCGACGGCGACCCCGATGGCGCGGCGCTGACGCTGCGCCTCTGGCCCGGCGGCGCCATGACCGCCTTGGGCCGGATCGATTTCCACGGCCGCTGGCTGTGCTGGACCGGCCCCGACCGGCTTGCCCCGCCGCACGCCGGTTCCTAGAGTCGCGCATCGCATCAAGGAGAGTGCAGATGGACATGGACCCGCCGCTCAACGTGCTGGGCGGCGCGCTCGCCCCCTGCTCCACCACGCCGCTGACCGGGTTCTTCCGCGACGGCCATTGCAACACCTGCGCCGAGGACAGCGGCAGCCACACGGTCTGCGCGGTGATGACCGCCGAATTCCTCGCCTTCTCGAAATACGTCGGCAACGATCTCAGCACGCCGCGGCCCGAGTTCGGCTTTGCCGGTCTGAAGCCGGGCGATCGCTGGTGCCTGTGCGCCGCACGGTTCCTGCAGGCGCATGACGAGGGCTGCGCCCCCAAGGTCGACCTTGTCGCCACCCATGTCCGCGCCACCGAGATCGTGCCGCTGGCGCTGCTGCAGGCGGCGCAGGACGTGGCTCAGTAAGCCTTCAGACGCGAAAACGCCGGCCGGGATTTCTCCCGACCGGCGCTGTTCATGCGATCAGTCGACCGCGTAGCGGCAGCTTACTGGCTGGCTTCTTCGCCTTCCATGCTGTCGTCGTCCGAGGTCATGCCATCGTCTTCGCTCTCGTCCTGGCCACCACCGCTGATGGCTTTTTCGCCCTCATCGCGGTAGTCCGGGTCCTCGGCGTCGTCCGACGCGGCGCGCTCTTCGACGGTGCCGATATCGGATGCGTCACCCGACATGTCGTCCGCGGCACGCGTATCGGTTGCGATGCGGATCTCGGCCACGCTCAGCATGCCATCGCCGTCGGTGTCGTCGGCCATCAGGATCGCAGCGCCCTCGACGCCGAAAGCGGCGACCAGCTCTTCATTCGACAGGATGCCATCGGCATCGGTGTCGACATCGGCGAAGGCCATGCTCTGCGCCATGGCGGCCGAAGCGGACAGGACGAAGGCGGTGGTGATCGCGGCGGTGCTAAGTTTGTTAAGCATATCGGGTCCTCGTTACTGGTGAGTTCGACACCCAACCTTCCCCGAGGCAATCCGTTCAGCGCCGCTCGATCACAAAACCGTGAAGGGCTCCGGCATTGCCGGAGCCCTTGATCCCAAACGGATATCGTCAGCGCGCTCTCAGGTCGAGATATCTGCGCCCAGATGCTTGGCGACGGTGAAGATATCCTTGTCGCCGCGGCCGCACATGTTCATCACCAGCAGGTGGTCTTTCGGCAGGTCCGGAGCGATCTTCATCACATGCGCCAGCGCATGAGACGGCTCCAGCGCCGGGATGATGCCTTCGAGCGCGCAGGACAGCTGGAACGCCTCGAGCGCCTCCTTGTCGGTGATCGCGACGTATTTGGCGCGGCCGATCTCGTGCAACCAGGCGTGCTCGGGGCCGATGCCCGGGTAGTCGAGACCGGCCGAGATCGAGAACCCCTCGAGGATCTGACCATCGTCGTCCTGCAGCAGGTATGTCTTATTACCGTGCAGCACGCCGGGA
>JBFGEI010000070.1:0-12655 GCA_041580155.1 Limimaricola sp.
AGCCCGACGAAGGGCACCTCCTTCCAGACGTAATGCGCGATGATGCCGATCGAATAGCGGTCCTGGGTCAGCGCCGGAAACTCGGAGGGCAGCTCGATCAGCCCGGCGCCGGCCGCCAGCCGCGCCAGCAGGCCCGATTGCGACAGCAGCCACAGGATGCCCAGCGCGCCGACCGCGTGCGGCACGGGGAGATTGATCTGGAACAGCAGCCGCGCCAGCCCCTGCCCGGCGAAACGGCGCCGCAGCAACAGCGCCGAGGCCAGCCCGAGCGCGCAGGACAGCGCGGTCGAGACGCCGGCGATCCACAGGCTGAGCCCGAGCGAGCGCCAGACCCGGCCCTCGGACAGCACTGCCGACCAGGCCGAAAGCGACCAGTCGCCGCGCCCGGCGCCGAACGACCCCAGCAACCCAAGCCCGAGCCCGCCGCCGAACAGCACGGCGATCACCGCCAGCGCGGGCGCCAGCATCAACGACAGATGCAGACGCCCGGTCATGCTACTGGCCGACGTTGGCGATCCAGCCGGCTTCGATCGCGGCGGTCCAGTCGGCCTGCAGCTCGGGCAGCGCGTTCTGGCCCAGCTCTTCGATCGACACCACCGACGGGTGCCGTTCCAGCGCCGCAAAGCCGGCCTGCACCGCCTCCGAGGCGCGGTCGGGTTCTATCACCGTGGCGGCTCCCCAGACGTCGGGCTGCGCCTTTTCAAGCTGCGCCTCGCCCGACAGCAGCAGGTTCTGCAGCACCATCGCCGCCGCCTTGTTCGGCGAATTGACCGGGATCACCATGTAGTTGGTGTTGGCCAGAGTGCCGTCGCTCAGCCCGTAGGATTGCGCGGTCTCCGGAAAGATCCCGTCGATCACCGCGGTGCCGACCTCGGCCGGGTCGTAGGTGAAGAACAGGTCGACCTCGCGGTTGGCGAACATCTGCTGCAGCTGGGTGATCGAGGTCGGATAGGTCTGGCCTTCGCGCCACAGCGACGGCTCCAGATCGTTGAGGATCTGCCAGGTCTCGGCGGCGACCTCGTCGAACTTCGCCTGGTCGAACGGGCCGATCAGCGCATCCGCCCCGCCGGCGACATGGGTGAAGACGTGGCGCACGAAGGCGGCGCCGGTGAAATCCGGCGGCGCCGGATAGCTGAAGCGGCCGGGGTTCGCGCGGGCCCAGTCCAGCAGCTCGGGGATCGAACGCGGCGGTTCCGGCGTGCGCGCGGTGTCATGGGCGAAGGCGAACTGCACCCGGCTCCACGGCACTTCGCAGCCGTCGACCGGGGTGCCGAAGTCGTTGGCGATCGCCGGGTTGTCGAAGTTGACCAGAGCCGCGTTCGGCAGCTGGTCGACATAGCCGCACCAGGCCAGGTCGCCCTGCTTCATGGTGCGGAAGTTCTCGCCGTTGACCCAGATCATGTCGACGGCGCCCTGCGCCGCGCCGGCCTCGACCTCGCCCAGCACGATGTTGACCGCCTCGGCGGTGTCGGTCAGCGGCACCCGGTTCAGAGTGATGTCGTACTGCTCTTCGAGCAGACCGCCGATGTAGTCCGAGACATAGCCATTGATGTTGTCGGCGCCGCCCCACATGAAGACGTTGACCTCGCCGCCGCGCGCCGCCTCGACCACCTGGTCCCAGGACATCGCCTTGAGCGCATCGCCATCCTGCGCCGCGGCGCTGCCCGCCGCCAGCAGCAACGCCGCACCAATGCCGAAGTGCCTCGTGTTCATCGTCGTCTCCACCCTGTTGAACGGCCCTGGCTTGTTGTCCGCCGGGCCTTGTCGCGCCGTTCATGCCGTCACGACAGCCGCGCGGCAACACACCTTCATGTCAGGCGCTTGCAATATCGCCGGCCGGGGCCCGGATAGGTCGCGGTCAGACGCCGCGCTTGTTGCCCCAGATCAGCACATGCAGCTGCGGCAGCACCGTGGCGGCGAACCAGCGGTCGGCCAGGGTCCGGTCGACCAGCCAGCCCATCCGGTCGGTGATGCCGTCGATGTCGATCGCGGCATCCTCGGCCTCGGGCGGCGGCGGGGTGTGGTTGCCGGGCTGCAGGTAGACCGGCAGAGCCGGGTACCGCGCCGCCACGTCGCGGGCCCAGAGATAGTCGGTCTCGTCGAACACCACGATCTTCAGCACCGTCTCGGCAGCGCCGGCGGCGGCGATGCAGTCATTGAATTTCGACCAGTCGGGGGTCTCGCCCGACGACGGCGGCTTCGGCGACAGCACCAGCGGCTCGAGCGCGGCGAACCAGTCGCGCGCCACCGAGCCCTGGGTTTCCAGCGCGAAACGGTAGCCCAGCGCCCGGCCTGTCGCGATCAGCGGGCCGCAGTCCTGGATCGCCGGGTTGCCGCCCGAGATCGTCACCGTCAGCGGCTGGCCGCCCGACAGCTCGGCGACCCGGTTCCAGACCGCCTCGGTCTGCATCGGCGCCCAGGTATGGCGGTAGTCGCTGTCGACCGCGTGCAGGCTGTCGCACCAAGAACACCGGTAGTCGCAGCCGCCAAGCCGGACGAACACCGTGGCCTGGCCGATCAGCGCGCCTTCGCCCTGGATCGTCGGGCCGAAGATCTCGGAGACCCGCAGCAGGCTCACGGCCGGTACTCCGCCCAGGTCTTGGGCGTCTCGGAAATCCGCACCGCGCTGACGTGATCCCAGCGCGCCCGGGCCCAGTCGAAGATCGTCTTGGCGAGGATTTCCGAGGTCACCCGGTCATGGCCGAACACCTCGTTCAGGTGCCGGTGATCCAGCGTGTCGTCGATCCAGGTCTTCAGCGGCCCGAGCTCGCGGTAATCCAGCACGAAGCCATCCGCGTCGAGCGTCTCGGATCGCAGCTCGACCACGGCGATGTAGTTGTGGCCGTGCAGCCGGGCGCAGGGGTGGTCCGACGGCAGGCCGCACAGCTGGTGCGACGCCGAGAAATGGAATTCATTGGTGATGGTGTACATCAGCGCGCCCCCCGCTTGACGGCGTCGCGCCAGAACTCGGGGTCGGCATAGACCGTGGGATCCGCGACGCCGGCAAGGTCGAAGGCCTCGCGCCGCTCGACGCAGGTGCCGCAGCGGCCGCAGTGCAGATCGCCGCCCTTGTAGCACGACCAGGTCTCGGCGAAGGGCGTGCCATGCGCCGCGCCAGCGGTGACGATCGCCGATTTCGGGGCGTGGACGAACGGCGTGTAAAGCCGGACATCGGCGTAGCCGTCGAGCGCCTGGCGCTGCATCGCGTCGAAGGCCTGCGTGAAGGCCGGGCGGCAGTCGGGATAGATGAAATGGTCGCCGCCATGCACCGCCGTGGCCACCGCGTCGGCCTTCTGCGCCGCGGCAAGGCCGAAGGCGATCGCCAGCATGATCGCGTTGCGGTTCGGCACCACGGTGATCTTCATGGTGTCCTCGGCATAGTGCCCGTCCGGCACCTCGAGATCGTCGGTCAGCGCCGATCCGGTCAGATGCGCGCCGATGCCGCGCATGTCGATCAGGTGGAACGGCACGCCAAGCCGGTCGGCGCAGGCGCGGGCGTAGTCCAGCTCCTTGGCGTGGCGCTGGCCGTAGTCGAAGGAGATCAGCCCGACGAGGGTATTTTCGGCCGCGACCTTGTGGGCCAGCGATACCGAGTCCAATCCGCCGGAGCAGATGACGAATGTCTTCATCGTGTCAGTCCTTGTTTTATCCGGGTAGGCTGCGACCGGCGCCCGGACCATTCCGGGCGTGGCGGGGTCGATACAGGATCGGCCCCGCGGTGGAAAGTCCCGCTACCGCTGCGGCACGCTGCGCCGCAGCTCGTCGACCCAGACCCTGGCGCTGCTGTCCGACGGCGCGCGCCAGTCGCCGCGCGGCGACAACGCGCCGCCGGGCGACACCTTGGGACCGTTGGGCAATGCCGAGCGCTTGAACTGGCTGGTCTGGAAGAACCGCCACAGGAACGCCTCGAGCCACTTGCGGATCGTCGCCAGGTCGTAGGCCTGGCGCTTGTCGGCGGGAAAGCCGATCGGCCAAAGCCCGGCCTCGGCGTCGCGCCAGGCATGCCAGGCCAGGAACGCCACCTTCGACGGCGGCAGCCCGTAGCGCATGGTGTGGAACAGGAAGAAATCGTTCAGCGCGTAGGGTCCGATCCGGTCCTCGGTGCTTTGCATCTGGCCGTCCGGGCCGGCCGGCACCAGCTCGGGCGAGATCTCGGTGTCGAGGATCGCGGTCAGGATCGCGTCGGTGTCGGGGTCGAACTGCCCCGAGCTGACCGACCAGCGGATCAGGTACTGGATCAGCGTCTTCGGCACCCCGGCGTTGACCGCGTAATGGCTCATCTGGTCGCCGACGCCGTAGGTGCACCAGCCCAGCGCCAGCTCGCTCAGATCGCCGGTGCCGATGACGAAGCCGTTGTGGTGGTTGGCCAGCCGGAACAGGTAGTCGGTCCGCAGCCCGGCCTGCACGTTCTCGAAGGTCACGTCATAGACCGGGCTGCCGTCGGCGAAGGGATGCGCCATGTCCGACAGCATCTGCCGCGCCGCCGGGCGGATGTCGATCTCGGCGGCGCTGACGCCCATCGCGCGCATCAGCTTCCAGGCGTTGGACTTGGTGGCGTCGCCGGTGGCGAAGCCCGGCATGGTGTAGGCGAGGATGGTGTCGCGCGGCAGCCCGAGCCGGTCGCAGGTCTTGGCCGCGACGATCAGCGCATGGGTGCTGTCGAGCCCGCCCGAGATGCCGATCACCATGTGATCGCTGCCGGTGGCCTCGAGGCGGCGCCGCAGCCCGTCGACCTGGATGTTGAACGCCTCGTAGCAATCCTGGTCGAGATGGCTTTCGCGGTTCGGCACGTAGGGAAACCGGCGGATCGGCCGGACCAGCCCGACGTCGTCGTAATGCGGCCGGTGCTCGAAGCGGATCCGCCGGAACCCGGTCTCGTCGGCCCCGGCATGGCGCGCCGCATCGTCGAAGGTGCCGGTGCGCATCCGTTCGTTCAGGATCCGCTGGGTGTCGATGTCGACGTAGCTCAGCTGCGGTTCGGTCGGGAACCGCGGCGAGCTGGCCATCAGGTCGCCCAGCTCGTAGATCGCGCCCTGCCCGTCCCAGGCCAGGTCGGTGGTGCTCTCGCCCGGTCCCGCGGCGGCGTAGGCATAGGCCGAGACGGCGCGCATCGCGTGGCTGCGGCACAGCACGTGGCGGTCGTCGGACTTGCCGATGACGATGTTGGACGCCGACAGGTTGGTCAGGATCACCGCCCCGGCCATCGCCGCGCGCGACGACGGTGGCACCGGCGCCCAGAAGTCCTCGCAGATTTCGGTGTGGAACACGAAGCCCGGCAGATCGCCGGCCTCGAAGATCAGGTCGGCGCCGAACGGCGCGTCCTGCCCGGCGACCGCCATGGTCCGACCGGCGATGCCGCGGCCCGGCGCGAACCAGCGCTTTTCGTAGAACTCGCGGTAATTGGGCAGGAAGCTTTTCGGCACCACCCCGAGGATCCGGCCGCGCGACAGCGCCAGCGCGCAGTTGTAAAGCCGGCCCTGGTGGCGCAGCGGCGCGCCGATCAGCAGCACCGGCGCCAGATCGGCGGTGGCGGCGGCGACCGCGGCGACAGCGTCCTCGACGGCGTCGAGCAGCGCGGTCTGCAGGTGAAGGTCGTCGAGCGCGTAGGACGACACGCAGAGCTCGGGAAACACCACCAGGTCGACCCGCGCCGCGTCGGCCCGGCGCGCCTCCTCGATCACCGCGTCGCGGTTGAACCCGACATCGGCGGGCCGCACCCGGGGCGTGCTGGTGGCGACCCGGACAAAGCCGTGGCGGTGCAGCGAGCGGAAGGTCTCGGGGCCCTTGCGGTCGATGGTCATCGCGGCGTCTCCTCGCGCGGGGTGGTGGCGGTGCGGCGGCCGTTGGCCGGCCCTGCCGCGACCCTGCCCGGCGCGTCGGCAATGCGCCAGCCCCGGTGTCGCGTCAACGGCCCGCCGGTCGGGGCACGGTGCCGGTCAGGCCGGCCCGACCGGGTCGATCGGGAACTTGATCTGCATCCGGAACCCCTGGGCGTCGAACGACCGGTCGATCTCGCCCTTCAACTGGTGCCGCACCTGGTTTTCGATCAGCACGAAGCCGAAGCCGTTGTGCTGCGGCTCCGAGATCGCCGGGCCGCCGTGCTCGCGCCAGTCCAGCGTCAGCAGGTCGCCGCTCCGGTCCCAGGTCACGTCGACATGACCGGCACCGTCGGTCAGCGCGCCGAATTTCGCGGCGTTCGAGGCCAGCTCGTGAATGATCAGCCCCAGCGCCAGCGCCTTGTCCGGCCCGACCCCGACCACCGGCCCCTGCGACCGCAGCCGCGCCGGGCCGTAGGTCCGGGTCTCGGCGGCGACCAGATCGCTGAGCGACACTTCGGTCCAGTCGGATTCCGACAGCAGCGAATAGGCCCGCGCCAGACCGTGCAGCCGGCCCGACAGCGTCTCGGCGAACGCCGCGGGCGACGGCGACTTGCGCAGCGTGCTGTTGGTGATGCTGATCACCACGGCGAGCATGTTCTTCACCCGGTGGTTCAGCTCGGCGATCAGCAGCCGCTGCTGTTCCTCGGCCCGGGCCAGGGTGCTGACGTCGACGATGGTGATCACCACGCCGCGGGTCTGTTCGTCGCGGTCGCGATACGGCCCGACCCGAACCAGGTAATGTCGAAGGTCGCCCCCCGGCATCAACCGGTGCTCGACCAGTTTGCCGGTTCTGAACACCTGGTCGACGTGGCGGTGCAGCTCGGGGTAATCGAGCGTGCTGGCCAGATCGGTCAGCGGCCGGCCGATGTCGGCATCGCGCAGGTTGAAGAAGCTCGAGGCCGCCGGGGTGAAGTTGCGCACCACCAGCTGGTCGTCGAGAAACACCGACGCGATCTGCGTCGCGGCGTAGAGGTTGCGCAGGTCGGTATGCGCCCGGTCGAGATCCTCGACGCTGACCGTCAGCTCGGCGTTGATCGTGGTCAGCTCTTCGTTGAGCGACTGCATCTCTTCCTTCGACGCCTCGAGCTCCTCGTTGCTCGATTGCGCCTCCTCGTTGACCGACACCAGCTCTTCGTTCGAGGACTTCAGCTCTTCCAGCGCCGTCTCGTATTCCTCGACCGTCGATTGCAGCCGCTCGCGCAGGTCGCGCAGCTCGCGCTCGCTGGCGCGCAGCAGGTCGCTCTCGGTCACCCCGCCGCCGTTCTGCGATCCCGCGACCTGCGGATCGCCCAGCGGGGTGAACAGGATCAGGAACAGCGCTTCGTTGCCGTGCCCGTCGAGCGGCTCGACCGTCAGGTCGACCAGCCGGCCCGGCTGACCGCCGGTCTCGACCAGCAGCACCTGGCGCGAGACCCGGCCGCGGGTTTCGATCGACTGGCGCAGCGCGCTGCGCAGATCGAGCCGCAGCTCGCGCCGCGCCATGTCGAGAAGCTGCCGGTTCGGCGCGCCGCGCGGCGTTTCGAGAAACCGCCCGGTGTTGGCCGAGTAATACAGGATCTCGGCCTCGGGGGTCACCACCACATGCGCCGGCGCGTGATGCTCGAGAACCTGCGCCTCGACCCGCTGGCGCAGCTGCCCGCGCGAGATGTCGGCGGTGCCGCGCCGTTCGCCGGTCGACAGGCTGCGCGGCATCAGGTCGTCGATCACCAACGGCAGCCGCCGCTGGTGCCCGGCGCGGCCGCGGCTCTGGAAGATACGGTGTTTCTTGTCGATCGGCCCGAACATGTTGACGTGGCGGCTGACGCCCTCGGAATTGCCCAGGAACAGATAGCCGCCGGGCTTCAACGCGTATTGGAACGTCGGGATCACCTGGTCCTGCAGCGCGACACCAAGGTAGATCAGCAGGTTGCGGCACGACACCAGGTCCATCCGCGAGAACGGCGGATCGCTGATCACGCTGTGCGGCGAGAAGATGCACATGTCGCGCAGCTCCTTGGCGATCACATAGGAGGCGCCGTCGCGATGGAAGAACCGCCGCATCCGCGCCGGGTCCATGTCCTTCAGCAGCGCCTCGGGGTAGCGCGCGGCGCGGGCGATCGCCAACGCCTCCTCGTCGATGTCGGTAGCGAAGATCTGCACCCGCGGCACGGCGTCGATCCCGTCCATCGCCTCGCGCAGCAGCATGGCGATCGAATAGACCTCTTCGCCGGTGGCGCAGCCGGCGACCCAGACCCGCACCGAGTCATCGGCGCCGCGGCCCTCGAGCAGCCGCGGAATCACCTTCTCGGCAAGCGCCTCGAAGGCCTCGGGGTCGCGGAAGAAGGTGGTGACGTTGATCAGCAGGTCGCGGAACAGCTTCATCACCTCAGACGGGTCGTGCCGCAGCTGCCGCAGGTAGCCGTCGAACCCGTCGATCTGCAGCACCGCCATCCGCCGCGCCACCCGGCGCACGAAGGTGCGGTTCTTGTAGCCGGCGAAGTCGTGCCCGGTCTGGCTGCGCAGCAGCCGCGAGATCTCGGCCTGGACGCGAAACTGCTCGGACTCGCCCGGGACGGTCTCGACCAGCTCTTCGAAGCTGCGCAGCCGCTGCGCCAGCTGCATCAGAAGCGGGCCCATCTGCTCGACCGGAACCGCGAAGTCGATCTGGCCGCTGGCGATCGCGCTGGCCGGCATCTCGGGGTTCAGCGGCGCGCTGCCGTCGGAGGCCTGCGCCAGGGTGATGCCGCCGGCCTGCTTGATCGCGGCAACCCCGAGCGTGCCGTCGCCGTCGCCGCCCGACAGCACGATGCCAACGGCGTTCTCGTGCTGGTCCTCGGCGAGGCTGACGAAGAACAGGTCGACCGGCCGGCGCTGCCGGTGCGACGCATCGGCGTCGATCAGCTGCAGACGACCGTCGTGGATCGCCAACGCCGCGCCCTCGGGCATCACGTAGACGCAGCCGGGCTTCAGCCTGACGCCGTCGCGGGCGACCATCACCGACATCTTGGTGAAGCGGCCGACGATCTGGTGCAGCAGGCTCTCGCGGTCCGGGCTGAGATGGGTGACGATGACGAAGCTCAGCCCGCACTCCGCGGGAAGGCCGCCGAACAGCCCCTCGAGCGCCGGAATGCCACCGGCCGACGCGCCGATGCCTACGATAAGGGGAAGTTGCTCTGCCATGGTTCCAGCCTAAGCGCCGGCCCGGCGGCCCACAATGCACGAACTGGCGTGGCCAGCCGGCATTGCAAGCCCACTTCGGATCGCGGAGCGCCCGAAAAATGGGCAACCGCGATCCGGCGCACTCTGGCGTGACCGCGATCCAGTGTTAGTCTGCCCGGCGGGACGCCTCGAATCGGTGCTGGCGATCCGTGGTGGGGGTTGCATCGTCGAAATCGATGTCACCAAATAGTTGCAAACGCGTGCGAGGAGGCATGCGTCCAGGTATCGACAGGGGGACGACGATGAATTTCAAGGCTCTAGCGGCGCTGACCGCGACCACATCCGTGCTTGCCGGCGGTGTCGCCGCGCAGACCGAAATCCAGTTCTGGCACGCCTTCACCGGCCGGCTCGGCGAGCTGCTCGACGAGCAGGTCGCGCAGTTCAACGAGCAGTCCGACGACTGGGAAGTCGTCGCCAGCCACAAGGGCAACTACTCCGAAGCGCTCAACGCCGGCATCGCCGCGTTCCGCGCCGGCGAGCAGCCGCACATCCTGCAGGTGTTCGAGGTCGGCACCGCGACGATGATGGGCGCGCAGGGCGCGATCCGCCCGGTGTTCCAGGTGATGGAGAACTCGGGTGCCGAATTCGACCCGGCCGGCTATCTGGCCGCGGTGGCGGGCTATTACACCGACACCGACGGCAACATGCTGTCGCTGCCCTACAACTCGTCGACCCCGGTGCTCTACGTGAACCTCGACCTGCTGGAGCAGGCCGGCATCGCGCCCGACGTCGACCTGTCGACCTGGGAGAGCGTCTCGGGCGTGGTCGACCAGCTGGCCGAGGCCGGGGTGTCGTGCCCCTACACCACCGCCTGGCAAAGCTGGGTCCATCTGGAAAGCTTCTCGGCCTATCATGACCTGCCCTTCGCCAGCAGCGAGAACGGCTTTGCCGGCACCGATGCCGAGCTGAGCTTCAACGGTCCGCTGCAGGCCAAGCATATCGGCATGCTCGGCGACTGGGCGCAGAACGGCAAGTTCCTCTACGCCGGTCGCCGCAACGAGAGCGGCGCCAACTTCCGCGGCGGCGAATGCGCGCTGTTCACCGAAAGCTCGGCCGGCTACGCCGGGGTCAAGGCCGAGGCGACCTTCGACTTCGAGATCCGGCCGCTGCCCTATTACGCCGAGGCCGAGGGCGCGCCGTTCAACACCATCATCGGCGGCGCGTCGCTGTGGGTGATGGAGGGCAAGCCGGACGCCGAATACGAGGGCGTGGCGCAGTTCCTGTCGTTCCTGTCGACCCCCGACATCCAGTCGGCCTGGCACCAGAACACCGGCTATCTGCCGATAACCACCGCCGCCTACGAACAAAGCCAGAGCGAAGGCTTCTACGACGCGAACCCCGGCACCGACGTGGCGATCAAGCAGATGACCGGCAAGGCGCCGACCGCCAACTCCAAGGGCGTGCGGCTGGGCAGCTTCGACCAGGTCCGCACCGTGATCGACGAAGAGCTCGAGGGCGTGTGGTCCGGTGACAAGACCGCGCAGGAAGCGCTCGACAGCGCCGTCGAGCGCGGCAACGAGCTGCTGCGCCGGTTCGAGCAGTCGAGCCGCTGACCGCGCAGACCACCGGCCGCTTCGGCCAGCACACCGGCCCGGTCGCCACGACCGGGCCGGTGAAATGATGAACAGGCGGGACGCGGGTCGGGCAAGACCGGTCTCGGGGCAGCGGGTGGGCAGGCATGGAAAAGCGGGTGATCTTCAAGGGCTGGCTGTTGCCGGCGCTGCTGATCCTGCCGCAGATGGCGGTGACGGCGGTGTTCTTCTTCTGGCCCGCCGGTCAGGCGGTCTGGCAGTCGCTGTTCATCCCCGACCCGTTCGGCCTGTCGATGCAATGGGTCGGCCTGGGCAATTTCGACTACCTTTTCGGCGACCGGTTCTACCGCGCCGCCTTCGTCACCACGGCGGTGTTCTCGACGCTGGTCACCGCGCTGTCGATGGGGCTGGCGCTGATCCTCGCGGTGATGGCGGACCGGCTGATCAAGGGGTCCGGCACCTACCGCAGCTTCCTGATCTGGCCCTATGCGGTGGCGCCTGCGATCGCCGGCGTGCTGTGGCTGTTCATGTTCAACACCAGGGTCGGCGTGGTGTCTTGGTATCTCGGCCGGCTCGGCTATGACTGGAACCATGTGCTGAACGGCCCCGAGGCGATGGGCCTGGTCGTAGTCGCCAGTTCCTGGGGCCGGATCAGCTACAACTTCCTGTTCTTCCTTGCCGGGCTGCAGGCGATCCCGAAATCGGTGATCGAGGCGGCGGCGATCGACGGCGCGAGGTTCTGGACCCGGCTGCGCACCATCGTGCTGCCGCTGCTGTCGCCAATCACCTTCTTCCTGCTGGTGGTCAACATCATCTACGCCTTCTTCGAGACCTTCGGGGTGATCCACACGATCACCGCCGGCGGGCCGCAGCAATCGACCACGATCCTGGTCTACAAGGTCTATGCCGACGGCTTCGTCGGCCAGGACCTGGGGTCGTCGGCGGCGCAGTCGGTGGTGCTTTTGGTGCTGGTCGGGCTGCTGACCGTGATCCAGTTCAAGGTCGTCGAACGCAGGGTGCATTACTGATGGCGCGCTATCCAAGAGACGGCATGGTCGAAGCCCGCGGCGTGTCGGTGTGGCTGACACATGCGGTGCTGATCGCCGGCGTGCTGCTGGTTTGCTTTCCGATCTGGCTGGCCTTCGTCGCCTCCACCGTGACCCAGCCCGAGATCGCCAGGCCGCCGATGCCGCTGCTGCCTGGTCCGCATCTCTTTGACAACTACCGCGACGCGCTGTTCTCGGGGGTCAACGCCCCGGTGGCGCGGATGCTGTTCAACTCGGCGGTGATGGCGCTCGGGATCGCCCTGGGCAAGATCGTGATCTCGATCCTGTCGGCCTTCGCGATCGTGTATTTCCGGTTTCCCGGCCGCATCACCTGCTTCTGGCTCATCTTCCTAACGTTGATGCTTCCGGTCGAGGTGCGGATCGTGCCGACCTACGAGGTCGCCGCCAACCTCGGCCTGCTGAACAGCTATTCCGGGCTGATCCTGCCGCTGATCGCCAGCGCCACCGCCACCTTCCTGTTCCGCCAGTTCTTCCTGACGGTCCCGGACGAGCTGGCCGAGGCGGCGCGGGTCGACGGCGCCGGGCCGATGCGGTTCTTCTGGGACATCCTGCTGCCGATGAGCCGGACCAACATCGCGGCGCTGTTCGTGATCCTGTTCATCTACGGCTGGAACCAGTACCTGTGGCCGCTGCTGATCACCACCGACCCCGACATGAACACCGTGGTGATGGGCATCAAGCAGATGTTCCCGTCGGGCGACGACATCGCCGACTGGCCGGTGATCATGGCCACCGCGATCCTTGCCATGCTGCCGCCGGTGGTCGTGGTGATCCTGATGCAGAGGCTGTTCATCCGCGGCCTCGTCGACAGCGAGAAATGAATGGCCACCATCGATCTGCAAGACATCCGCAAGAACTTCGGCAAGACCGAGGTGATCCACGGCATCGATCTGTCGATCGCCGACGGTGAATTCATCGTCATCGTCGGCCCCTCGGGCTGCGGCAAGTCGACCTTGCTGCGCATGGTGGCGGGGCTCGA
>JBFGEI010000071.1:0-12463 GCA_041580155.1 Limimaricola sp.
CGGGCTGCCTGATCACCGAGGGCGCACGCGGCGAGGGCGGCTACCTGACCAACTCCGAGGGCGAGCGCTTCATGGAGCGCTATGCCCCGACCTACAAGGATCTGGCGTCGCGCGACGTGGTGTCGCGCTGCATGACGATGGAGATCCGCGAGGGTCGCGGCGTCGGCAAGGATGGCGACCACATCCACCTGCACCTGAACCACCTGCCGCCCGAGACCCTGGCCGAGCGTCTGCCCGGCATCTCGGAGTCGGCGCGGATCTTCGCCGGGGTCGACCTGACGAAAGAGCCGATCCCGGTGCTGCCGACGGTGCACTACAACATGGGCGGCATTCCGACCAACTACTGGGGCGAGGTGCTGAACCCGACCTCCAGCAACCCCGATGCCGTCACCCCCGGGCTGATGGCCGTCGGCGAGGCCGGCTGCGCCAGCGTCCACGGCGCCAACCGGCTTGGCTCGAACTCGCTGATCGACCTGGTGGTGTTCGGTCGCGCCGCGGCGATCCGGGCGCGTGAAGTTGTCGATCCCTCGACCTCGGTGAAGACCCCGGCCAAGGCTGCGATCGAGCAGGCCTTCGACCGGTTCGACGGCCTGCGCCACGCCTCGGGCGGCACGCCCACCGCCGAGCTGCGGCTCGAGATGCAGCGCACCATGCAGTCCGACGCGGCGGTGTTCCGCACCGACAAGACGCTCGCCGAAGGCGTCGCGAAAATGGAGGCGGTGGCCGGCAAGATGGCCGATATCAAGGTCACCGACCGCAGCCTTGTGTGGAACTCGGACCTGATGGAGACGCTGGAGCTGGCCAACCTGATGCCGAACGCGCTGGCGACCATCGTCGCCGCCGAGGCGCGCAAGGAAAGCCGTGGCGCCCACGCCCACGAGGACTGGCCGGACCGCAACGACGCCGACTGGCGCAAGCATTCGCTGGCGCGGGTCGATGGCAACAAGGTCACGCTGGACTATCGGCCGGTGCATCTCGATCCGCTGACCACCGAAGAGCAGGGCGGCATCGACCTCAAGAAGATCGCGCCGAAGGCGCGGGTCTACTGATGCGTCGCGCCGCGATCCTCGCGCTGCTGCCGCTGCTGGCGGCCTGTGCCGCACAGCCGATCACGCCCGAACGGGCGGCGGCGCTGTGCGAGGATCGCGCGCGCGCCGCGCAGGCCCCGACCGGGCGGATCAGCGTCGGGGCCAACTCCTCGGGCCGGGTCGAGACCGGGGCCGAGATCGGCGTCACCGGCGATTTCCTGCGCGGCCGCGACCCGGTCGAGGTCTACCAGAGCTGCGTCTACAGCCGGACCGGGGCCGCGCCGATCCGGCCGCCGGTGCTGCGATGACCGGCCGCAAGCAGCGCGCGAGGGCGGTGTCGTGACCGCGCCGCGCCACATCCATCTGATCGACACCTCGATCGCCTCCGACAACGTCGGCGACGAGATTATCGTCGCCGCCGCCCGTCGGGCGCTGGCGCCGCTGCTGTCCAAGGTCTACGTCACCACCTCCGCCGGGCACGACGGGCTTGGCCTGTCGGGCCGCAGGCTGGCGGCGCGGGCCGATCTGGTGCTGATGCTTGGCACCAATGCTTTAAGCGCCCGGTTCCGGCTTGGGTCGGACTACATGTGGCGGATGACCTGGCGCGACCTGCCGGCTCTGCGCGGCAAGGTGGTGCTGCTCGGGGTTGGCGGCAACCGCGACTTCGACCAGGTCGACTGGCGCCAGAAGCGGCTGCTGCAGCACATCCTGTCGCCGACCCACACACATTCGGTGCGCGATGCGCTGGCGCAGCGCATCGTCGAGGCCTCCGGGCGCCGCGCCGCGATGACCTCCTGTCCGACGCTGTGGGGTCTCGGCGACGCCGAGCTGCCCGAGCAGCCGGCACCGCGGGTCTGCCTGACGCTGACCAAGCACCGCGCCGACCCGACCGACGCGGCGCTGCTTGCCGGGCTGCGCGAGGTCTACTCCGAGGTCGCGTTCTGGCCGCAGCAGCCGCGCGACCTGGACTACCTAAGAACCCTTCCGGGCCACGAGGCGGTGCGGGTTCTGCCCGCCAACCTCGCGGCCTACGACGCCCATCTTGCCGCGGCGCCGGTCGACGTGGTCGGTACGCGGCTGCACGGCACGATCCGCGGGCTGCATTACGGCCGGCGCTCGATCGCGGTGATCGTCGATCACCGGGCCCGCGAAATCGCCGCCAGCTCCGGCCTGCCGGTGATCCGTCGCGACGAAATCGCCGCCGGCGCGCTCGTGGCGCGGCTGCGGGCGCCGCTGCGCACCCGGCTGTCGTTGCCGCGGCCGGAAATCGACGCATTTCTCAACCAGTTCCAAGACGAACGGGCCGCGGCATGACAGCCACAGCCCTTCCGCAAGGTCTTCAGGATAGAGGTGACCTATGGTCCAACTGACGCTCCCCAAGAACAGCCGCATCACGCATGGCAAGACCTGGCCGCGCCCCGAGGGTGCGACCAATCTGCGCAAGGTGCAGGTCTATCGCTGGAACCCCGACGACGGAAAGAACCCGCGGGTCGACACCTATTTCGTCGACACCGACACCTGCGGCCCGATGATTCTGGACGCGCTGATCAAGATCAAGAGCGAGATCGATCCGACGCTGACCTTCCGCCGGTCCTGCCGCGAAGGCATCTGCGGCTCCTGCGCGATGAACATCGACGGCATCAACACGCTGGCCTGCACCTACGGGCTCGACGACGTCGAGGGCGACATCAAGATCTACCCGCTGCCGCACATGCCGGTGGTCAAGGACCTGATCCCCGACCTCACCCATTTCTACGCGCAGCACGCCAGCGTGAAGCCGTGGCTCGAGACCGAGACCAACACCCCGGCGAAGGAATGGCGCCAGTCGATCGAGGACCGCAAGAAGCTCGACGGTCTTTACGAATGCATCATGTGCGCGTCCTGCTCGACCGCCTGCCCGTCCTACTGGTGGAACGGCGACCGCTACCTCGGGCCGGCCGCGCTTCTGCACGCCTACCGCTGGATCGTCGACAGCCGCGACGAGGCAACCGGCGAGCGGCTCGACGATCTCGAGGATCCGTTCAAGCTGTACCGCTGCCACACCATCATGAACTGCGACAAGACCTGCCCCAAGGGCCTGAACCCGGCCAAGGCGATCCAGTCGATCAAGCACAAGATGGTCGAGCGGGCCGTCTGATGACCCAAGCGCCGCCCGACGCCAAGACGCGCCGGGCGGCGACCCCGGTGATCGTCTACCCCGACGACAGCCTGCCGCCGCCCGACATGGCGCGCTACGCGGCGGCGCTCGCCGGGGCAGGGCAGGTCGCGGAAATCACCGTGCCGCCGCGCGACGCCCGTGCGATCGAAGTCCCCGCCGGACATGTCCTGCGGATCGAATGCATCGGCGGGCCGCAGGTCGGCGATCTCAACCTGTTCGCGCAAAACGACCTGTCCGAGCGGTTCTTTTCCGGCAAGACCCGGGCGCTGCACGGCACGCATGTCACGACGGGCGACCGTCTCTGGTCCTGCCTGCCGCATCTGCGGCCGATGGCGACGGTGATCGGCGACAGCCTGGACTGGTACGGGATCGACGCGGATGGCGGGTCTGTCCACGACGTGATCGGCACCCGCTGCGATCCCTACACGCACTACCTGCTGAGCGGCGCCGATTACGACCGCTGCTGCCATTCCAACCTGACCCGGGCGCTGGCCGCCCATGCCGGGCTGCCCGCAGCCGAGGCTGAGCGGCATGTCCACGACGTGCTCAACGTCTTCATGTGCACCGGCTTCACCCGCGACACCGGCCGGTATTTCATGAAGGCCAGCCCGGTGCGGCCCGGCGATCACCTCGACCTGTTCGCCGAGATCGACCTGCTGGCGGTGCTCAGCGCCTGCCCGGGCGGCGATTGCGGCGCCGAACACTCCAGCGACGCTGCCGCCTGCCACCCGCTGCGGATGGCGGTGCTGCGGCCGGCGCCCGCTGCGCTCGACGGGTGGGTTGGCCCGGCCCGCAACGGCTACGCCGGCGGGCACGGGCTTTAACGGTCAGCCGAAGGCGGCTTCCAGCGCGATCTCGACCATGTCGCCGAAGCTGCGCTCGCGCTGCTCTGCGGGCAGCGCCTCGTGGGTGATCAGGTGGTCGCTGACGGTCAGCACCGACAGCGCCCGACAGCCGTGCCGCGCCGCCAGCGTATAGAGTTCGGCGGTCTCCATCTCGACCGCGAGGATGCCGTGTCGGACCATCTGCTCGTGCAGGTCGGGGCGTTCGTCGTAGAAAGTGTCGGAGGAATAGATCCCGCCGACATGGGTCGGGGTGCCGCGCGACCGCGCCGCGGCCTCGGCGGCGCACAGCAGGCCCCAATCGGCGCAGGGCGCAAAATCGATCTCGCGCAGCATTGCCCGGGACGGGTTGCCGACGCTCGAGGCGGTCATCGCGATCACCACGTCGCGGATCCCGACATGGGTCTGCATGCCGCCGCAGGAGCCGATCCGGATCAGCGTCCTGGCGCCGAAATCGCGGATCAGCTCATTGGCGTAGATCGACAGCGACGGCATGCCCATGCCCGATCCCTGGATCGTCACCCGGTTGCCGCGCCAGCGGCCGGTGAAGCCGTACATGCCGCGCACCTTGTTGATGCAGACCGCATCCTCGAGAAAGGTCTCGGCCGCCCATTGCGCGCGTAGCGGATCGCCCGGCATCAGCACGGTTTCCGCGATGTCGCCGGGCTCTGCCCCGATATGAGTCGTCATGCTGGTTCGATGCTCCGAAGTTGTTATGATCGTCGCTCTAGCGGCCGATCACGGAGAATGCCAATGCGGCTGTCTCGCTTCGTCACCGCCTGCAGCCTGGCGCTGATGCTGGCGCCGCCACCGGTAGCGGCGCAGAGCCGTGACCAGATCGAGTTCATGCTGCAGCTGTTCCGACCCTTGCAGCAGCGGTCTTTCGACAAGCGGCGCGAGCATTGCGGCTTCATCGGCTACAGCCAGAAGGGCAAGCTGGTGGCCAGCGAGGTGACGCCGGGCAGCCGCGACAGCTGTCCGCTGTTTCTGCCGCGCGACATCGCCGTCATCGCGACGTTCCATACCCATGGCAGCTTCGAAGTGCCGTATTTCAATGAATTGCCAAGCGAGACCGACATGCTCAGCGACCGGGCGCTGAACGTCGATGGCTGGGTGGCGACGCCGGGCGGGCGACTGTGGTTCATCGACAGCCGGGCGATGGTGGCGCGGCAGATCTGCGGCGTCGGCTGCCTGCCGGTCGCGCCGGGGTTCTACAAGGCGCAGGCGGGCGAAATCGCGCAGAGCTACAGCTTCGAAGCGCTGTCCGCCCGCCTGTCGCGCTAGGTCTCAGATCTCGAAGTCGGCGATCGGACGGCCGGCGGCCTCGGCTTCGTTGATCCAGCGCGGCTTGCGGCCACGGCCCGACCAGGTCTGGGTCGGATCCTCGGGGTTGCGGTACTTCGCCGGAGTTTTCGGCTTGCCCTTCTTCGACTTGGCGCCGGCGGCGCCGGTCAGGTCGGCAAGCGAATAGCCATGCTCGGCCGCGGCCCGTTCGGCGGCCTCGAGCGCGCTCTTGCGCTCGCGATCCGCGAGGGTCGACAAAGCGTCGTCAATATTCCGGCGGAGCTGTTCTAGCTCTTTCCGGGACATGTTGTTCAAATCCTGTGCCATCGAATTTTCCTATTGGTGCTCACTAGCGGCTAATCCGCGTCTCGATGCTTATCCAGAAGATAATAACGGGATTATACCAAAGTACATTTTTTCGCGCCAATATTTTCAGCGTCGGCGCTATTCTGCCACCGCGTCAAGTGGAACTACCAGTTCAACGATATCGCGCATGATCCGGTTCAATTCGAAATCGCGGGGCGCATAGATTCTTGCGACGCCGATGGCGCGCAGCTCGGCAATGTCGCTTTCCGGGAATATACCACCGATGATCAGCGGCAGGTGACCAAGCCCGACGGTCCGAAGCCGCTCGATGATTTCTGTGGTCAGCGAAAGATGCGATCCGGAAAAGATCGACAGGCCGATGACATGCGCCCGTTCGCGCAAAGCAGCGTTTACAATCTGATCAGGCGTCAGCCGAATGCCTTCGTAATGCACTTCCATGCCGCAGGCCTGGGCGCGCGCGGCTATCTGTTCGGCGCCGTTCGAATGGCCGTCAAGCCCGGGCTTGCCCACCAGAAAGGTCAGCCGACGACCAAGCCGGGCGCTGGCGGCATCGACGCTGGCGCGCAGATCCTGCAACGCGGCGGTGTCCGGGACCGCGGTGCCGGCAATCCCGGTCGGCGCGCGGTAGTCGCCGAACACGCCGCGCATCACCGCGGCCCATTCGCCGGTGGTCACCCCGGCCTTGGCACAGGCCACCGACGGCCCCATGATGTTGATCCGGCGCTTGGCGGCCTCGCGCAGCGCCAGCAGCGCCTTCTGAACCGCGTTGCCGTCGCGGGTCTCGCGCCAGGCTGCAAGCCGCAGCAGGTGGTCGTCGGCGGTGACCGCGTCGACAGGTTCGGCGGTGTCGTGGCCGGTCGGCAGCGGCGAGGTCGCGCCGCCCTGCCAGCGATTGACCCCGACCACCGTGGTCTGGTTGTTTTCGATCGCCGCGATCCGCGCGGCATTGGCCTCGACCAGCCGCGATTTCATGTCGCCGATCGCCTGCACCGCGCCGCCCGCAGCGTCAATCCGCGCCAATTCGTCGCGCGCCGCCTGTTTCAGCGAATGGACCTTGGCCTCGATTGCCGGATTTCCGTCGAAGATGTCCTCGTATTCCAGCAGGTCGGTCTCGTGGGCAAGAATCTGCTGCATCCGGATCGACCATTGCCGATCCCAGGGCTGTGGCTGCCCCAGCGCCTCGTTCCAGGCCGGCAATTGCACCGACAGCGCCCGGGCATTTTTTGACAGCGTCACCCCGAGCATTTCCAGAAGAATCCGCGAAGCGTTGTTCTCGGGCTGCTGCGCCGTCAACCCCAGCGAATTGACCCGGACGCCGTAGCGGAACCGCCGGTATTGCGCGTCTTCGATGCCGTAGCGGTCACGGCAGATTTCGTCCCAAAGTTCAACAAATGCGCGCATCTTGCAAAGCTCGGTCACGAAACGCAGCCCGGCGCTCACGAAGAATGTGACCTGGCCGACAATTTCGGGAAAATGCTCGGGTTTCACCTTGCGGCGCAGATCGTCGAGCAGGGCTATCGCCGAGGCCAGCGCAAAGCCAAGCTCCTGCTCCGGCGTCGCCCCGGCCTCCTGCAGATGGTAGGAGCAGATGTTGACCGGGGTCCAGCGCGGCATCCGCTGCCGGGTCCAGGCGGCCAGGTCGGTGGCCATGCCGAGCGACGGCTCGGGCGGGCAGATATAGGTGCCGCGGCTCAGGTATTCCTTGATCATGTCGTTCTGCACACTGCCGCGCAGCTGGCCGGGATCGAAGCCGCGCTCCTCGGCCAGGGCGACGTAGACCGCCAGCAGCCAGGGCGCGGTGGCGTTGATCGTCAGCGCCGCGTCGATCCGGTCGAGCGGCAACCCGTCGAACAGCGCCCGCATGTCGCCAAGATGGCAGATCGGCACCCCGGCCTGGCCGAATTCGGCACGGGCCAGCGGGTGATCGCTGTCGTAGCCGGTCTGGGTCGGCAGGTCGAAGCTGATCGACAGCCCGGTCTCGCCGCGCGCCAGCTCGTCGCGCAGCTGTGCGTTGCCGGCGCCGACGCTGCTGCGCTCGGCGTGGCTGCGGAACTGCCAGGGTCGGTCGGTAGGTTGGGTCATGATACGGGTCCAGCCAGCACAAGGATGAGAGCCATGCAGACGAGACTGGCACGGCCGTGACACCGGACCGCGATGCTCCGGAAAGCGCGGCGCAATTTCGCGCCGCGGGGTGCGATGATGCGATGCACCCGGGTCTTAGTCCAGTAGCGCGGGGCAGGGCGCCCCGCCCGGGCGTGTCGCCGCGGCATCGCCGCCGCACCGGGCCCGGGATTCGGGCGCGTCGGAACTACCCTCGGCCGCGGTTTGCTGGCAGTGTCCGGCCATGTTCCAACCCGTGATCCTGCCGCTCTGGCTGCTCGTGCTGATCCTGCTGTTCGCGGCGGTGACCTTCGCGTCGCATTTCCTGTTCCCGTCGGTGCGCTGGTTCTTCCGCAAGCGGATGGAGCGGGCGGTGGCGCGGCTCAACACCAGGCTGGCGCGGCCGATCGAACCGTTCAAGCTGGCCCGCCGTCACGACATGATCCAGCGGCTGATCTACGACCCGATGGTCGCCGAGGCGATCGTCGAGCACGCCCGCGACAACAAGGTGCCCGAGAACGTCGGCTTCGAACTGGCCCGCGACTACGCCCGCGAGATCGTGCCGTCGTTTTCGGCGACCGCCTATTTCACCATCGGCACGCGGCTTGCGAAGTGGCTCAGCCGGGCATTCTACCAGATCCGGCTGGGTGCCTTCGACCGGGCCCGGCTCGACGCGATCGACCCGGATGCGGCGGTGGTCTTCGTGATGAACCACCGGTCGAACATGGATTACGTGTTGGTGACATGGCTGGCGGCGCGGACCTCGGCGCTGTCTTACGCGGTCGGCGAATGGGCGCGGATCTGGCCGCTGTCGCCGATCATCCGGGCGATGGGCGCGTTCTTCATCCGGCGCCGGCATCGCGGCCAGCTCTATCGCCGGGTGCTGCAGCGCTACGTGCAGATGGCGACCGCCGGCGGCGTGACCCAGGCGATCTTCCCCGAGGGCGGGCTGAGCCTGACCGGCCGCATCGCGCCGGCAAAGCTGGGGCTGATCGGCCATATCGTCGAGGACCACAAGCCCGGCGGCCGCGACGTGATCTTCGTGCCGGTGGCGCTGAACTACGACCGGGTGCTCGAGGACCGGGTGCTGGTCCGGGCGGCGGCGGCGAAGAACCGACGGTTCCGGGTGCCGCCGTCGCGCATGCTCGGCGCCGGGTTCAAGCACCTGTGCCGGCGCCTGACCGGACAGTTCAAAGGCTTCGGGACGGCCTCGGTCGGCTTCGGCGACCCGCTGTCGCTGGCCGAGTTCCTTGCGGGGCGCGCCGGTGACGTCGACGCCACCCAAGCCGTCGCGAACGAGCTGATGGAGCGGGTGGCGCGGGTGGTGCCGGTGGTGCCGGTGCCGATGCTGGCGCGGCTGCTGCTGGCCGAGGCGCCGCTGAGCGTGGCGCAGATCGAAGCCCGGATCGCCGAGCAGCTGACCGAGTTGCAGGCGCGGGGGCTGGCGCTGCCGCGGCGCGACGCGGCCCGGATCACCGCCGATGCGCTGAAGATGCTGCGAAGCCGCGGGTTGGTGACGATCGGCGGCGATGGGGTGATGCCGCTGCCCGAGGCGCGGCCGCTGCTGAGCTTCTATGCCAACTCGATCGCGCATCACTTCGCGTCGGGCGCGGCGGTCGCGCCATCCCCCGTTCTGCCCGACTAGCGCCGGGTCAGCCGCGGCCGACCAGCGGCATTTTCGTCGCCATGATGGTCTGGAACAGCACGTTGGCCGACAGCGGCAGTTCGGCCATGTGGCGCACCGCGTCGGCCACGGCGTCGAGCTCCATGATCGGCGGCGCGGCGCGGCCGGCCGCGATCTCGCGGCGCTCCACCTCGGAAATCATCTCGGTGCGGGCGTTGCCGATGTCGATCTGGCCGCAGGCGATGTCATAGGGCCGCCCATCCAGCGCCAGGCTCTTGGTCAGCCCGGTGACCGCATGTTTGGTGGTGGTGTAGCAGACCGCGCCCTCGCGCGGCGCCTGCGCCGACACCGAGCCGTTGTTGATGATCCGGCCACCCTGCGGCGATTGCCGCCGCATCTGGCCGAAGGCGGCGCGGGCGCAGAGGAACATGCCGGTCAGATTGACCGCGACCGATTTCTGCCAATCGGCCAGCGGCACCTCGTCGATCGGCGCCGGCGGCACGAAGATCCCGGCGTTGTTGAACAGCAGGTCGAGCCGGCCGGCGCTGCGCGCGAACTGGCTGAAGGCGTCGGCGACTTCGATGTCCTGTGTCACGTCGCAGGGCAGGGCGATCGCCGCCTCGTGGTGCCGTGCCAGCGCGCGCAGCTTGTCGCCCCGACGGGCGATCAGCCCTACCCGCCAGCCGTGCTTCAGCAGCTTCTCGGCGACGGCAAGCCCGATGCCGCTCGAGGCTCCGGTGACGATCGCGGTCTTCATGGGGCGGTCTCCTCCGCGCTCAGTTCCAGCGGCGCCGGCGCCACCGTCAGGTCGTCGATTCCCAGCGCGTTGCCGGGCTTGGCAAGCATCGCGCGGACCACCCAGCGCAGCTCGCGCTCGGCGCGAGTGATCGCGACATAGGCCAGCCGCTTCCACAGCGGCTGCCCGGCCTCGACCCGGCCCATCCGCGACGCGATCTCGATGTCCGGCGCGAACACCTGGACGGTGTCCCATTGCGATCCCTGCGCCTTGTGGATCGTCACCGCGGCGCCGTGCAGGAAGGTCGCGCCCATCCGCGCCGCGTAGGGGATGAACGGCTCGGCGTCGCCCTCCTGCTCGATCCGCACGATCGAGGCGGCCGAGAGCTGCGGCTCCGGCGCGCCGATCACGTGCAGCCGCGAGAATCCCGGCTTGCGGCCCGGTCCCATGTAGATGACCTGCGCGCCCTTGATCAGGCCGCGCGCCTCGAGATCGAGCCGCTTCTTGCGGTGTTTCAGCGGCAGTTCGATGCCGTCGCAGATCAGTGGCTCGCCGGGCAGCAGGTCGTCGACCGGCGCGCCATAGGCGGCGCGGAACGCGTGGATCAGCCGGATCCGCGTGGCGTTGCGCCAGACCAGCACCGGGCTGCGCGCCATCAGCTCGGCCTCGACCCGCTTGGCCAGCACCACCCTCTCGTCGCGGGCCGCGGCCTCCTGCACCAGGCGCTCGAAGGCGTAGAAATCGACCTGCGGATCGGCCAGCGCATGCGCCAGGTCGAGGATCGGGTTGTCGGCGTCCTGCCGGTGGATCCGGTGCAGAACCCGCTTGCGGTCCTCGGGCAGGGTCTCGAACACCATGTCGCCGGAGGCCTGCACCGGCGGCAGCTGCGCCGGATCGCCGAACAGCACCAGCGTCGGGAAGATCTCCTGCAGGTCCTGCATCTGGCGTTCGTCGAGCATCGAGCTTTCGTCGATGAAGCCGATGTCGAGAGGTTCCTCGCGGCGCTTCCAGCCGGTGATGAAGTCCGAGCCGCGCAGCCCGGCGGCGGCCAGCGCCGCGGGCACCGATTCATGCTTGCCGAACGACTCCGCGGCGCGGTCGAGCGCCTCGGGCGACAGCCCCTCGATGTTCGGCCTCTCGCCCTGGCCGGCCAGCCATTCGGCGACCTTCTCGAACTCCGGGTCGTAGACCGGGGTGTAGAGAATCCGGTGGATCGTGGTCGCCGGCACGCCGCGATTGCGCAGCACGCTGGCGGCCTTGTTGGTCGGCGCCAGGATCGCCAGCGTGCGCCGGTCCTTGCGCTTGCGGCCCTCCCAATCGCCCGAGACGATGTCGACGCCGGCCGCCTTCAGCGCGCGGGTCAGCTCGGCCAGCAGCAGGGTCTTGCCCGACCCGGCCTTGCCGACGATCGCCAGCACGCTCCGGGTGTCCGAGGCGGGCGGCGACATCAGCCGGTCGCTGTCGAGATGCACGCCGGATTGGCTCAGCAGCTGCGCCACGGCATCCCAGGCTTCGGCCTGGTCGGAGGAAAACGTCAGGGCAGGAAGGGTCATGGCGCGACCCTATCCGGGCCGGGCGGCCGGTGCCAGTGCGCTTGCCGCGCGGTTGTGCGGCCGCGGGCGCTGCCCGGGTCAGTCGCCCGGACGTGTGTCGGCCCCGGCGGCGGGCCGGCGCGGGCGCTCGGTCGGGGCGGTGCGGTCTTCGGCCATCTCGTAGGCCGCGGTTCGGGCCGCCTCGGACAGCCGCTCGGCCAGCCCCGGCAGGTCGTTGTGCAGCGCGTAGCTCTCGAGATCTGCCAGCACCTCGAATACCCAGTCATGGGTCATAGCCTCGTCCCTCCCAGAGCAAATCCCCGCGATTCAACCTATGGTAGCACGACACGGGGCCGTCGAAACCCGGCCAGTGTGGCGAATTTTAGCAGCGCATCAGCGACGTAGCGCCGCGAAGCCGGCAGAGGCACCCCAGCCGGCAGCGATCGCGATCACCAGCGACAGCATGCCATAGATCACCGGCTGTTGCCTCGAAAGGTTGAACAGCCAGCGTTCGACCCCGACCTTCTGCACCCCGATCACCGTCTCGTAGCTGTCGATCACCTGGCGGTTCCGGGTCAGGAAGATCCGCACCGTGTAATTGCCTTCGATCAGGTTCGCGGGCAGCGCCACCGAGGTGCGAAACAGCGTGTCCTCTTCCAGGTCGATGCTGGACTCGAGCATCTGGTACAGCTTTTGCTCCTCGCGGATACGGATCAGCGCCGCAACATAGGTGCCCGAGCCTTCGATCCGGTTACCGACCGCCCGGATCGCCCGCGGGATCGAGATCGCGTGGCGCAGGTTTTCGGTCGCGGTCAGGATGTCGGTCAGCGGC
>JBFGEI010000072.1:0-12316 GCA_041580155.1 Limimaricola sp.
AAAAAAGCAGGCGGCTCCTCCCGCAACGGGCGCGACAGCGCCGGACGCCGTCTTGGCGTCAAGAAGTTCGGCGGCGAAGCCGTGATCCCGGGCAACATCATCATGCGCCAGCGTGGCACCAAGATGTGGCCGGGCGCCGGCGTCGGCATGGGCCGCGACCACACCATCTTCGCGACCGTCGAAGGTCAGGTGAGCTTCCGCAAGGGCCTCAAGGGCCGGACCTTCATCTCGGTCCTGCCGGTGGCCGAAGCCGCGGAATAACGCCGCAGCTCTAGACGACGGCAGCGGGGGATCGGCGGGCGCCGGTCCCCCGTTCGCGTTTAGAACACACGGCCGACGCAGAATCGGCCGTGCGAGGCAGTACGGGAAGCGGAGGAGGCATCCCATGAACAGCAACGAAACCAGCGTCGTCGAAGCCCAGCCGGAGATCAGCGCCGAGCGCTTCGTGCTGCGGCCGCTGCGGCGCTCCGACGAAGGGTTGATCGCGCATTACGCCGCCGACCCCCGCGTCGCCCGCGGCACCCGCACGATCCCGCATCCGCTGCCGCCCGGCGCCATCGCCCAGCTGATCGAACGGGCGCAGCGCCCGGACCGGACCGAAGACGTCTGGGTCATCGACGGCTCGGCCAACGCGCTGGCCGAGGTGCTGGGGCTGGTGACGCTGACCCGGATGGACCGCAACCAGAGCGAGGTGTCCTACTGGGTCGCCCCGGCGTTCTGGAACACCGGCTTCGCCTCCGAGGCGCTGCGCGCGCTGATCGCCGCCAACCCGCATGACGCGGCGCAGATCTTCGCAGAGGTGTTCCAGGACAACCAGGTTTCGGCCCGGGTTCTGACCAACGCCGGCTTCGACTACCTGGGCGACGCCGAGGCCTATTCGGTGGCGCGCGGCGCCACCGCGCCGACCTGGACCTACGCGATGAAGATCAAGCCGTGATCGCCGAGATCGCCACGACCCGGCTGCGGCTGGCGCCACTGCGCCGCGCCGACGCAGCCGAGGTCGCGGCGGCACTCGACGATTGGGAGATCTGCCGCTGGCTCAGCCGCGTGCCCTATCCCTACACCCGCGCCGACGCCGATTGGTTCGTGGCCGAGGTCGAGGCCGGGCGGATCGCGTCCCACGCGATCCGGGACGCCGCCAGCGGCGGGTTCATCGGCGTGATCGGCATCGAAGACGAGATCGGTTACTGGCTGGCCCGGCCGCACTGGGGCCGCGGCTACGCCACCGAGGCCGCGGCGGCGCTGCTCGATCGGCACTTCGCCGAGACCGCGGCCGAAAGCGTGGTCGCGGGCCATTTCGAAGGCAATGCCGGATCGGCCAGGGTGCTGGCCAAGCTCGGCTTCGAGAACACCGGCCGCGACCGGCGCCTGTCGCTGGCGCAGGGCCGCGAGATGCCGCATGTGACGCTGCGGCTCGACCGCACCCGCTGGGAGTCGCGGACCAGCGAACAGGGGCTCCGCGCGCGCCAGACTTGAGGCTCGCCGCGCAATCGGCTACCTCACGCACTTATCCGCGAAAGGCGCCGTACATGAAATTTCTCGATCTTGCCAAGGTCTACATCCGTTCCGGCGCCGGTGGTGGCGGCTGCGTGTCGTTCCGACGCGAGAAGTTCATCGAATACGGTGGCCCGAACGGCGGCGATGGCGGCAATGGCGGCGACGTGATCGCTGAGGCGGTCGAAGGGCTGAACACGCTGATCGACTTCCGCTACCAGCAGCATTTCTTCGCCGAGAACGGCCGCCCGGGCCAGGGCAGCCAGCGCACCGGCGCCACCGGCCCCGACATCATCCTCAAGGTGCCGGTCGGCACCGAGATCCTCGAAGAGGACGAAGAGACGCCGATCGCCGACCTGACCGAACCCGGCCAGCGCGTGGTGCTGGCGCGCGGTGGCAACGGCGGCTGGGGCAACCTGCATTTCAAGTCGGCCACCAACCAGTCGCCACGCCGCGCGAATCCGGGCCAGCCCGGGGTCGAACGGGCGATCTGGCTGCGGCTCAAGCTGATCGCCGACGCCGGGCTGCTGGGCCTGCCCAACGCCGGCAAGTCGACCTTCCTCGCCGCCACCTCGAACGCGCGCCCGAAGATCGCCGACTACCCGTTCACCACGCTGGCTCCGAACCTCGGCGTGGTCGGCGTCGACAACGTCGAATTCGTCGTGGCGGACATTCCCGGGCTGATCGAAGGCGCCTCCGAAGGCCGCGGCCTCGGCGACCTTTTCCTTGGCCATGTGGAGCGTTGCGCGGTGCTGTTGCACCTGGTCGACGGCACCTCGGGCGACCCGATGGTCGATTACCGCACGATCATCGGTGAACTCGAAGCCTATGGCGGGGGTTTGGCCGAGAAGCCGAGGATCACCGTATTGAACAAGATCGACGCGCTGGACGATGAGGAGCGGGCCTTCCTGGCCGAGGAACTCGCCGCCGAGAGCGGCGGCGAGGTGCTCCTGATGTCCGGCGTGACCGGCGAAGGCGTGACCGAGGTCCTGCGCGCGCTGCGCGCCAGGATCGATGCGGACCGCCTGCGCCACCGCACAACACCGCAGGAGGAAGACGAAACATGGCAACCCTGAAAGACGCCAAACGGCTGGTCGTGAAGATCGGCTCGGCGCTGCTGGTCGACCGCGAGACCGGAACGCTGAAGGCCGATTGGCTGCGCAGTATGGCCGAAGACGTGGCGGCGCTGCGCGAGCGCGGCACCGACGTGACGCTGGTGTCGTCGGGCTCGATCGCGCTGGGACGCCGGGTGCTGCACCTGCCGGAAGGCGAGCTGAACGTCGAGCAGTCGCAGGCGGCCGCTGCGGTCGGCCAGATCCGGCTGGCAAGAGCCTACGAGGACGCCTTCGCGCCGCATGGCAGGGTCACCGCGCAAGTGCTTGTCACGCTTGACGATTCCTCGAACCGCCGGCGCTATCTCAACAGCCGCGCGACGCTCGACACGCTGCTGACGCTCGGCGCGATCCCGATCGTCAACGAGAACGACACCATCGCCACCGACGAAATCCGCTACGGCGACAACGACCGGCTGGCGGCGCATGTCGCGGTGACGGTCGGCGCCGATCAGCTGATCCTGCTGTCGGATGTCGACGGGTTCTACAACGGCAACCCGCATGTCGACCCCGAGGCGAAGCGCTACGACGAGATCGACGAGATCACCCCAGAGATCCAGGCGATGGCCGGGCTCGGCGTCTCCGGTCTCTCAAAGGGCGGGATGATCACCAAGCTGCTCGCCGCCAAGGTCGCGACCGAAGCCGGCTGCGCCATGGCGATCACCCTGGGCTCGCCGATGAACCCGCTGAGAACCCTGGAAGACGGCGCCGCCGTCACCTGGTTCAACGCGCAGTCCGATCCGATGTCGGCGCGCAAGAACTGGATTTCGGCGATGAAGCCGAAGGGCGAGATCCGGATCGACGCCGGCGCCGCCCGGGCGCTGGCCGAAGGCAACAGCCTGCTGCCCGCCGGCGTGACCGGCGTCACCGGCCGTTTCGGCCGCGGCGATCCGGTGGCGATCACCGGGCCCGACGGCATCCGCGTCGGCTTCGGCCTGACCCGCTACACCGCGGAGGAAGCGCGCAAGCTGCGCGGCCATCAAAGCGACAACATCGAGGCCGTGCTGGGGTTCAAGGGCCGCGCATCCCTGGTGCATCGCGACGACATGGTCGTCTGAGAAACCGCGCTACTTTGTTCTTCAAATACGCAAATCCGACGCTTCCGAAAGGGGCCCCGCATGACTGACACCACCGACATCCCGGCGCTGATGACCGACATCGGCCGCCGCGCCCGCGCCGCCGCGGCCGAGCTGGCCTTCGCCTCCGCCGACGCCAAGCAGGCGGCGCTGACCCATGCCGCCGACGAGGTGCTGCGGCGCCGCGACGAGATCAAGGCCGCGAACGCCAAGGACGAGGTCTTCGCCACCGAGAAGGGCATCAGCCCCGCGATGATGGATCGGCTGCGGCTCGACGACGAGCGGATCGAGGCGATCGCCGGCGGATTGCGCGCGGTCGCGGCGCAGGACGATCCGGTGGGCGCGGTGCTGACCGAATGGGACATGCCGTCGGGGCTCAACATCCGCCGGGTGCGGACGCCGCTGGGCGTGGTCGGGGTGATCTACGAAAGCCGGCCCAACGTCACCGCCGACGCCGGCGCGCTGTGCCTAAAGGCCGGCAACGCGGTCATCCTGCGCGGCGGTTCGGAAAGCTTCCATTCGTCGTCTTTGCTGCATGATTGCCTGAAGTCCGGCCTGCAACATGCTGGTCTGCCTGAAGATTCGATCCAGCTGGTGCCGACGCGCGACCGCGCCGCGGTCTCCGAGATGCTGAAGATGACCGACCATATCGACGTCATCGTGCCGCGTGGCGGCAAGGGGCTGGTCGGGCTGGTGCAGCGCGAGGCGCGGGTGCCGGTGTTCGCCCATCTCGAGGGCATCGTGCACATCTACGTCGACAAGGCCGCCGATCCGAAGAAGGCGCTCGAGGTCGTTCTCAACGCCAAGACCCGGCGCACCGGGATCTGCGGCGCCGCCGAATGCCTGCTGGTGCACCGCGACCTGAAGGACGGCCTCGGCCGCGACATCGTCTCGGCGCTGGTCGCAGCCGGCGTGAGGGTGCACGCTGCCCCCGAGTTCCAGGACATCGAGGGCACGATCCCGGCGACCGAGGACGACTGGGGCCGCGAATATCTCGATATGGACATCGCCGCCAAGCTGGTCGACGACGTCGACGGCGCGATCGGCCATATTCGCACCCACAGTTCGAACCACACCGACGCAGTACTGACCGAGGACCAGGCGGTCGCCGATCGCTTCTTCGAGCGCATCGATTCGGCGATCCTGGTGCACAACGCCTCGACCCAGTTCGCCGATGGTGGCGAATTCGGCATGGGCGCCGAGATCGGCATCGCCACCGGCAAGATGCACGCGCGTGGCCCGGTCGGCGCCGAGCAGCTGACCAGCTTCAAATACCTGGTGGTCGGCGACGGCGCGATCCGCAGCTAGCGGGATGTCAGAACCGCGCGGTGACCCGATCCGCCGCGCGGTCGATCTCGAGGCTGCGGCCAGCCTGTTCGAGCGCGATCGGCAACAGCGCGAACTGGACCTGGGCCGCGGCAAGCTGCGGCAGCGTTTCGGGCGTCGTCAGCGCGTCCCACAGTTCGGGTTCGACGCGCAACCGTTCGGATGCGGCGGTCACGACCCAGCCCGCGCCGCGCCGGCCGATCTCGATCTCGCCGCCATGCGGCAGCGCCGATTCCAGGCATTGCAGCAGCAGGAAGGCGATCCGCACCTCGTCGCGCGGCTGGTCGCCCTCGGCCTGCCAGAACAGGCTCAGCCTTCCGCCGCCGACCGCCGCTGCCAGCGCGGTGACGATATCCGAGCGGCCAAGCCGCTGCTGCGGCGCCGGCGCGCCGTAGGCGATGCGGAAGAACCTGATCCGGGCATTGGCGTTTTCGACGCTTTGCAGAACCAACGTCATCTCGGGGCTTTGCGGCGCCGACATCGACAGCAGTTCGACCCCGTTGCCGATCGCGCCCAGCGGGCTGATAAGGTCGTGGCAGATGCGCGAACCGATCAACGCGCCGAGGTCGGGATTGCGGGTCATGACGGCACCGCGCCGGCCGCGCCAAGAGGAAACATCATGTCCGATCTGAACGCGATCCTTAGCCCCGGCATGGTGGTGCGGCATCCCGACCAGCCCGATTGGGGCGACGGCCAGGTGCAATCGAACATCGACGGCCGGATCACGGTGAACTTCCGCGAGCAGGGCAAGGTGGTGATCGATGGGTCGCGGGTTGCGCTCATCATCGTCTCCTTCTGACGCCTTTGCAACTAAGGGTAGCGATTGATTTAACTTAGTCAATCCGAACGTGCACCGCCGGATCGCGCGGTTGCCAAGCGGCCGGTCCGGCAATAGAACCCGGGCCGAGTTCCCCGACAGACCGGACCCCTCTCGCATGACGACGCCGCAAGCCAGAGGCCGCCGCAGATGATCGCGGCCGGACCCGCTCTGACCGTCAGGTTGGCCGAAACGCCGGCCGAAATCGTCGCCGCCGAACGGCTGCGCTACCGGATCTTCGTGACCGAGCTGGGCGGCGACGGCGCCATGGTCGACCACGCCGCCGGCCGCGAGCGCGACCGGTTCGACGCGGTCGCCGACCACCTGCTGCTGATCGACGCGGCGCGGCCCGAAGAGGACCGCGTGGTCGGGCTGTACCGGCTGCTGCGCAGCGACGCCGCCGCGCGGATCGGCCAGTTCTACACCGATGACGAATACGATCTGACGCCGCTGCGCGCCAGCGGCCGGCGCCTGCTGGAGCTGGGCCGGTCCTGCCTGCACCCGGACTATCGCGGCGGCTCGGCGATGTTCCACCTGTGGCAGGGGTTGGCCGACTACGTCGCGCGGCACCGGATCGAGGTGCTGTTCGGCACCGCGTCGTTTCGCGGCACCGATCCGGCGGCGCTGGCCGCGCCCCTGTCGCTGCTGCACCACGATTACCTCGCGGCGCCGGCGCTGCGGGTGCGCAGTCGCGACGCCCAGAGCATGGATCTCGTGCCGGCCGACAAGATCGACAGGCCGGCGGCAATCCGGGCGATGCCGGCGCTGATCAAGGCCTATCTGCGGCTTGGCGGCCAGGTCGGCGAGGGCGCCTTCGTCGACCGCGCCTTCAACACCGTCGACGTCTGCATGGTGCTCGACATCGAGCGGATGACTGCAAGACAAAAGACAATATATCAAGGACGTGGCGTCGCATGACCGATCAACCTGCACCCGAAACCCGGCGCCTGACCTGGCATGGCGCCGACCCGATGCCCGAGCCGAAGCCCGGGCTTGCCGGCTGGCTGCGGATCGCCGCCCGCGGCGTGCCGCTGGTGCTGTTCGTGCTGTCGGGCATCGCGGTGCTGCTGCTGCTGCGCGCAATCGAGAAGCCGCTGTTTGGGCTGCGGCGGCCGGCCTCGCCGCGGATCAGCCAATGGGTCAGCCGCGGCGCGCTCGCGATCATGGGGCTGCGGTTCCGGGTCGAGGGCACGCCGATGACGGCGCATGGCGCGGTCGTCGCCAACCATTCGTCCTGGCTCGACATCCTGGCGCTGAATGCGCCGGCGCCGGTCTATTTCATCTCGAAGGAAGAGGTCGCATCCTGGCCCGGGATCGGCTGGATGGCGCGCGCCAACGGCACCATCTTCATCAAGCGCGAACGCCGCGAGGCCTCGGCCCAGGTGGCGCAGCTGCGCGCCCGGTTGGCCGCCGGCGACCGGATCGCGGTGTTCCCCGAAGGCACCTCGAGCGACGGTCTGCGGGTGCTGCCGTTCAAGCCGACGCTGTTCGCGGCCTTCCTGACGCCCGAGCTGGCCGACCTCGAGATCCAGCCGGTGAGCCTGGTCTACCGGGCGCCCGAGGGCGCCAACAAGCGGTTCTACGGCTGGTGGGGCGACATGTCGTTCGGGCCGCACATGCTGCGGATGCTGTCGGCGCCGCGGCACGGATCGGTCACCGTGATGTATCACATCCCGGTGTCGGTCGGTGCCCATCCCGACCGCAAGGCGCTGGCGCGGCAGCTTGAAACCGCGGTGCGCCGCGGGTTGGTCGAGGCCGGGGTGATCGAGGCGGACCCGGCCTAGACCGGGACCCTAGCCGGCCATCGCCGCGGCGAAGCGCGCCAGCGCCGCGGCGGCGTCGGTCTCGCGCCAGATCTCGTCGCCGATGCCGAAGAAATCGGTGTGCGGCGCCAGCTTGCGGATCAGCGCGTCGTCGAGAGCGCCCTCGGCGACGATCGGCACCTCGATCATCTGCGACCACCATTCGAACAGTTCGAACTCGACCTGCTGGCCGTTGCCGAGCGGCGTGGCGCCGACCGGGCCGAAGCTGACGTAATCGGCGCCCAGCTCGCCGGCGGTCATGCCGTCGTGCCGCGAGGTGCCGCAGAAGGTGCCGACGATCGCGTCGTCGCCCAGCTCCTTGCGGGTGGCCCGCACCGAACGCGAGCCGTCGGTCAGATGCACCCCGTCGAGGCCGAGCCGCTCGACCAGCTTGAGATGGGTGTCGATCACCAGCGCCACGTCGCGCGCATGGGTGATCTCGCGCAGCGCGTCGGCGGCGCGGGCGATCCGGTCTTCGTCGCGGGTGGCGAGGCCGAGCCGGACGCAGCCGACCGGCACCGCGTCGAGGCAGGCGGCGAGCCGGTCGGGAAATTCCGACAGCTCGAATTCCGGCGGGGTGACGAGGTAGATCTGCGGCGCTTCGCGGGTGTCGGTCATGGGTCTCTCCTGCTTCGAGACCGCCCTATATCCGGCTTCGCGGGGCTTGGCTACTTCGGCGGCAGCGACGCCGCATTGGCCAGCGCCAGCGCCAGCAGACGTTGCCTCCGGTGGTCGTCGGCCATCGCCTCGGCGTCTGCCGCGACCATGCCGCCCATCGGTCGGCCGGTGAACTTCATCGGACCGGTGCCGGGGATCGCGCGGGCCTCGGCCTCGCGCGGCTTGCCGACCCGGAACATCGCGCCGTCGCGGTGCACGCCGCAGACCATGTGGCCGTGCAGCATGAAGGCGAGCCCGCCGAACATCCGGCGCTCGGTGATGCCGGGCTGCTCCGCAAGATCGTCGCGCATCATCTCCGCCAGGCCCTCGTCATGCGCCATACTGGTCCTCCGTTCGGGCGCCGCGCTTGTCTCGCGCCGCGGCCAAGGCTACACGGCGCGCGATCCCCAGCAAAGACCGGACCGTCATGTCACAGCCAACGCCGCAGCCCGCCTTCGTCCTGATCCGCCCGCAGATGGGCGAGAACATCGGCGCCGCGGCGCGGGCGATGTGGAACTTCGGCCTCGACCGGATGCGGGTGGTGGCGCCACGCGACGGCTGGCCTCAGGATCGCGCGGTGGCGCTGGCCTCCGGCGCCGGGCGGCTGCTGGACCAGGCGATGCTGGCCGAGGACACGGCCGGAGCCGTTGCCGACTGCAGCTTCGTCTACGCGACCACGGCGCGGCCGCGCGGCCTGACCAAGCCGGTGATGACTCCGGAAGCGGCGATGCAGGACGCGGCGCGACGCATCGCCGAGGGCCAGAAGGTCGCGGTGATGTTCGGCCCCGAGCGCGCTGGCATGGAGAACGACGACATCGCCCGCGCCAACGCCATCGTCTCGGTGCCGGTGAACCCCGAGTTCGCCTCGCTCAACCTCGGGCAATGCGTGCTGCTGATGGCCTATGAATGGCGCCGCGCCAGTACCGAGACCGAGGCCCACAGGGTCGAGATGGCCGGCGCCGAATGGGCCCAGGGCCACGAGGTCGAGCATCTCGCGAAGCATTACGAGGACCGGCTCGACGAGGCCGGGTTCTTCTTCCCCGAGCACAAGGCGGCGCATATGAAGATGAGCCTGCGCAACCTGTGGAGCCGGATGCCGCTGACCCGGTCCGACGTGCAGATCCTGCACGGGATGATGCGACAGATGGTCCGCTGGAAGGACAAGGGCTGACGCTCTAGATCCCGATCCGCGACAGGCGATCCGGCCAATTCTCTTGCAAGAGAATTGCAATTTCCTTGCAAGGAAATTGGCCCGCGCTTGCCGCCCGTCTGGTGCGGACCTAGGGTGCGTGCCGCGATCACAAGGAACTGCGACATGGCCCGCCCCACACGCTCCATCTTCGAGGAAGTCGCCACGGCCGAAAAACCCGTGGCAAAGCCCGGCGGCATCGACCGTGGCCGGCCGGACGCGCGCCGTGCGATCCGGATCTGGCTCGGGCTGCTGTTCGTACTGGTGGTCGCGATCGTCGTGGTCGGCGGGATGACCCGGCTGACCGATTCCGGCCTGTCGATCACCGAGTGGAAGCCGGTCACCGGGGCGCTGCCGCCGATGACCGCCGCAGATTGGGACAGCGAATTCGCCGCCTACCAGGCCAGCCCGCAATACGAGCTGATGAACACCGGCATGGCGCTGTCCGAGTTCAAGACGATCTACTGGTGGGAATGGGGCCATCGGCAGCTTGGCCGCACCATCGGCCTGGTCTGGGCGGTGGGGTTCCTCGGGTTTCTGGCGCTGCGCCGGATTCCGGCCGGCTGGACCGGGCGGCTGTTCGGCGTCGGCGCGCTGATCGGCCTCCAAGGCGCGATCGACTGGTGGATGGTGCACAGCGGGCTGGCCGACGGCATGGTGACCGTCGCCTCCTACAGGCTGGCCACACACCTCGGCACGGCCTTCGTGATCCTCGGGTTGATTGCCTGGTTCATCCTGCGGCTCGGACGCCGCGAAGCCGAGCTGTTGCAGGCCCGGCGCGCCGGTGAGCGCAAGCTGTTCGCCGGCACCACCGGGCTGATGCACATGACGTTCCTGCAGATCCTGCTCGGGGCGCTGGTCGCCGGCATCGACGCCGGCCGGGCGTTTCCGACCTGGCCGCTGATGGGCGACGGTTTCCTGCCGCCCGATCCGTTCTCGATCACCCCGATCTGGCGCAATTTCTTCGAGGACGCCGGGCTGGTGCAGTTCATGCACCGGATGGTCGGCTACCTGCTGATGGCGCTGGGGATCGCGGTCTGGCTGCGCGGCCGCCGGTCGCCGCATCCGACCACCCGCCTGGCGGTCAACGCGGTGCTGGCGATGCTGGTCGTTCAGATGGTGCTGGGCATCGTCACCGCGCTGTATTCGGCGCCGCTGCACGCCGCGATCACGCATCAGTTCGGCGCGGTGCTGCTCTGGGCTCTGATTCTGCGGGCCCGTTTCTACGCGCGCTATCCGCGCGCCACATCCCTGAGAGGACAGCGCGCATGACCGCGTATCAAGATCTGATGGAGTTCCAGCGCGACACCGAGGCGCTGGCGCAGGTCGCCGGACGGCTCGGCTGGGACCAGGAAACCATGATGCCGCGCGGCGCGGCGCAGCAGCGCGGCGAAGAGACCGCGGCGATGGAAACCGTGCTGCACGGCCGCCGCACCGATCCGCGGATCGGCGACTGGCTTGCCACGGCCCATGCGGGCTGCCCGATCTCGGAGGCCAACCTGCGCGAGATCCGCCGCAGCTATGACCGCAGCCGCAAGGTCCCGGCCAGGCTCGCCGCCGAACTGGCTCGGGTTACCTCGCTGGCGCAGGGCGTCTGGGCCGAAGCGCGCGCCGCCGAGGACGTCGCGGCGTTCCTGCCGACGCTGTCGCAGGTGGTGCAGCTGCGCCGCGAAGAGGGCGCCGCCTTGGCCGCTGGCGGCGACGTCTACGACGCGTTGCTCGATGATTACGAACCCGGCGCCAACGCCGCCGAGCTCGAGGCGATGTTCGGCGCATTGCGGCCGCGGCTGGTCGATCTGCGCGCCGCGATCCGCGACAAGCCGCAGCCGCCGGCGCTGACCGGCAGCTTCGACGAGGCCGGGCAGATCGCGATCTCGACCGAGCTGGCCCGGGTCTTCGGTTATGATTTCAGCCGCGGCCGGATCGACAAGGCGGTGCACCCGTTTTCCTCGGGCTCGGGCAATGACGTGCGGATCACCACCCGGACCGCGCTCGACGATCCGTTCAACTGCTTCTACTCGACGATCCACGAAGTCGGCCACGCCGCCTACGAGCAGGCGATCGACCAGGCGCATCTGCTGACCCCGCTGGGTCGCGGCGCCTCGATGGGGGTGCACGAGAGCCAGAGCCGGATCTACGAGAACCAGCTTGGCCGTTCGCCGGCCTTTGCCGGCTGGCTGATGCAGCGGATGCAGGCGCAGTTCGGCGACATCGGCATGTCGGACCCGCTGGCGTTCGGCCGTGCGGTCAACCGGGTGGCCGATGGCCATATCCGCACCGAATCCGACGAGGTGCAGTACAATCTCCACGTGCTGCTGCGCTTCGATCTGGAACGGGCGCTGATCTCGGGCGATCTGCAGGTGGCTGATCTCGAGACGGCCTGGAACGACCGGTTCGAGGCGGATTTCGGCTTTGCCGTCGATCGACCGTCGCATGGCTGCCTGCAGGACGTGCACTGGTCGGTCGGGCTGTTCGGCTATTTCCCGACCTACACCCTTGGCAACGTCTACGCCGGCTGCCTGCACAAGGCGCTGCGCGACGATCGCCCGGATCTCGACGCCGAACTGGCGCAGGGCGACCTGTCCGGTGCCACCGGCTGGCTGCGCGACAAGGTGCAGCGGCATGGCGGGCTGCACCGCCCGCGCGAGGTGATCGAGCAGGCCTGCGGCTTCGCCCCGAGCGAGGCGCCCTTGCTGGATTATCTCGAGGCGAAATTCGGCGCGCTCTACGATCTCTGAGCGAGACCTCTGAACGAAGAACGCCGCGCAACCTTCTGGTTGCGCGGCGTTTTTTTTATTTGAGAGGCGGCGATTAACCGCGGCGGCCGCGCCCCGCCGCGCGTT
>JBFGEI010000073.1:0-12237 GCA_041580155.1 Limimaricola sp.
AACGCTCGGGCGCCGCCTGGGCGCTGGAGTGGATGGTGCTGCCGCAGATGGCGCTGGCCACGGCGCGGGGGCTGGCGGCCGCCACCACGCTGTGCGGCGCGATCACCGCGATTGGCACCCCGGCCGATTAGGCCGAAGGCCAGCGGCGCGGTTCGCCCTGCACGCGCTGGGGTCCCGCAAGCGGCGGACCGGCCCGCGAACTTGCAGCCGCCGCGCCGGATCTGAACGGCCGGGTCCGGTCAGCCGGGGATCAGCTTCAGCGGCAGCCGATCGAGCGCATGGATCGCGTTGTTCGGGCGCCAGGTCTCGGTGCCGGCGGGCTCGATCCGCGCGACCCGCTCGGCCAGCACCAGCAGCAGCGCCTCGATCTCGGCGCGGGCGATGGTCTGGCCGACGCAGCCGTGGATACCGGCGCCGAAGGCCAGGTGACCGGCAGGGCGACGGTCGATCCGGAACACCTCGGGATCGCCCCATTTCACCGGGTCCATGTTGGCGGCGCCGAGGCAGCAGATCACCTTGGTGCCCTCGGCCACCGGATGGCCGGCGATCGTGGTCGCGGCGTTGGCGGTGCGCGCGAATGTGTGCACCGGCGAGGTATGGCGCAGCACTTCCTCGACCGCCGGCCGGGCCAGCGTCGGGTCGGCTTTCAGCGCCTGCCACTGCACCGGGTTGCGCGACAGGCACCACAGCGCGTTGCCGATCCCGGTGACCGTGGTGTCGACCCCGGCCGACAGGAACGACCGCACCAGCAGCGCGGCCTCGGGTTCGGTGATGTCGCCGGCGTCGGCCGCGGCGTAGACCATCGCGCCGAACCCGTCACCATCAAGCCGGTCGCGGGCGCAGGCGGCGGTGATCCAGCCGACGACCTCGGGGGCGCGCGCCATCGCGGCGCGGCGCAGCGCGTTGTCCGGCCCGACCGCGTTGAACACGATGGCCCCGTAGTCGACCAGGTGTCGGCGATGCACGTCGGTCATCCCGACCGCGCGCGGGAACACCGTGGCGGCATAGGCCTCGGCCAGATCGGTGACGCCGTCGATCCCGGCCCGGCCCAGCAGCGGCGCGACGATCGCCTCGGCGGTGGCGCGGAAATCGGGCATCAGCGCCTGCGTCGCCTTGGGCGACATCGCCCGCGCCATCACCCTGCGGGTCCGGGCATGCGCGGGCGGGTCGACCTCGAGGATGATCGACGGCGGCCGCCAGGGCGGCTCGAGACTGAAATCGTTCAGCCCGATGCCGCGCGACGACACGAAGGTCTGGTGATTCGAAAAGGTGGTACGGGTGGTCTCGTAACGGCCCACCGCGAGGATCTCGTGGCGCGGGATGTAGACCACCTCGCCGCGGTCGCGCAGCTCGGCCCACCAGCGGTAGGGATCGGCCAGCACCGCAGGGTCGTAGGGGTCGGTGTCCCAGACCGGGATCTTGCCGGGATCGGCGATCGGACGGTGTCCCTCGACCAGCTTCATCGCAGACCCTCCAGCGTCAGGCCCCGACACCGACGCCGACATGGCGGTGCAGCAGCTCGGGGCTGTCGATCAATGCGCGCGCCGGCCCGTCGTGCACGATGCCGCCGTTCGACATCAGCACCGCGCGGTCGGCGAAGGCAAGCGCCGCGGCGGCGTGCTGTTCGACCAGCACCACCGAACGCCGGCCGTCCTTCGCCAGCGCCTCGAAGGTTCGCATCAGCATCTCGCGGATCACCGGCGCCAGCCCCTCGAGCGGTTCGTCGAGCAGCAGCACTTCGGGGCCGGTCATCAGCGTCCGGGCGATCGCCAGCATCTGCTGCTCCCCGCCCGACAACTGCATGCCGCGGTTGCGGCGCCGCTGTTTCAGCTGCGGAAACAGCGCGTAGGCCTCCTCGAGCGAGGCATCGCCGCGCAGCGCCGCCAGCAGGTTTTCCTCGACCGTGAGCGACGCGAAGATGTCGCGGGACTGCGGCACCAGCCCCAGGCCCATGGCATTGCGCCGGAACGGCGCCAGACGGGCGATGTCGCGGCCCTTGAAGCGGACGCTGCCGCCGTGCAGCTGCGCCAGCCCCATGATCGTCGCCAGCAGCGTGGTCTTGCCGGCGCCGTTGCGACCGATCACCGCCAGCCGTTCGCCGCGGCGCAGCGTCAGGTCGAGACCGCGCAGCACATGGGTCGGGCCGTAGCCGGCGGTGATCCCCTGAAGCTCGAGCACCGGGTCAGCCATGCGCGCCCCCGAGATACAACTCGCGGACCCGGGCGTTGCCGGCGATGTCGTCCGGCGCGCCCTCGGCCAGGATCCGGCCGTTGACCAGCACCACGATCGACCGGGCGACCCGGAACACCAGGTCCATGTCGTGTTCGATAATCAGCACCGCCAGATCCTCGGGCAGCTGCGCGATGGCATCGGTGATCAGATGGGTTTCGGAGGACGGCACCCCGGCCGCCGGCTCGTCGAGGATCAGCACCCGCGGCTTCAGCGCCAGGGTCAGCGCCAGCTCGACCAGCCGCTGCTGGCCGTAGGCCAGCGCGTCGACCGGCAGATCGGCAAGCCCGGCGAGGTCGAACTGCGCCAGCAGCGCCGTGATCTCGGATTCGACGTCGCGGTCGCGGTCGGCGCGGGCGAACATCCGAAACCCGCGGCGGCGGCGCTCGAGGATCGGCAACCGCAGGTTCTCGCGCACCGTGAGCCGGCCGAACAGCGTGGTGATCTGGAACGTCTTGGCGATGCCGAGCCGCACCCGCGCGCCTTCGTTCAGATGGCCGATGTCCAGCCCGTCGAAGCGGACGCTGCCGCTGGACGGCGCGAGGATGCCGGTGACCAGGTTGGCGAAGGTGCTCTTGCCGGCGCCGTTCGGGCCGATCAGCGCGGTGCGGGCGCCGGGCCCGAGGTCGAAGTCGATGTCGTCGCTGACGGTCAAGCCGCCGAAGGTCTTCGACAGCCCGCGAACCTGGAGCCCCTCACGCATCGCCGCCACCTCTGGCGCGACCGCCAAGCCGGGTCAGCGCGCTTGGCAGGGTGATCAGCCCCATCGGCAGGAAGAACACTACCGCCAGCACCATGGCGCCGATCACGAACAGCCAGTTGAACGGGTCGTTCGCCGCCGCGGTGTGATGGACCGTCATGAAGATCAGCGTGCCGATCACCGCGCCATAAAGCCTGCCGGTGCCGCCGAGGATCAGCATGATCAACGCCTCGGCCGAGAGCGAGAAGGCGAAGCTCTCGAGGCTGACCAGCTGGGTCACCTGCGCCGCGACCGCGCCGGCGATGCCGGCGATGCCGCCGCCGATGCCGTAGGCCGCGACCCGGCGCCAGTAGACCGGCGCGCCGATCGCCGCCATCCGCACCGGGCTTTCGTGGATGCCGCGCAGCGACAGGCCGAACGGCGACCGGGTCAGCCGCCAGAGCAGGCCGAACACCAGCGCCGCCACGCCGAAGGCGTACCAGTATCCGGTGGTGCCGATGAAATCGAACTCGAACAGCCCCAGCACCGGGCCCGGCCGGATGCCGCGCAGCCCGTCGGCGCCGCCGGTCAGCCAGCGCGCCTGGTTGGCGATCTCGTGACAGATCGAGGCGATCGCAATGGTCAGCATGATCAGCGTCAGCCCGGCGGTGCACATCAGCACCAGCGCCGACACCAGCGCCAGCGCCGCGCCGGCACCGGCCCCGACCAGCAGCCCGGCCAGCGGATCGGCCCAGACGTGGATCGCGAACAGCCCGGCGGCGTAGGCCCCGGCGCCGTACATCGCCGCCTGGCCCAGCGTGGCGATCCCGGCGAAGCCCAGCACCAAGTCGATCGACAGCACGAAGATCACCATCACGATCATCCGCGTCGCGAAGGCCAGGTTGTAGGGAAACAGCAAGAACAGCGCGACGCCAAGCAGCGCCAGCAGCAGCGGGGCGACGAGCGGCTTCATGGCTGCACCCGGCCCAGCAGGCCCTGCGGTCGCAGCGCCAGCAGCGCGATCACCAGCACGAAGAAGCCGACCGTCGCCAGCTCGGGCACGATGTAGCGGGCCGCGGTCTCGACCATGCCGAGGCCGATCGCGGCAAGGAACGACCCGAGGATCGACCCCATGCCACCGACCGCGACGACGATCAGGAACAGCACCATGTAGCGCAGCGGGTAATAGGCCTCGATCGGCAGCAACTCGGCGCCCATGATGCCGCCGAGCGCCGCCAGCGCCGCGCCGAGACCGAAGGTGATCATGTAGATCCGGTCGGTGTCGATGCCATGCGCCGAGGCGATGGCGCGGTTGTCGACCGCGGCGCGCAGCCGCACCCCGAACCTTGTCCGGTCGAGCAGCCCCCAAAGCCCGAGGATCACCGCGAACCCAAGGCCGATCACCGCGATCCGATGCGCCGGAAGGGTGCGAAACCCCAGGTCGACCGGCTGGCGCAGCAGCTCGGGCATCGGGATCGTCAGCAGCGCCGAGCCCTGCCACCAGTTCACGCTGGCGATCATCAGGAAGGTCAGGCCGATCGTCGCCAGCACCTGCTGCAGTTCGCCAAGGTCGTAGATCCGGCGGTACAGCAGCCGCTCCAGCGGCAGCGCGATGGCGATGGTGCCGAGGATCGCCAGCGGCAGCGCCGCCCAGAAGCCGACCCCGAGATCGCCCAGCCAATGCGCCAGCGCGCCACCGATCAGCGCGAAGCCGCCATGCGCCAGGTTGACCACCCGCATCAGCCCCATCGTGACCGACAGGCCGACCGCGATCATGAACAGGATCATGCCATAGGCCAGACCGTCTATCGCGATGTTCAGAACTAGTCCCAAGATGGCTCCCGACTGTCAGGGGGCGACGGGCCGCGACGGCGGCCCGCCGGTCGGGTCACCGGTCCCAGCCGAGATCGCCGACGGTGGCGATGACGCCGGTTTCGGTGTTCTGCAGCAGCCCGGTCTCGGGATTGCGCTCGACCACCCGGTGGTAGACGTTCTGCACCACGGTCCGGGCGTCGGGGTCCATGACCAGCGGTCCGCGCGGGCTTTCCCACTCCAGCCCCTTGGCCGCCGCGACCGCCGCCGGCCCGTCACTGCCCGCCGCCGCGACCATGTGGTAGATCAGATGCACCCCGTCATAGGCGCCGACCGAGGCCCAGTTCACCGGCGCCGGGTTGTCCAGCGCAGCCACCGCCGCAAGGAAGTCGCGGTTCAACTCAGAGTCGTGCGCCGCCGAGTAGTGGTAGGCGGTGTTCAGCCCGATCGCCGCGTCGCCCAGCGACTGCAGGTTGCTTTCTTCGGTCTCGGCGGTGCCGAGAAACTCGATCCCGGCCTCGCGCAGGCCGTTCTCGTTGTAGGTCTTGGTGTAGGCGAAGGTGGTCGGCCCGCCCGGCACGAAGACGAAGACCGCGTCGGGATCGGCCTCGCGCACGCTTTGCAGGAACGGCGTGAAATCGGTGGTGGCCAGCGGCATCCGGACGCTGTCGACGATGGTGCCGCCGCGCGCCTCGAAGGTCTGCTTGAAGCCGGTCTCGGCGTCGATCCCGGGGCCGTAATCGGCGACGGTGGTGATCACCGTGCGGATGCCTTGGTCATAGGCCCAGTCGGCCAGCGGCGCCGAGACCTGCCAAAGGGTGAAGCTGGTGCGCAGGAAGAACTCGCTGTCGCGGTTGATCGACGAGGTCGCGGCGTTGAAGATCACCGTCGGGGTTTCCGACTGGCTGATCAGCGGCGCCACGGCAAGCGCGTTCGGGGTGAAGGTGAAGCCGGCGAGGTAGTCGACCCGGTCGCGGATCAGCAGCTCCTGCGCCAGGCTGCGGGCAAGATCCGGGTTCACCCCGCCGCTGTCCTTGTAGATGAACTCGATCTCATGCGCGCCGGCGCTGCTGCCGTGCTGCGCCCGGTAGGCCTCGATCGCCTGCTGGTACTGGGTACCATAGAGCGCGAACGGACCCGAGAACGGCGCGATCACCCCGACCTTGATGGTATCGGCCACGGCGGCCCCAAGCCCCGCGACCCAGAGCGTCACACCAAGCGCGGCGGTCAAGGCAAGCTTCATCTCGTTCTCCCGATGACGAGCTCCCCTGAATGGACCGCTCGGAGTCATTGATCATCAGTGCCCGAGGCTAACGACGCTTGGGGTTGCGTCAACAACAATGCGAGGCTGCGTCATGCCGGTCGCCCCGCGACACCCCACGGCCCTCCCCCTTTCGATCGCCGGTCGCCGCACCATATGGCGGGCATGACATTGCATCTTCTGAGATACGCGTCGGGCCAGGGCTCGATCGAGACGCTGCGCCGGTTCCAGGCCGAGGCCGCAGCGGGCTTCCATTCGGACATCGCGCCGGGCGCGGTGCCGCTCTACCTGCGCAACCGCCGCACCCGGGCCGATGAATTCGACGCCGAGAGCGCGCTCTACTGGATCATCGACGGCGCCTTTGCCTGCCGCCAGCGTATTCTCGGCTTCGAGGACGGGATCGACCGCGACGGCCGGCGCTTTGCCACGATGCTGCTCGACCCCGATCTGGTTGCCGTGGACCCGCGGCCGCGCAAGAACTTCGGCGGCTGGCGCTACCTTGACGAGACCGAGGTGCCGGGCGACCTGGCCGGCGGCGGCCGCGCGCCGGATGGGCTGCCGGCCGACATGGCGCAGGAGCTGCGACGGCTTGGCCTGATGTAGCCGGTCAGCCCTCGGCGTCGTCGTCGATCGGCCGCGCCCGCTGTAGGCCTGCGTCGAGATGCACGATTTGCGTCGACGGCGCACCGATCAGCCGCCCCGCCGCCATAGGCTCGCGCAGCACCGCGGCCGGGGCCGAGGTCGCCATCGCCAGCGCCGCCGCAAGATCGATGCCGACCTCGTCGCGCATCACCGCGATGGCCCGCGACATCGACAGGTCGGCCCCGGCCAGCGTGCCGTCGGCCAGCGTCAGCCGGCCGTCGCGGCGCAGGATCGTCCGGCCATTCAGGGTGAACTCGGTGATGTCAGACCCGACCGGCGCCATCGCGTCGGTCACCAGGAAGATCCCGTCGGGCCGGGCGCGCAGCGCGGTGCGGATCGCCGCCGGGTGCACGTGGATCGCGTCGGCGATCAGCCCGGCGGCGCCGCTGCCGTCGAGCGTCGCGCCGACCAGCCCCGGTTCGCGGTGCCCGAGCCCGCTCATCGCGTTGAACAGATGTGTGGTGCAGCGGGCGCCGGCGGCAAAGCCGGCGCGGCAGGCGTCGTAGCCGGCGTCGCTGTGGCCCAGAGACACGATGATGCCCGCCGCCGCCAGCCGGGCGATCTGCGACGGCGGCACGGTTTCCGGCGCGACGGTCAGCATCAGGTTCGGCAGCGCCGCCGCCGCCCGCTCCAGCAGCGCCATGTCGTCGGGACCGAGCGGCCGCACCAGATCCGCGTCATGCGCCCCCTTGCGCGCCTGCGACAGGTGCGGCCCCTCGAGATGCAGCCCGACGATCCCCGGCACGCCGTCGTCGATCGCCTGCCCCACGGCGGCGATCGCGGCTTGCGTGGCGCCGGGCCGGTCGGTGATCAGCGTCGGCAGCAGCGCGGTGGTGCCAAGCCGGCGATGCGCCGCGGCGATGACCCGCAGCGTCGCCACGTCGGGGCTGTCGTTGAACATCGCGCCGCCGCCGCCGTTGACCTGCAGGTCGACGAAGCCGGGGCAGATCGTGCCGCCGTCGAAGCGGCGCCGGGCAAAGCCGTCGGGGATCGCCTCCGCAGCGACGATGGCGCGCGCCCTGCCCTGCACCAGCAGCAGCGCCGCGCCGTGATGCATCACCCGGCCGTCGTGAATCGCCGCCCCGGTGCAGGCCAGACGCGACATCACATCGTCTCCGTGATCTTGCTGAGATGGCGCGGCGCGTCGGGATCGATGCCGCGCGCCACCGCGACCCGTTCGACCATCGCGTAGAAGCTGGCGATCAGCGCGATCGGGTCGGTCAGCGGATGGCCGGTGCGGACCACCGGCAGCGCCCGCGCCACCAGCGCCCGGTCGCTGGTGACGAAGACCCGCGCGCCCTTGGCGGCGATCGCGTCGGCGACCTCGACCAACGGCGCCTCGGCGGCGTCGGCGGCGCAGAGCCCGATCACCGGAAAGCCGCGATCGACGATCGACACCGGCCCGTGCAGCACCTCGGCCGACGAATAGGCCTCGGCGTGCAGCTGGCAGGTCTCCTTGAACTTCAGCGCCGCCTCGCAGGCCAGCGCGTAGGCCGGGCCGCGCCCCAGGCAATACAGCGACCCGCCGCCGTCCAGCGCCGCGCGCGGCGCCTCCCAATCCAGCGCCACCGCCCGTTCGAGCAGCGGCGGCAGCCCGTGGATCGCCGCTTTCAGATCGGCGTCCTGCGCCCATTCCGCCAGCAGCCACAGCGCGCAGACCGCCGAGTTCACGAAGGTCTTGGTCGCCGCGACGCTGAGCTCCGGCCCGGCGTGCAGCTCCAGCGGATGCCGGGTTTCGGCCGCCAGCGGCGATCCGGGATCGTTGGTCAGCGCGATCGACAGCGCGCCCGCCTCGCGCGCCATCCGCGCCATCGCGACGATGTCGGGGCTGCGGCCCGATTGCGAGATCGCGACGCAAGCCGCGCCCGACAGCGCCAGCCGCCGCCCGTAAACCGAGGCGATCGACGGCCCGACCGAGGCCACCGGCCGGCCGGTCAGCAGCTCGGTCGCGTATTTGAGGTATGTGGCGACGTGGTCCGACGACCCGCGCGCCACGGTCACCAGGAACCGCGGGTCGGCATCGCGCAGCGCCGCGCCGGCCGCGGTGGTTTCGGCGCCGCCGCGCTCCAGCAGCCGCCCGACGGCTTCGGGGATTTCGAGGATTTCCCGGCGCATCCGGGTTTCGCTGTCGGTCGTCATCGGATCCTCACTCCTGTGCTAGGCGCAGTTCGGCGACGAAGGTGTAGGCATCGCCGCGATACAGCGACCGGGTGAATTCGGCCACCCGCCCGTCGGCCAGATACGAGGTGCGCTCGATGCTGAGCCCGGCGCTGCCCGGCGCGGTCTCGAGCGTCGCGGCGTCGTCCGCGCCGAGGTTGCGCGCCGCGATCCGCTGCAGCGCCCGCACCGGCCGCAGCCCGGCCTCGGCCAGCGCGCCGTAAAGCGAGGCGTCGACCAGCCCCGGGTCGGGCAGGATCGACAGCGGCAGCGCCGCGCGTTCGATCGCCATCGGCCGCCCGTCGGCCAGCCTGAGCCGCGCCAGCCGTGCCACCGAGGCGTCGGCCGTCAGGCCGAGCGCCACCAGCTCGTCCGGCGAGGCCATGTAGACGCCCCGGTCGAGCCAGCGCGTGGTGGTCGACAGCCCGCGCCGCGACATGTCCTCGGTAAACGAGGTAAGCCGCGACAGCGACTGGTCGAGCCGGGCCGCGCGCGGCGCCACAAACGACCCCGAGCCCTGACGCTGGATCACCAGCCCCTCGGCGACCAGCCGACCGATCGCCTTGCGCACGGTGACCCGCGACAGCCCGGTGAGCGCCGCGATCTCGCGCTCGGGCGGCAGCGGCGTGCCGGGCGCCAGCACCCCCTGCGCCAGCCCCTGCGACAGCCGCCGGAACAGCTGCAGGTAAAGCGGCCCGCCGCCGTCGCGCAGGAAGCCGTCGGGGGTCAGGAAATCGGCGGCGCTCATGGCCCGCCCGCGGCCGCGCCGCGCGCCAGGATCAGCGCCCCGTCGAGCGGGCTGCCCGCCGGTGCCACGAAGCGGCGGCCGGGACGCTGCAGCGCCGCCCGGTAGCTTGGCCCCAGCCCGCCGGTCAGGCATAGCAGGTCTTCGTCGCGGTGGCCAAGCGCCGCGAGCGCCCGGTCGATCCAGCCGGCGCCGCGCGCGACGATCTCGCGCGCCATCGGGTCGCCGGCCTCGGCCGCCGCGACCACGATCGGCGCCAGCGCGCCATAATCGGCCGGCCGGGCGCTGGCCGCGAAATCGACAATCCCCGGCGCGCCGCCGCCGAACCGGCGCAGCAACGTCTCGGCCAGGCCGCCGCGCGGCCGCAACCCGTCCAGGGCCTCGAGCGTCGCGGCCAGCGCCTCGCGGCCAAGCCAGCCGCCCGAGGCCTGGTCCGACAGCTGCAGCCCCCAGCCGCCGACCGCGCGGATCTCACCGCCGCGCCGCAGCCCGACGAAGCTGCCGGTGCCGATCGCCAGCACCGCGCCGTCGGCGGTGGGTCCAAGCGCCCCGGCGATGGCGATGTCGCGATCCTCGGTGACCCGGCAGCGGCCCGGCAGCCGCGCCGCGACCCGCGCCGCCTGCGCCTCGGTCAGCACCCCGGCCAGACCGGCATGGCCGATGGCCTGCCCGAGGTCGGACCGTGCCAGCCCCGCCGCCGCGCCCGCCGCGTCGACAGCGGCGAGGATGTTGCCGATGCCGGATTCGAAATCGGTGGTCATGTTGGCCGGCCCGGCGCTGGCCTGGCCCAGCAGCCCGTCGCGCCACAGCGCCGCCCGGCAACCGGTGCCGCCGCCGTCGATTCCGAGATACAGGGGGCCTGGGTCCGACATGAAGTACCTATATGATACCTTTGAGACGTTTGAAATCGCAAACCGGGGCCGTTCACCCGGCGCAAGCCTCATCGGCGATGGAAAATGCGACAGGCTGGACAAGAGGTATCTCAAAGGTATTGGATGGGCGCAGTGGGAGGATTCGCATGGGTACGCCGCGCACCGAACAGGTCACGGAGGCCGACGCGGCGCTGGACCGTCTTGACGGGCCCGCCGGGCTGGCGCGGATGCTCGACGGTCAGATCGCCGCGCTCGAAAGCCTGCGCCCGGCGCTGCCGGCGCTCGAGTCTGCGGCCGCGCTGGTTGCCGACACGCTGCGCGGGCCGGGCCGCCTGGTCTACGCCGCCGCGGGAAGCTCGGGGTTGATGGCGCTGGCCGACGCGTCGGAGCTGCCCGGCACCTTCGGCATCGCTCCGCGGCGGCTGGCGATCCGGATGGCCGGCGGCATCCCGACCGATGCCGCGATGCCCGGCGGCACCGAGGACGACACCGGGGCCGCCGCGACGGTGATCGCCGAGCTGCGGCCCGGCGACCTGGTGATCGCGCTGAGCGCCAGCGGCACCACTCCCTACCCCACGATGATCGCCCAGGGCGCGGCGGCCCAAGGTGCCCTGGTGATCGCGATCGCCTGCAACCCCGGCACGCCGCTGCTGGCTGCCGCCGATGTCGCGATCTGCCTCGCGACGCCGCCAGAGCCCCTAGCCGGGTCGACCCGGATGGGCGCCGCCACCGCGCAGAAGGCGGCGCTGAACCTGATCTCGACCCGGGCCTGCGTGCTGCTGGGCCATGTGCACGACGGCATGATGGTCAACCTCGTCGCGGACAACGCCAAGCTGAGATCCCGCGCCCGCGCCATTGTCGCAAGGGTGGCCGGGGTCGACGACGACCGTGCCGCGCGGGCGCTCGGGCTGGCCAGAGGCGCGGTGAAGCTTGGCTGCCTGATCGCCGCCGGCGCCACGCCTGAGGCGGCGAAGGACCTTCTGACCCGGCACCGGGGGCATCTGCGCCCGGCGCTGGCCGAATATCACGCCAGATCACGGGACGCCTGACCAAGGGCGCGCAACCACCAACACGGGAGAGACAGATGACCAAACGCATTCTCGCGGTCGCCCTGCTGGGCACGACCCTGCTATCAAGCGCGGCCTCGGCGCAGGACGTCACCCTGACCATCGAAAGCTGGCGCAACGACGATCTCGCGATCTGGCAGGACCAGATCATCCCTGCCTTCGAGGCCGAGCACCCCGACATCAAGCTGAACTTCACCCCCTCGGCCCCGGCCGAATACAACGCCGTTCTGAACTCCAAGCTCGACGCCGGATCGGCGGGCGACCTGATCACCTGCCGGCCCTTCGACGCCTCGCTGGCGCTGTTCGAGGCCGGCAAGCTGACCGATCTGAGCGATCTCGAGGGCATGTCGAACTTCTCGGACGTGGCCAAGTCCGGCTGGAGCAGCGACGACGGCGCCGCCACCTACTGCGTGCCGATGGCCAGCGTGATCCACGGCTTCATCTACAACAAGGACGCCTTCGCCGAACTGGGCCTTGAAGAGCCGAAGACCGTCGACGAATTCTTCGCCGTCCTTGACGCGATCAAGGAGGACGGCGGCTACATCCCGATGGCGATGGGCACCAACGACCAGTGGGAAGCCGCGACCATGGGCTACCAGAACATCGGTCCGAACTACTGGAAGGGCGAGGACGGCCGGCAGGCGCTGATCTCGGGCGATGCAAAACTGACCGATCCGGAATGGACCGCGCCCTACGAGCAACTCGCGAAATGGGGCGACTATCTCGGCGACGGCTACGAGGCGCAGACCTATCCCGACAGCCAGAACCTGTTC
>JBFGEI010000074.1:0-12149 GCA_041580155.1 Limimaricola sp.
CGATGTCACCGGCGTTCGACCCGGTGATCCGGCCGATCGCGTTGGCGCGCACCAGGTAGCCCTGCACCAGACCCTCGGGCCGGGCCTCGGCGGCGTAGGTGGCGCTGCCGGTGACCTTCAGCGCGCCTTCGGGACGGTCCATCGCGGTGCCGAGAAGCCCCTGCGCCATGCCGTCGAGCCGGCGCGAATGGTCGGGGGTGTCGTGTTTCAGATGCCGGGTCATTGCGCGGTCTCCGTCGCTTCGGCCAGAACGGCGACAAGGCTTCGTCGCACCAGCGGGATCTTGAAATCATTGCCGCCGTGGCCTCGGGCGTCGGCCAGCAGGATGTCGGCGGCGTTCTCGAACAACGCCCGCGACGGCGCCTGACCGATCAGCGCGGATTCGACCGCCGCGTCGCGCCACGGCCGCGGCGCGAGGCCGCCGAAGGCCAGCGCGGCGCCGGAGATCAGGCCGCGGTCGACCCGGATCACCGCCGCGACCGACACCAGCGCAAAGGCATAGGACGACCGGTCGCGCACCTTGCGGTAGATCTGCCGACCGCCGGCCGGCGGTGGCAGCAACACCGCGGTGATCAGATCGCCGGCGCCCAGCACGGTTTCCCGATCCGGCGTGTCGCCGGGCAGCCGGTAGAATTCGGACAGCGCGATCTCGCGGCGTGCGCCATCCGGCGTCTCAACCTCGACGCTCGCACCCAGCGCCTGCATCGCGACCGCCATGTCGCTCGGATGGGTGGCGATGCAGTGGTCCGACGCACCGAGGATCGCGTGCAGCCGGTTGACGCCCTGCAGCGCGGCGCAGCCGGTTCCGGGCGCGCGCTTGTTGCAGGCCGCGTCGCGGTCGTAGAAGTAATAGCAGCGGGTCCGCTGCAGCAGGTTGCCGCCGGTCGTCGCCTTGTTGCGCAGCTGGCCGCTGGCCCCGGCAAGCAGCGCCCGGCTCAGCACCGGCCAGCCGGTCCGGACCTGCGGCGCGGCGGCGAGGTCGCTGTTGGTCACCAGCGCGCCGATCCGCAGCCCGCCCTCGGCGGTGGCTGCGATGCCGCGCAGATCCTCGATCCGGGTGATGTCGACGACGGTGTCCGGCGCCATCACCTCGAGCTTCATCAGGTCGAGAAGATTGGTGCCGCCGGCGATGATGCGGGCGCTGTCGGCACTTGCGGCGCGGGTCGCCTCGGCGGTGTCGCCGGCGCGGATGTAATCGAACGGCTTCACGACGCGGCCTCCTCTCGGGCGACCTGTCGGATCGCGTCGACGATGCCCGGGTAGCATGAGCAGCGGCACAGGTTGCCGCTCATCCGCTCCGAGATCTCGTCGAGCGAGGCCTCGACTTGCGCCTCCAGATCGCCGCTGACGTTGCTGGGCCAGCCAGCCTTGATCTCGTCGAGCATCGCGGTGGCCGAACACAGCTGGCCCGGGGTGCAGTAGCCGCACTGAAAGCCGTCATGGCTGATGAAGGCGCGCTGCAGCGGCGACAGCGCGTCGCCCTGCCCCAGCCCCTCGACGGTGGTGATCTGGTCGCCGTCGTGCATGCAGGCCAGCGTCAGGCAGGCGTTGATCCGGCGGCCGTTGACGATGACGGTGCAGGCGCCGCACTGGCCGTGGTCGCAGCCCTTCTTCGAACCGGTCAGCCCGAGATGGTCGCGCAGCGCGTCGAGCAGCGAGGTGCGGGGGTCTACGTCCAGCGCGTGACGCGTGCCGTTGATGTCGAGGTCGAATTGCATGGGGGATCCTTCAGGCGGCCGGACAATACCGGCGTCAACGTCCCCGGCATCGCCGGGTTCCCCGGGCGTCGCCGATGGCTAGCCGCCGGACACCATCACGCCGCGCCAGCGGCCCGGGTCCTCGGTGACGAAACCGCCCGGATCGACGTTCAGCCGGGCATCGCGCGACAGGCTCGGCACCGCGTGGTCGAGGCCGTCGCGCTGCCGGCAGAAGCTGTGTTCGCGCGGTTCCAGCCTGGCCGCGCCAAGCCCGCCCAGCGCCGCGGTGCTCAGCGTCACCGGCCGGGCCTCGGGCAGCGACAGCCGCCGCAACGGCACCACCATCCATGCCGGGGTGAAGCCGAGATCGAGATCCTCGCCATCGACCGGCGCCTGGCCCTCCAGGGCCCAGCCGCCGCCGCGCCGGGTGATCCGCCAGGCCACCGGCGCCGGGCCGCGAAACCCGGTCACGTCGGCGCCGGTGCAGCGCCAGCAATCGTCGACCCGCAACGCGTAATCCAGCGCGACCTCGCCCTCGGGCTCTTCCCAACGGGCGTGGCCCAGAAGCATCCAGCCGTCGCCGACGCGGGACAGCCGGCACCGGTCGGTGCCGTCGCGGTCGAGTCGATGCCAGATCACGCTGGCCAGAACAGCCCCGGACATTGACGCCTCGTCACTGGGGGATCACCAGAACCGCTGACCCCGTGCGATGCCGAAGCGTGGCACGCCACCCGCGGGTCTGTCCACGATTATGGCCGGCGTCGCGCTCAGGAGGTTTCCGAGCTGGCCTCGAGCACCTGCAGGAACGCCACGCCGAACCGCTCGGCGTGGCGATCGCCAAGCAGCCGGGCCATCGCCTCCATGTCCTTCGGACGGGTCTGCGCCACCTTGGCCAGCACCGAGGCCGAGCAGCTCATCGTCTTGTCATGGCCGTCCGAGCCGCGCGCCAGCTCGGCCTGCGCCGCCATCAGATCGTCGTAAAGCGACCCGGCGCCGCGCGCCGCCAGCTTGCGCCGCGCCGGGTGCAGCTCTTCGGTCGCGCCGGTGATCACCGACAGGAAGTCGCGGCCGTAGCTTTCCAGCTTCTTGGCGCCGACGCCGCCGATCCGCGCCATCGCGTCGAGGTTGGCAGGCCGTGTCTCGGCCATCTCGATCAGGGTCTTGTCGGTGAAGATGATGTAGGCGGGCAGGTTCGCCGCCTCGGCCAGCGCCCGGCGCTTGGCCTTCAGCGCCGACAGCAGCGGCGCGTCTTCCTCGGATACCATCTCGCGCACCTTGGGGCCGGTGCGGGCCATCTTCACGGTGTCGCGGCGCAGGGTGATGCTGGCCTCGCCGCGCAGGATCGGCCGCGCCGCCTCGGTCATCCGCAGCGCGCCGTGGCGCTCGGGGTCGGGGCGGAACAGGTCGCGGCCCATCATCTGCCGGAAGATCGCCTGCCATTGCGCCTTGGAATGGGCCCGGCCGACACCGTAGGTCGGCAGGGTTTCATGGCCGCGCTGGCGGATCTTGTCGGTGTCGTTGCCCATCACGATGTCGATCAGATGGCCGGCGCCGAACCATTCCTCGGTGCGCAGCGCCGCCGACAGCGCCATCCGCACCGGCTGGGTCGCATCGAAGGTCTCGGGCGGCTTGTCGCACAGGTCGCAATGGCCGCAGGGGCCCTCGGGCGCCTCGCCGAAATAGCCCAGCAGCACGCTGCGGCGGCACTCCAGCGCCTCGGCCAGGCCCAGCAGCGCGTTGAGCCGGCCGTGGTCGGCGGCGCGGCGCTCGGGCGGCGCCAGCCCCTCGTCGATCTGCTGCCGGCGGTAGCGGATGTCGTCGGGACCATACAGCGTCAGCGTCTCGGCCGGGGCGCCGTCGCGGCCGGCGCGGCCGATCTCCTGGTAATAGGCCTCGATCGACTTCGGCAGGTCGGCATGCGCGACCCAGCGGATGTCCGGCTTGTCGATGCCCATGCCGAAGGCGACGGTCGCGGCGACGATCAACCCGTCCTCGCGCTGGAACCGGGCCTCGGCCTCGCGGCGCGCCTCGGCCTCCATGCCGCCGTGGTAGTGCAGCGCCGAATGACCGGCGTCGCGCAGCGCCGCCGACAGGCTCTCGGTGCGGGCGCGGGTGCCGCAATAGACGATGCCGGACTGGCCGCGCCGGGCTTCGGCAAAGCCCAGGATCTGCTTGCGCGGGCTGTCCTTGACCGCGAAGGCAAGGTGGATGTTGGGCCGGTCGAAGCCGCGCAGGAAGGTCTCGGGGCGGCCGCCGCCGAACAGCTTCTGGATGATCTCCTCGCGGGTCTCGGCATCGGCGGTGGCGGTGAACGCCGCCAGCGGCACGTCGAGCGCGCGCTTCAGCTCGCCGATCCGCAGGTAGTCGGGGCGGAAGTCGTGGCCCCACTGGCTGACGCAATGCGCCTCGTCGACCGCGATCAGCCCGACCCCGGCCCGGCTCAGCATCTGCGCGGTGCCGCTCGAGGACAGCCGCTCCGGCGCCATGTACAACAGCTTGAGGGTGCCGGCCCGCAGACCGTCGAGCACCGCGTCGGTCTCCTCGGGGGTGTTGCCCGAGGTCAGCGCCCCGGCCTCGACCCCGGCCTCGCGCAGCCCGCGCACCTGGTCGCGCATCAGCGCGATCAGCGGCGAGATCACCACGGTGACGCCGCCGCGCACCAGCGCCGGCAGCTGGAAGCACAGCGACTTGCCGCCGCCGGTCGGCATGATCGCCAGCGTGTCGCGCCCGGCGGTCACCGCGTCGACGATTTCCTCCTGCCCGGGGCGGAAGGCGTCGAAGCCGAAGACATCGCGCAAAAGCGTGGCGGCGGTCATGGGGCGGGGTCTCCGGATGCGGTGGCGGGCCCGCGACATCGGACCCGCGCAATGGTTACTTTGTTCCTAAAATACGCAAACCCGGCGCTGCGGCCGGGACCGGCCTCAGAGGAACAGCGCGGCGTTGTTGCGCAGCACGATTTCCAGCGCGTAGATCCCGATCAGCACCACCAGCGGCGCCAGGTCGAGCCCGCCCATCTGCGGCAGCACCCGGCGCACCGGGCCATAGAGCGGTTCGAGCAGCCGGTTCAACCCGCTCCAGATCTGCGCCACCAGCGGCTGGCGCGTGTTCAGCACCTGGAAGCTGATCAGCCAGCTCATGATGAAATGCGCGAAGATGAAGAAGGTCGCGATGTCGAGGATCAACATCAGGATCTGGAAAAGCGAGGTCATGGGGCGTCCCGTCCGGTGGCGTCGCATCGACAGGTAAGGAGCGCGGGCCGCGAGGGCAATCCCCGGCGCCGCCCGGCCCGGCGCCGCCTGACCCCGTGGCCCCGGCATCCGGCCAAGCGCCGTCGCGTCGCGGTTGACCGCCCCGGCCCGCGACAGCAGGCTCGCGGCGACCCAATGATCCGGACCGCGCGCATGTATCCTGTCTTCCGTCTCGCCTGGCAATTCTGGCGCCACCGCAACGATCCGCCGCTGCTGATCACCGAAACCCACGTCAGCCGTCACATCGTGCTGCCCTGGGATCTCGACGTCTGGAACGAGCTGAACAACGGCCGGACGCTGACGCTCTACGATCTGGGCCGGATGCCGATGTCGAAGCGCAGCGGGGTGATCGCGGCGCTGCGCAGCCAGGGCTGGGGCATCGTCGTCGCCGGGGTGTCGATCCGGTTCCGGCGCCGGGTGCAGGGCTTTGCCAAGGTGACGATGCGCAGCCGCGCGGTGTGCTGGGACGACCGCTTCATCTACACCGAACAGGCGATGCTGCGCCCCGATGGCGAAGCCACCAGCCACGCGCTGGTCCGGCTGGCGATCACCTCGCGCAGCAAGGGCGGCGTGGTGACCCCGGCGCGGCTGATCGAGGTGATGGGCCAGGACCCGGTGTCGCCGCCGATGCCGGACTGGATCGCCGACTGGGTTCGCGCCGAGGCCGAGCGCCCCTGGCCGCCGATGGCCGACACCGCGCCGAGCTCCGCCGCCGACGCCGCCTGAACCCGCCCGGCGCCTCCCGGCCCGCGCGGCAGATTGCCAAGCCCCGGTCCCGGCTGTCATATCCGGCACGACACACATCCCGGAGGCGGCATGGCGACGAAGCGGCGGATCTGGGGCTGGATGATCTTCGACCTGGCGCAGCAGCCCTACGCGACGCTCGGTCTGACCTTCATCTTCGGGCCGTACTTCGCCTCGGTCGCGACCACGCATTTCGCCGCGCAGGGCCTGCCGCAGGCGCTGGCCGACGCCCAGGCCCAGAGCCTGTGGTCGCTGGGCCAGACCCTCGCCGGCCTGGCGATCGCGTTGACCGCGCCGCTGCTGGGCGCGATCGCCGACACCTCGGGGCGCAAGCTGCCTTGGATCGCGGCGCTGTCGGTCGTCGCGGTGGTCTGCGCCGCGTCGCTGTGGATCCTGACCCCGGACGGGGCGCTGCTGATCCCGGCGCTGGCGCTGTTCTACCTGGGCTTCTTCGCCGCCGAATCCGCCGCCAACATCAGCAACGGCATCCTGCCGTCGCTGGCGCATGGCAGCGCGATCGGCCGAATTTCGGGCTCCGGCGCGGCGCTGGGCTACTGGGGCGGCGTGGCGTCGCTGTTCGTGATGCTGCTGCTGTTGGCCGAGAACGACCAGGGGGTGACGCTGCTGGGAAATGCACCGGCGCTGGGGCTCGATCCCGAAACCCGCGAGGGCACCCGGTCGGTCGGGCCGTTCATCGCGCTGTGGTACGTGGTGTTCATCATCCCGTTCTTCGCCTGGGTCCGCGACCCGGCGCCGGGCCCAGGCACCGGCGCCGCACCCGAGCGGGTGCTGGCCGGTCTCAGGCGCAGCCTCGGCGACGTGCTGCGGCGCCGCAGCCTGGCGTCATTCCTGCTCGGTTCGATGTTCTATCGCGACGCGCTGGCGGCGGTCTATGCCTTCGGAGGCGTCTACGCGACGCTGGTGCTGGGCTGGAGCATCATCCAGATCGGCGTGTTCGGAATCACCGGCGCGATCACCGCGGCGGTGGTGACCTGGCTTGGCGGGCTGGCTGACCAGCGGCTGGGGCCGAAACCGGTGATCACCACCGCGATCTGGGTGCTGATCGGCGTATCCTCGCTGATCGTCGGCATGTCGCGCGTGTCGATCTTTGGCCTGCCGCTGGCGCCGGGATCGGCGCTGCCCGACATCCTGTTCTTCATCTGCGGTGCCGCGATCGGCGGCGCCGGTGGCGCGCTTTATTCAGCTTCGCGCAGCATGATGGTGCGCCACGCCGATCCCGACCGCCCGACCCAGGCCTTTGGGCTGTTCGCGCTGTCGGGCCGCGCCACGGCCTTTCTGGCGCCGGCGCTCATCACCCTGGTGACCTGGGCCAGCGGCTCGACCCGGGCCGGCTTCCTGCCGGTGATCGCGCTTTTCCTGACCGGGCTTTTGCTGCTACGTTGGGTCGACAAGGACGGAGATCGAGCAGAATGGTCCGCAACTTCGCAGCCCTCGCGCTGACGCTGGCGCTTGCCGCCTGCCAGAGCGACGAGCCGCCCGTGACCCGGGCCGTGGTATCGACCCACAACACCAACGACACCCGCGAGGCCAAGCCGCTGTTCGGCCGGATGTCGACCGCCTCGGCGCAGGCGCCGGAATCGCTCGGCTTCTATTCGCGCGGCTGTCAGGCCGGGGCGCAGCAGCTGCCCGAGACCGGCCCGACCTGGCAGGCGATGCGGCTGTCGCGCAACCGCAACTGGTCGCAGCCGATCAGCGTCGACTACGTGCAGGACCTGTCGCGCTTCGCCGCCACCCTGCCCGGCTGGAACGGGCTCTACGTCGGCGACATGAGCCAGCCGCGCGGCGGCCCGATGCTGACCGGTCACGCCAGCCACCAGTCCGGGCTCGACATGGACATCTGGCTGCGCCCTGCCGACCGGCTGACGCTGAGCCGTGACGAGCGCGAAAGCATCTCGTCGACTGACATGCAGCGCCGCGGCGGCGCCTACGTCAACGACAGCTGGACCCCGGCGCACGAGGCGCTGCTGAAGGCCGCCGCCTCGGACCCGCGGGTCGCGCGGATCTTCATCTTCGCCGGCGCCAAGGTGGCGATGTGCGACAGCGCCACCGGCGACCGCGCCTGGTTGTCGAAGATCCGGCCCTGGTACGGCCACAACACGCATTTCCACGTCCGTCTCGACTGCCCGGCCGGCGACGACACCTGCGAACCGCAGGAGGCACCGCCGCCCGGCGACGGCTGCGAAGAGGCCCGGCAGTGGCAGCGCAACATCCTGAACCCGCCGCCGCCCGATCCGAACGCGGTGCCGTCTCCGCCGCGCGCCGAGGTCAAGATGGCCGATCTGCCGGCGCAATGCGCCACCGTCCTGCAAAGCGATTGATCCGATGCGCCTGATGTCATTCGCGGCCCTGATCTTCGGGGCCGCGCCGGCCGTGGCCGAAACCGAATATCTCGGCAGCTACGCCTGGCCCGACAAGCAGCACCGCTTCGGCGGCTTCTCGGCGCTCGAAGTCACCCAAGACGGCACCAGCTTCGTCACGGTCAGCGACCGCGCCCGGATGGTCGACGGCCGCTTCAGCCGCGACTCCGACGGCCTGATCGACGGGGTGATCCAGACCGCGGCGCGGCCGTTGCGCAACGGCGCCGACGGGATCATGACCGGCCCCGGCGCCGACAGCGAAGGCCTGGCGATCGACGCCGAGGGCCGGCGCTGGGTGTCGTTCGAGGGCCGCGCCCGGGTCCGGCTCGATTCCGGAGCGCCGGACGCGCCGCGCAACCTGCCCGGCGCGCCGGACTTCGCCGAGCTGCAGCTCAACAGCGCGCTCGAGGCGCTGGCGGTCGGCCCGGACGGCGCGCTCTACACCATCCCCGAACGCTCGGGCCGCATCGACCGACCTTTCCCGGTCTACCGGTTTCGCGCCGGCATGGGCTGGGACGTGCCGTTCAGCCTGCCGCGCCGCGGCGCCTTCCTGGTGACCGGCGCCGACGTCGGTCCCGACGGGCTGCTCTACGTGCTGGAGCGCGACTTAGCCGGGATCGGCTTTCGCAGCCGGGTGCGGCGCTTCGCGCTCGACGGCAGCAACGAGACCGTGCTGCTCGAGACCGGCGTCGGGGTGCATGACAACCTCGAAGGGCTCGCGGTCTGGCGCGACGCCGGTGGCGCGATCCGGCTGACCATGTTGTCCGATGACAACTTCCGCTTCTTCCAGCAGACCGAATTCGTCGAATACCGGATCACCGACTGATCCCGGCCCCGCCAAAGGACCGACCCGTGCGCCTGATCCCCGGCATTCTCGCCATGGCCGCCATCGTGGTGGCCTCGAACATACTGGTCCAGTTCCTGCTGCTTGACGGGCTGCTGACCTGGGGGGCCTTCACCTACCCCTTCGCCTTCCTGGTCACCGACCTGACCAACCGGCTGCAGGGTCCGGCGGCGGCACGGCGGGTCGTGCTGGCGGGATTTGTCACGGGCATCGGCTGTTCTTTGATCGGCACCCAGATCATGCTGGACTATGGCCCTGCGGTCACGCTGCGGGTGGCGATCGGCTCGGCCACGGCCTTCCTGGTGGCGCAGCTTCTCGACATCGGCGTGTTCGACCGTCTGCGCCGCGGCGCCTGGTGGCGGGCGCCGCTCGTCTCGACGCTGGTCGGCGCGAGCGTCGACACGGCGCTGTTCTTCTCGATCGCATTCGCCAGTTTTTTCAATATCTTCGGCGCGCAGGCAGACGCCGCTGCCGCCTGGGCGCAGGACCCGGCGCCGTTCCTGACCTTCGGGCCGCCGGTTCAGCTGTGGATTTCGCTCGCCGTGGCCGACTGGGCGGTGAAGATCGCCCTGTCCTTGATCGCGCTGATCCCGTTCCGCCTGATCGTCGGGCATCGGCAGAACCGCGCATCTTGAACCAAGTGTCACGGAAATTTCGCTTTGACATGAGGCAGATCCATGCCAGCCTCGGGTCAGGCGAAACTCAAGAAAGGAGGTGATCCAGTGTCAAGAAGGGTATTGGAGAAATGTGTCGGGACAGCTTGGGGGGTGCGCGGCTGAGGCAGCCCTTGGCCGATGAACCCACCAGGTGGATCTCGGTCTAACCGACCCACCTCCTGAACTTCGAAGGGTCGTCCCATCGCCGGGGCGACCCTTTTTGCATGGCCGGCGTTATGGCGCTATCACCGGCGGATCGGTGCAGTGGAGAGACCATGCTGAAGATCGACGACCGGATCAGCCTCGAGGATTGGGAGCTGACCGAGCAGTTTACCCGCGCCTCCGGTCCCGGCGGCCAGAACGTCAACAAGGTCAGCACCGCGGTCGAGCTGCGCTTCGAGGCCGAGCGGTCGCCGAACCTGCCCGACCCGGTGAAGCGGCGGCTGAAGCGGCTGGCCGGGCGGCGCTGGACCAACGACGGCGCGGTGATCATCTTCGTGCAGGAAACCCGGCACCAGGCCCGCAACCGCGAGATCGCCCGCGAAAGGCTGGCCGAGCTGATCCGCGAGGCGGTGTTCGTGCCGAAACGCCGGGTGCCGACCAAGCCGACGAAGGGCTCGGTGCGGCGCAGGCTGGAGGGCAAGAAGCAGCGCGGCGAGATCAAGGCGCTGCGCCGCGAGCCCTAGATGTTGCTGACCAGCAGGATCATCAGGATCGTGTAGAGCATGATGCCGCCGCCGATCATCCAGATGCCGTAGTTCTGGCCGATGCTGGCGCGGGCCATCTGCTTGGCCTGGTAGATCAGGTCGGGCCAGGTGTAGGACACGAAGTCGCCCTGGGAGAACACCGCCTTGATCCGGCCTTCGGAATCGACGACCGGCAGCCGGCGGAACCGTTCGTTCGACATGATCCGCAGCCAGTTCAGCACCTCGTCGTCTTCGTTGGCCAGCCGCAGTTCGGTGGTCATGATGTCGCCGAGCGTCGTCGTCTTGGGATCGCGGTCTTCGTTGATCAGCTTGCGCATCAGGTCGCGCTCGGTGACGATTCCGATGACCTTCTGGGCGTCGTCCACCACGATGACCGAGCCGTAGTTCCGCGCCGCCATCTCGGCCACCGCCTCGGAGACGGTGACGTCCCGGGTCCGGGTCAGCGGGCTTTTCTTGCTGGCGAATTCGGGACGGTCCTTGAGACGCATTCCGACGTGATCGGTCGCTGCCATGGCTGGCTCCCCTTCGTTTGACGCTGGGGAAGAAGCTAGCTCACGGAAACGAGAGGCGATAGGGGGTCACGGGTTTGTGAGTCGGAACCGCAGGTGAGCGCTCGCGAACCTCTAAAACAGTCGAGGCGCCGACTCTACTTGCAATAGCAATGCTCAGATAACAACCATAGAGTGCACTCCTGCAGCACGATCTTGTTCCCCTGAGAGGGCAGAATAATGAGACTACGGCCAGCGATCGAACCAGTGGAAGTATACCGCCAAGGTTTCGGCAGTGCTGATCTTTTGGGCCGAGAAATCATTGGGCGTCGACTATCAGGGCTGGTGGAGAACATCGAAGATCCGACGGTGATCGCTATCAATGGCGCTTGGGGCAGTGGTAAGTCGCATTTTCTCAACCGGTGGGTCGGCGCTCATGAAATCGAAAACAGTGGAAAGGCGCTCACTGTCTACTTCGATGCTTTCAAGAGCGACTACCTCGGGGACCCACTCACTAGCCTTATTGCGGCGCTTAATCTGCGGCTCGGCGCAAGCAATGACAAGTCAGGTACTTGGCAGAAACTAAAAACTGCAGCATTCAAGCTTGCCAAGCCCGCCAGCAAGCTATCTCTGGCCGCCGCGACTGGTGGCGCGAGTGTCATTGCCGGACCCATAATAGACTACATTATCGAGGAAGGCTCGCAGCAGGCAAATTCGGCCATCGACAAATACTGGGATATTCACGCTGATCGGTACGACGCAGTAGGTCAACTTAAAGAAGCACTAAGGGTGTTCACCAAAACAAACGACCGAAATATAGTTATTGTTATTGACGAGCTTGACCGATGCAGGCCCGACTATGCATTGGCTACGCTAGAAATAATAAAGCACTTCTTTCAAGTCGATAACGTTCACTTTGTGCTTGGCGTGAACTTGGAAGAGCTAAAAAATATCGTAGCAGTCCGGTATGGAAATCGAGCAGACCCGCGGAGCTATCTGGAGAAATTCATCTCGGTAACGATACATCTCCCGGATCTGCATGGCTACCGAGGCAGGAAAGTCAGCAGCGCAGTTCGTTATTTTACTGAAAAATCCCGAGAGATGGGGCTGAACAACGACTTTGCCGAAGAAGTACGAGATCATATTTCCCTTCTCGAGAAGCAGAACTCCATAAGCATAAGGAGCACTCAGAAAATATTAACAGAGGTCGCCTTACTTACCTCAACTTTTGGGCCCAGGTTCGATAGGCCAATAGAGACTTTGCTCGCCGGAATCATCTGTCAAAAAATTCTAGTGCCAGATCTCTACTTGAAGGCGAGAAAGGGTTCGGCCTCCTATGAAGAGGTATTACGATTTTTTCATATTCAAGACACTGACACGGCCAACA
>JBFGEI010000075.1:0-11960 GCA_041580155.1 Limimaricola sp.
CCATCGCCCAGCGCCGCCGAGCAGATGCGCGACAAGCTGCTGCGCCAGGCGCTGATCTCGTCGCTGGTCGTCGCCAGGATCAACGAGCCGCTGGTCAAGCCGATCGCGCAGCCGACGCCAGAAAAGGCGTCGTCGATCTACGCCGACGCGGCAGGCAAGGTCGCTGACCGCGCCTCGGCGCGGTCGCTGTGACGCCGCGCGGGCCGGGGCGCAGGTCCCGGCCCGCAGCACGGGCTAGCCGCGACGGTCGTCCCCAGGCAGCGCGACCTCGGCCTCGATCAGCATGTCGGGCAGCGCCAGCCGGCGCCGCGCCTGCAGCAGATGCACCGCGATGCCAAGCCCGTAGCACAGCACCAGGAAGCCGATCATCCCCTCGAAGCCGAACCCGGCGACCGCGCCCAGCAGCAGCGGCGTGCCGCAGGCGTTGCCGAGATTGCCCATCTGCGCCACCGCGCCGTTGGCGTGCGATTGCCGCGCCGGCGTCGGGTTGAGTTGCGGGATCGCGGCGAAGCTGGCGCCCTGCACCAGCCCGAGCGCGCCGATCAGCGCGATCGGCAGCCAGGGGTTCGCCGGCCGCAGCCCGATCAGCAGCGCGATCGCCGCCGCCACGGCGAAGCCGGCGATCACCACGGTCACCGGGGTGAATCGGCGCAGCAGCAAGATACCGATGGTCATCGAAGTGGCGATCCCGGCCAGCGGCATCGCGATCGCCACCAGCGCGCGGGATCCGGGCGGCACCAGCGGCGGCAGCACGGTCAGCAGCGACACGAAGGTCAGCGTGTAGAACAGCCAGCCCAGCGCCGGCGCCGAGACATGCGGCGACCGGTAGATCTCGACGTGGCTGCGCAGCATCTGGCCCAGCCGCAGCGGTGTCGGGTCGTCCGGCATCACCTGGCCGGTCGGCATCAGCAGCCGCAGCACCGCGGCGGCGGCCAGCATGTAGCCGGCATGGATCAGGAACAGCACCTGCGGCCCCTGCGCCGCGACCAGCGGCGCGCCCAGCCAGGCGACCAGCGCGAAGGCGACGCCGAAGAAGGTGCTCCAGACCGTCATCGCCGCGGCACGGTGCCGTTCGGCGCTGACCTGGGCGATCAGCGTCGGTGCCGCGACCACGATCACTAGATGCGACATGCCCTCGATCACCCGGCTGACCAGCAGCAACGGCAGCGGCAGCATCAAGGATTGCCAGGTCGAGATCACCGCGCCCAGCACCAGCGCCGCGAACAGCAGCCGCCAGACCCCGGCGCGGGCCACCAGCAACCCGGCGAGCAGCCCGAAGCCGATGCCAAGAAAGCTGAGCAGCGACACCGCGAAGCCGAGCCCGGCGCCGGTGTCGCCGTAGACCTGCTGGAGCGTCGGGAAGATCACCGCGATCTTGGCGAATTGCGCCGCCGCGCCAAGCCCCGCGGCCCAAAGCGCGAGGATCAGCCAGGCGGATGTCTTGTCGGGGGAATTCATGCCGCAGCTTTGCAACCCAAGGCCGCGCCGGGCAAGGGATAACCTTTCGCTGCGGCGCGGCGTCCTGCGCCGGCCCCGGGCGACCAGGTGCGGCGCAGCATCGTCGTGCTCAGCCCCGCGTCTCGAGGAAGAACCGCAGCATTTCGGCCGAGGCATCGGGGCCGGTCGGATCGGTGTAGGAGCCGTCGCCGCTGCCGCCCGACCAGGCGTGGCCGGCGCCTTCGACGATCCAGCATTCGGCCCTGGCCTGGCCCTCGGGGCCGCCGTGCAGGCTGCGCCGGTAGCCGCGGCCGCCGGGCGACCGGCCGGTCTTGTGACCGTCCGATCCGGCGCCGATGATCCGCTGCGCGTTCGACACGTCGACGGTGCGGTCGGCGTCGCCGTGGAACACGATCAGCCGCGGACCCGACCGGGCGGCGGCGCGGCCGCCGCCGCGGCCCTGCATCGCCGCGAAGGCCGACACCATGTCCTGCGCCGCGCCTGCCGGCAGCCCCGAATGCACGCCGATCGCGGCGAACAGCTCGGGGTGGGTTTCGCCGAGGATCGCCGCCATCGCGCCGCCGGCCGACAGCCCGGCCACGAACACCCTGTCATGGTCGATGCCGAATTCGTCGCGCAGCGACCGGGTCAGCGCCGCGATGATCGCCGGTTCGCCGCGCGCCGCGGTCTGGTGCCCGGCTTCGAACCAATTCCAGCAGGATTGCATGTTGGCCGCCTGCGGCTGCGCCGGCCAGGCGACCGCAAGCCCGGCCGCCTCGGCGGCGGCGTTCATTCTGGTGCCGCGGGCGAAATCATCCGGAGTCTGGGTGCAGCCGTGCAGCATCACCACCAGCCCGCGCAGCCGGCCGGTGCCGCAGCTCGGGATATACAGCTTGTAGTCACGCGCGCCCTCGGGACCGGAATGGCTGCGCGACAGGTATTGCGCGCCTGCAGGGATTTCGGGCGCCGGGCCGGGTGCGTTCGGGCGCAGCGGCAGCTTGCCCAGATCGAGACCGCCGGCCTTCAACCGTTCGGCCAGCTTCTCGAACAGCGGCTTTTCGGCGGCATCCGGTTCACCGACGATCTCGGCGTCCTCGATCTCGGCCTCGGCGCGGCGCGGCGGGCTGGTCCGGCCCCGCGTCGGGGTCGAAACCTCGACCTCGGGGCGCGCCTCCGGCGCCGCCTTGCCGGTCAGCGCGGCCTGGATCTCGCGGGTGGCCTGCATCGGGTCCTGCGACCGCACCGCCTGCAAAGCGCGGCGCATGGCGTCGCCCATGTCGTTCATCATGTTGTCGTCCTTTCGGGCCCGCGGGCCTCAGGTAATCCGGTCGGCGAGCGCCGCCTTGATGTCCTTGCTGGCCTGAAGTGCCCCCAGCACGGTGAGTGAAGCGATGGTCTGCCGCGCCAGTTCCGGCGAGACATCGGTGGCGAACCGCGCCAGCCCGACCACACGCACGTGCAGCATCTCGCCGCGGTCGCGCAGCGCCTCGAGATCGGCGCGGGTGAAATCGCGCAGCCCCATCTCGAGTTGGTGCCGCTCGATCGAGCGGCTGACCTCGGTCGACTGGGTCGCCAGCTGGCTGCGGATCGCGGTGCGGATGAAATCGGTGCGGTTCGAGAAGAAGCCCTCCTGAACCAGCAGGTCGATCCGGCCCAGATCGACCGGGCCGAGGTTGATGGTGATCTTTTCGCTGTCGGCGATACGGTCGCGCTTGGTCATTTTTACCCTCTCTGTACCATCCATATGGATGGTGTTCTCGCGTCATCAAGAGGGGTGGTGCGATTTTGATGCGCGTCGGCTTGCGGCCACCGACCGCCCAAGGTTCAGTGACCCGAAGGTCGGACCGCCCCCCGCGGTCCCAGCAAGGAGGCCCCGCTCATGAGATTCGTCGCCGCGCTCGCGCTCGCGCTTTGCCCCGCCGCCGCCATCGCCGACGAGCTGTGGGACAGCCCGGCCGGCCAGATCGTCTACCAGTCCGAGATCGACGACATGGCGCTGCTGTCGTTCCCGCTCGGCAACGGGGAGGGGATGCTGTACATTCATGGAATGGCCGGGAATTACGACGACCGCGGCGTGCATTACGGCTTCTGGATCGGCGACGGGCCCGGCGATTGCGCGGCGTCCCTGACCGGCCCGGACGGGCGCAGTTCCAGCGACTTCGGCAGCGCGACGGTGGTGTTCGACGACCCGGGTTTCCCGTCGGGCTTCAGCGCCGTGCTGGTGCCCTGCATGGACCAGTTCGGCGTGCCGCGGCACCTGCGGGCCGAACCGTATCAGGGCTAGGGTGGCGCCGTCGGCGTTGACCCATGGTCAGTCGGGGCGCTATCCTTGGGGCAGAGGCGGGCCGGTTCGCGCCGATCCGCCGCAATCCAAGGGAGCCAAGCCCATGCACCCGGATCAATTCGCCGCGCGACGCGCCTTCATGCGCGCCTACACCGCCTATCTTTCGGCCGACCTGGCCTGGCGCACCGGCCGGGAGGAAGCCGCGAGCTTCGCCCCCGAGGTCGGCTCCGGCCCGATCTGGCAGATCGGATCGCCGCGGTCGCGGCTGCGTCGACTTTACGAGGCGCGCAGCCATGCGCTCGACCTGCTGACCATCACCCACGAGCAGCTGCGCCACGGCCAGACCAATCACCGGACCCCGCGCGAGACCCGCAGGCTGCGGATCACCTACCGCGAGTTCCACTAGCCCGGCGTCTGGATCGTCTCCAGCCAGGCCACCAGGTCGACGATCGACCTGCTGGTCAGGATCGGCTGGCCGGCCGGGGTTTTCAGCGCACCGCTTTCGAAATCGAAGATCGGCCCGAACACCGGCATCTCGCCGCCGTGACCGAGCAGCGGGTCACGCCCGTCGATCTGCTGCGTGACGGCGAGCGTCGGGAACACCCCGTCGTTGCCGGCCGAAAGCCGGGTCAGGTCGGGCGGCGGCATCGTCAGGATCTCGGCGAAGGGCCCGTCGCCGCGGGCCTCCGCGCCGTGGCAGCTGGCGCAGAACACCTGGTAGAGGTCGTGCCCGTCCTCGGGCTGCTGGGCGCTGGCGCCGCCGGCGATCAAAAGAAGCATGCAGATACGGATCATGGCTGGTCCTTTGCGTGACAACCGCGTCGTCGCAGCCTGTCACGCGTGGCGCGCCGGATCGTTGACCTGCATCAAGGCCGGCGCGTCAGGACCGCGCCGCGAGGCTGTCGATCACCCAGCTTCGGAACCCCGCCAGCAGTTCGGTCGCCGCGCGATCGAAGGCCTCGACAACGGCGCCGGTTTCGGTGCTCGGGGCGGCGGCGCTGGCGCTGAAGCTGCGGGTCGCGACGATCCGCGCATCCTCTTCGCGCACCAGCCGGACGATGATCCGCAGCCGGACCACCGCGCCGGCGGCGTCGGCCGGCGCTTCGGCGTGGAAATCGATCAGCTCGGTCAGCACCGCGAAGTCGCCGTTCGCCGCCAGCGGCCGCCGCCCGACGTAGCGCAGCGCCCCGGTGTCGGCGAGGCTGCGCAGCATCAGCGTCTGCAGCATCTCGGGCGCCGGGTCGGACCAGCGGGCGCCGGGCAGGTACTGCGCCTGCAGCGGGTCGGGACGGATCATGATCCGGTCGGTGGCCAGCGCCCCGCTGGTTTCCGGCGTCTCGACGATCACGTCGAGCGGCAGCGTGCCGCGGCGCGCCGCGGCGCCATCGGGGCTGCGCAGCTCGTAGACCGCGAGCGGCTGCGCCGCCCCGTCGAGCACGCTCAGCGCGGCGCAGCCGCCAAGCAGTGGCAGCGCCAGGAGCGCCAGCGCCAGCACGGGTCGGGATCTTGTCATCGCAACTGCCTCATCTTCTGAATTCCGGGGCCTGCTGGTCGAGAAGGAATCGCGCCGGGTCGCGTTCGATCCGGGTGATCAGCGCGTCGATATTGCCGATCATCGCGCGGGTTTCCTGCGCCAGCCGGCCGTAGTGCGGCAGCGCCGTGGTGGCGAAGGCCTCGATCGGCCCGCCCGAGCGCGCGGCAATGCGGGCAAGTTCCGAGAACGCGATGTTGGCCGACCGGCTGGCGGCGCCAAGATCGCCGGTGATGCCGGGCAGGGTGCTGGACACCACGGCGATGGCGTCGTTCAGCCCGGCCAGCGACAGCCGCAGGTCGGCGGTGATCGCCGCGACGTCTTCGTTGATCACCCGGTCGGCGCCGATGAAGGCGCGCTCGGCCGCCTGCAGCGCGCCGCTGCCGGTTTCCAGCGCCCCGTCGATCGCCGCCAGCGTGCCATCGGCCCGCGCGAAGGTCGCCGCGGCGCCGTCCATCGCGGCCTGCGCCGACCCGGCCAGCCCGTCGATCCGGCCGCTGGCCGCCGACAGGTCGGCGCCGACCGTGTCGACCACCCGCGCCACGGTGGCGCTGGCGCGGCGGATCTCGGCGAGGATCTCGGGAAGCTCGGTGCTGGCGGTCTCGGCGGTCTGCCGGGTCGCCGCGATCGCCCGCGCCGCCGCGGCGACCGCGGCGCGGGTTTCGCCGACCAGCGCCGCGCCGTCGGTCGCCAGCAGCCGGTCGAATCCGCTGGCGGCGCCGTCGATGCTGCCCAGCGCGGCGTCGAGCCTGGCGATCGCCCGGTTCGCCGCGGTCAGCGTGGTCTCGGCCTCGCGCAGCCGCGCCGTCGCGGTGGTGCCGGTCTCGCGATACACCGCCATCGAGCGCCGGGCGTCCTCGCTCAGCACCACGATCTGGGCGCCGAGCTCTTCGATGGTGTCGCGCAGCACCTCGCCGGTGCGGGTCGCATCTTCGGACATGTAGCGGTCGGCCTCGGCGATCGCCTGCTGCGCCGCGGCCAGCACCGCCGAGCCGTCCTGCAGCACCCCGCCGGCCTGGTCGGCCAGGGTGCCGACCCGCGCCATCGTCGCGTCCGAGGTGCGCAGCACGTCGCCGAGTTCGCCGCCAAGCCGTTCCAGCGTGTCGTTGAACCGGCCGACCTCGGTGGCGAAGCCGGTGACCGTCGCGGTGGCGTCCGACACGTCGCGCAGGGTCTGCGCCAAGTCGGCCGAGGCGGTTTCGGAATTGGCGAGGATCCGGCCGACCCGGTCGCGGTTCTCGGGGTTCAGCAGGTCGCGCAGCCCGGCGGTCACCTGCAGCGCCTCGTCGAGCAGCCGCGGCGCGTCGGCCGACAGCGATTGCAGCGTAGAGCGGCCGGCGATGATCCTTGGCGGCGACTGCGTCGCGACCTCGGCAAGCAGCGGCAGTTCGGGCGACCCGGCGCTGATCCCGACATAGGCGACGCCGGTCAGCCCCTGCGCCTCGATCGTCGCGACGCTGTCGCGCCGCACCGGGGTGTCGGCGGCGACCTGCAACCGGACCCGGATCGTGCCGGCGCCGTTCGGCGACAGCCGCAGGTCGGTGACGGTGCCGACGGTGAGACCGCTGAACCGCACCTCCGAGGCGCGGCCAAGCCCGGAGACCGAGACGAACTCCACGTCGTAGAACGCGAACTGGCGGTTCAGCTCGACCCGGGCGAACCACAGAAGGAACCCCATGATGCCGACCATCCCGGCAAGGGTGAACAGGCCGATCAGAATGTAGTTGGCCCGCGTCTCCATGCCGTGGTCATGCCCCGATCTGGTTGTCGACGCCCCGCGCGGCGCGCGCGCGGGGGCCGTGGAAATAGGCGTGGACCCAAGGGTGATCCACCTCCAGCATCTGTTGCATGGTCCCGGTTACCAAGACTTTTCTCTCGGCCAGCACCGCGACCCGGTCGCAGACCGCGTGCAGCGTGTCGAGATCGTGGGTCACCAGGAACACCGAGACACCGAGCGACCCGCACAGGTTGCGGATCAGCCGGTCGAAGGCGGCGGCGCCGATCGGGTCGAGCCCGGCGGTCGGTTCGTCGAGAAACAGGATCTCGGGGTCGAGCGCCAGCGCCCGCGCCAGCCCGGCGCGCTTGCGCATGCCGCCCGACAGCTCGGACGGGTAGCGGCTGCAGGCCTCGGGCGGCAGCCCGACCATCGAGATCTTCAGCTCGGCCAGCGCCCGGCGGATCTGCGGATCAAGCCCCGGCACCGCCCGCAGCGGCACCTCGACGTTCTCGCGCAGCGTCAGCGACGAGAACAGCGCACCATCCTGGAACATCACGCCCCAGCGGGTCTCGAGCGCGGTGCGGCGGGTCTCGTCGGCGGTCAGCAGGTCGGTGCCCAGCACGGTGATGCTGCCGGCGCCGGGCGGCTGCAGCCCGACGATGCTGCGCAGCAGCACCGACTTGCCGGTGCCCGAACCGCCGACCACGCCGAGGATCTCGCCACGCCGCAGGTCGACGTCGAGATCCTCGTGCACCACGTGGCTGCCGAAGGCGTTGCGCAGCCCGCGCACGCTGATCACCGTATCGTGGTCGGGCGGGACACTCACAGGCCGATCCGCGCGAAGAAGATCGAGAACAGCGCGTCGGCGACGATCACCGCGAAGATCGCGGTGACCACCGCGTTCGAGGTCATCCGGCCCAGCGATTCGGCGCTGCTTTCGACCTGCATCCCGGCGTGGCAGCCGACGATGCCGATGATCAGCGCGAACACCGGCGCCTTGACCAGCCCGACCAGCACCTGCCCGGCGTCGGCCGCCTCGACCAGCCGGGTGCGGAACATCGCCGGCGAGATCCCCAGATCGATCCAGGCCATCAGCGCGCCGCCGACCAGCCCCATGACGTCGGCGATCAGCCCGAGGATCGGCAGCATCAGCAGCAGCGCCAGAATCCGCGGCACGAACAGCACCATCGCCGGGTCGAGCCCGAGCGTCCGCATCGCGTCGATCTCCTCGCGCATCTTCATCGACCCGATCGCCGCGGTGAAGGCCGAGGCGGTGCGTCCGGCGACGATGATCGAGGTCAGCAGGATGCCAAGCTCTCGCAGCACCGAGATCGCGATCAGGTCGACCACGAAGACCTCGGCGCCGAACTGGCGCAGCTGGGTCGCGCCCTGGAACGCCAGCACCACGCCGATCAGGAAGGCCATCAGCGCAACGATCGGCACCGCCCGAACGCCGACCTCTTCGCAGTGGTGCACCAGGGCGGTGAAGCGGAACTGGCTCGGGCGGCGCAACGATCGGCCGAGACGGGCGATGAACAGCCCCAGGTAGCCGCTCAGCGCCAGGACGAAGCCCACCGCTTCGGCCACCGCCCGGCCAAGCCGTTCGACTTGATCCGACAGGCGCCGCGATCGCGGCGTCGCCGCCACCGGCTTGGGCAGCGCTTCGGTCACGGTGCGCAGCAGCGCCTCGGCCTGCGGCGGCGCGTTGCGGATCGCCAGCGCGCCGCGCCGGTCGCGCAGCATCGCCAGCGCCCAGGCGCCGGCGGTGTCGAGCCGGGTCAGCCCGGCAAGGTCGATGGTCAGCGGCCGGTCGGGCGGCAGGCGGGACAGCTCGGCGCGCAGCCGGGTCACCGCATGCACGGTGATCGCGCCGCCGATCCGGGCGGTGTCGCCGGTCTCGGTGCGGGTGATCTCGACCTGCATGTCGTCGCGCTGTTCCATCGCCCGTCAGCCTAGCCGACTATCTGCGGCTGGCTTGCGCCGTGTTGCGGCTTTCGCGCCAGCTGTCGCCGCCGGAGCACAGCCGCGAGGCGCCGGTCGATCGAATGCCGGTCGGTCAGGGGCGGGCCAGGCCGGCAAGATCGACCTCGACCGCCTGCGACAGGTCGGCGAGGCTGTCGATCAGCAGTTGCAGCAGGTAATCGGGATTGTGGGCGAAGCCGCCGGGGTCCTTGCTCACCGCCTGGTAGTTGTAGGCCGCCCGCAGCAGCCGCGGGGTCCAGCTCTGGTAGCGGTTGGGATAGCTGGCCTCTTCCGGATCGGCGCTGCCGTCGGCGTTGCTGTCGTTGAAGAAATAGGGGTAGGCGTCGGCGACGTAGAGGATCGGCGCCGCGGCGATCTCGTCGGCATAGCGGGTGATCGCCTGGCCCAGCCGGTCCTGCAGCCCGGCGATGGTCTCGACGATGCCCTCGGCGGTATCGCCATCGCCGTCGACGTCCTCTGGGCGGATCCGGATCGCGTCGAAGCTGGCAGCCCCGGCATGGCAGGTCGTGCAGTCGTCAAGCACGACCTCGGTGCTGTGCGGCGCGTGGCAGCCAAGGCAGGTGTCGAACTCCGGCACATGCGCGAAGCGCCCGGCGTATCCCAGATCCGGGTATTCGAAGCCGCCACCGACCTCAGAGCCGAGCAGCGTCGTCGCGGCGGCGGCGTAGTGGATGTTGATGAAGCCAAGCTCCGGCGACACGGTGTCGGGGTCCAGGCCTTCGGCGGCCTGCGACACGTCGCTGCCCGCGGTCCGGCCCTGGTGACAGACCGTGCAGACGGTCGAGCCATCGTCGAAGCCGAAACTTGCCCCCGACGGGAACACCGCGGCGGTGAGATCTGCAAGTCCCGGGTCGTGGCACGAGGTGCAATCGATCACCGTGCCGACCGGCACCGACTGTGCGATGACCGGCGGGGTCGTGAGGTCGGTCGCGAGGTAGGCAACGAAGCCCGGTGTGGAATGGCAGACCGCGCAGTTGCCGGGAATCTCGGCCTCGTCGTCCCAGTGCCGGAACGCCTCGGCGCTGGAGTCGGCATGGGCCGAGGACATCCATTCGGACACGATTTGTTCCGGGCTTTGGCCGGCCTCCTGCGCCGACAGGAACAAAGGCGGAACACTTGCGGCGATCACGAGGGCCGTCAGGCGCGCTACGGGGGTCATGGGGCATCCTCCCTCTGGGACAGGCCGGTCGCATCAGCATGGACCCGGGCTGTCCCGCCGACCTTGACCTACATCAAGGCGGTGTCGCGGCGCTGCGGCGCAAACTGGCACCTGCCGATGGGGGAGCGCTCCGCGCCATGCTGACCATGCCGATAGCAGATGACGCGCTGCAGCCCGCGACGCAGCAGACCCGCCGCGTCGCGCTGACCGCAGCCGACCTCCCCGAGCTGCGGCCTGACTTCGCGGTCTATGAAGGCGATCATGTGGTCGCGGGGCAGTTGCTGCTGCGCGACCGCAAGCGACCGCGGATCCGCGTCGTCGCCCCGGTGTCGGGGGTTGTCGAAAGCCTGCGCTACGGGCCACGGCGTCGCTTCGGGCTGGCGGTGATCCGGCGCGATGCCGACATGGCGCCGGAGCCGTCGGCGATCCCGGCCAGGCCGCTGCGCGAGACGCTGCTGGACCGGGGCATGTGGCCGATGTTCCTGACCCGGCCGTTCGGACGGCTGCCCGACCCTGACGCCCAGCCTGACGCGATCCTGGTCAGCGGGCCCGACCGGGCGCTGGGCGATGACCTGCCGCAGGACTGGTGGGACAGGTTGCAGGATGGGTTGCGTCTGATTTCGGGGCTGACCGAGGGGCCGGTGCTGCTGGGCCAGCGCGACATTCCGCAAGGGACGCGCGCCGAAGGGCGGCTGCGCTTCGTCCGGCATCACGCAGGGCCGACGCTGGCGCATGCTCTGCACCGTCTGCACAGCGTTGCCGACGGCCGGACGGTCTGGACCATCGACCCGCAGGATGTCGTCGCGATCGCCGAACTGGTCGCGACCGGCCGCGCCGATCCGCTGCGTCGTATCGCGCTCGGCGGTGCCGAGAGCCCGGTTCTGCGGCTGCAGCCCGGCGCAGATCTGCACGAGATCGCCCGGACCCACGGTTTGGCGCTGCGAAGCGGCAAGGATGACGCGCGTTGGCTTGGGTTGCGGGCCCGCCAGATCGACCCGGCGCCGCAGGCCGTGTCCCGGCGCGGCGGGCTGCTGCGACCGATCGTGCCGCTGGCCGCGTTCGACGCGGTGCTGCCGCGCGGCATGCGGGCGGTGCCGCTGATGCGCGCGCTCAGCATCGGCGATGTCGAGACCGCGCAGCGGCTTGGCTGTCTCGACCTTCTCGAAGACGACGTGGCGGCGCTGACCGCGCTCTGTGCCAGCGGCGCCGACTACGGCCGGCTGCTGCGCCGGGTCCTCGACGAATTGGAGGCGTCATGACCGGGTTCCCGCCAAGACCCGATCCGGGCCGCGTCGCGCGACAGGCGCAGGCGTTGCAGCTGACCGCGTTAACGCTGCCGGTGCTGGCTGCGCTGTTGCTGCGCGGCATACCGTTCCTCGGTGTCGTGCTGGTGGCGCTCAGCGTCGCGCTCGGCTGGGAGATCTGCTTTGCGGTGCTGCGCGACCGGCGGGTGACCGGCGAAGGCGTGGTGCCGGCGCTGATCGTCGCGGTGATGCTGCCTGCGACGGTCCCGCTGTGGCATCTCGCGCTGTCGCTGAGCCTCGGGCTGGTGCTGGGGGCATTGGTGTTCGGCGGTCGCGGCTTCGGTTTTCTCAGCCCGGCGGCGGCGGCGCTGGCGCTGCTGCTGATCTCGTTCCCCGGCAGCCTTCTGGCCGACACCGGCGGCTGGATCGCCGGGGCGACGCTGCCCGGGCTGGCGCTGCTGCTGTGGACCGGGCTGGTGTCCTGGCGTGTCGCGCTGGGCTTTGTCGGGCTGTGCCTTGCCGGCGGGATCGGCGTCGATGCGGCACCGGCACTGGTGTTCGGGCTGTGCTTCCTGGTCGGCGACCCGTTCGGCGCGGCGGGGGGG
>JBFGEI010000076.1:0-11544 GCA_041580155.1 Limimaricola sp.
GACAGCAGGATCGGCGGCAGGTCGTGCTTGTTGCCGCCCGACAGCAGCCCGGCGAGGCCCAAGCTCGTGGCGTCCTCGTCGTGGTCGTCGGCCAGCGCCGGCGCCGCCGGGGCCGCCAGCAGCAGCGCGACGGCAAGCGCGGATGCGATGCGATGGGTCATGCGGGATCTCCTTGTGCGGGCCGGAACGCGGCCCCCCAGGGGAACCGCCCGACCTTGATGGTCTTGAGCGGCTTGCGGGACGCGACATCGACCACCGTCACGTCGCCCGAAACGCCGTTGGTGGTGAACAGCAGCGACTGGTCGGCGTTGAACGCCATGTGCCAGACCCTGCGGCCGACGAGGATATACTCCTCCACCTCGTAGGTTTCGGCGTTCACCACCGCGATGTGGTTCGCCGGCCCTAGCGCCACGAAGGCGGTGGCGCCGTCGGCGGTCAGCTCGAACCCGACCGGTTGCACCCGGTCGGGGTGGATGCCGGTCACCTCGAAGCCGATCTTGGCGATCTCGGACTGGTCGGCGGTGTCGAACACGGTGATGGTGCCGCCGATTTCGGACGACACCCAAAGCTCGGCGCCGTCCTTCAGAAATTCGGCATGGCGCGGCCGCGCGTCGACCAGCGTGTTGGCGAACAGCTGCTGGGTCTCGGTGTCGATCCAATGCGCCATGTTGGTGGTTTCCGACGTCGTGATGGCGATCTTGCCGTCCGGGCTGACCGCCATGCCTTCGGGTTCGATCCCGACGTCGATCTGGGCGATCACCTGACGGGTTTCGGTATCGACCACGGTGGTGATCGCGTCGTCCTCATTGGCGATGTAGAGCCGCCGGTCGTCGGGGTGCAGCACGAACTGCTCGGGGTCCTCGCCGGACGGCAGGTCGTGCAGGATCTCGCCGGTTTCGGGGTCGATCACCTGCACCGCGTCGCTGTCGGAGGCGCAGACGAACAGCCGCGAGAAATCGCTGCTGAAGGTGATGCCGCGCGGCCGTTCGCCGGTCGAAACGGTGCGGACGACTTCCAGCGTCGCGACGTCGATCACGCTGATCGTGTTGTCCTTTTCATTGGTGACCCAGATCTCGCCCTGCGCCTGGGCCTGGGCGAAGGCGGGCATGGCGATCAACGCGATGGCGGTGAGGTATCTCATGGGCGGTCCTTAAAGGCGGTGCACAGGGTTTCCGGAGCGTCGATCCCCAGCGTGTCCATCTCGCTGGTCGGGTGCAGAAAGCCCTCGAGGGGGGCGGTCGCGACCACGGCGCGGTCGGTCACCACCGGGATCGGCTGGCGCATCTGCCCGTCCCAGGGCCGGAACCCCAGCGGCTGGCCGAGAAAGCCGCCAAGCTCGAACTCCGGGCCGAGCATGAAATCCCGCAGCCGCGCCGCGTCGGCGGCGCCGGTCCGGGTCACCGCCTCGCCGATGGCGCGCATCGCGGCCCAGGCCGCGTAGTCGCGCGCCGACATCTCGCGGCCGGCCAGCGCGCGGAACCGCGATTGCAGCTGCGCCGCGCCCCAGGCTTCGACCACCGGCGCCCAGGCGACGGCGCGCAGCCCCTCCGATCCGGCGACGAGGCGCGGCTGCCAGGTGTTGTAGGCGATGTAGCGGCCGAAATCCCCGGCCTCGTCGGCGACCAGCAGCAGGTCGTGATCGGGCAGGCCCTGGGTGAACAGCGGCACCTCCTGGGCGGCGTTGCGGCGGATGTCGGCGTCGCTTGGCCATGGCGCCTCGGCCCGCAGCCGCAGCCCGAACTTGGTCAGCGATCCGCGCAGCGCCTCGGCGTAGTCGAGATCTTCGAGCCGGTCGCCGGTGACCAGCGCCAGATCGTCCCAGCGCCGGGTGACGAGGAACTGCGCCAGCGCGTCGGTGCGCATCGCGGTCGAGGCGATGGTGTGCAGCAGGTTGGCGCGGCAATCGGCGCCGCGCAGCCGCGCCTCGGGGGCGGCGGTGTTGAACAGCAGCGCCGCCTCGGCCTCGGGCAGGTCGGCGACCCCGAGCACCGCCGCGGCCGGCGCATCGAGGATCAGCAGCCCGCCCCGCGCCAGCGCGTCCCGCGCCGCGCCGGCAAGATCGCCGCCCGGCGGCACCGACACCGTGTCGAGCGTGTAGACATGGCCCTGAAACCGCCCCGTGGTGGCGTTGTCGGCCAGCCCCAGCTCGGCCCCGGCCAGGCCGTCGTTCTCCGGCATCGCGTCGAGGTTCGACAGCACCGGCGGCCGCTCGACCTCTTGGCGCAGGTAGGTCACCGGCACCGCGATTTCGGCGCTGGCGGTCGCGGCCCAGGTGGCCAGCGCGGCGGCGATCGCTGCGATCTTCATCTGCATTCCTGGTCCCATGATCGAAGGCTAACAGCGCGTTGCGGCGCTACTGAATACGACCATGGTCGCGGGTCGCCGCGCCGCTGACCGTCGCGGATATCCGCACCCCTGACCCTTGGATGTCCCCGCCCCTGACCAAGGTCGCATATCGGCGCCCGACCCCGGCGGGCTAAAGCTGAAACCGGACCCGAGGGAGGAGACACCATGCCCCGCAAGACCTGCATCCTGGCGACATTGGGCGCCATCGCCACCGCCGCCACGCTGGCGCAGGCGGCCGGACTGCCGCTCGATATCCAGGCCGTCGACACCACCGCGCTGCCCGACGTCTCGGAGGAGTGGCTGACCAGCAACCCGTATCGCGACGCCGGCCCCGAGGTCTGGCAGACCGCGGTGGACATCGGCGCCTCGGGCTACAATCAGAACTGCGCCCGTTGCCACGGGCTTGGCGCGGTGTCCGGCGGGCTGGCCCCCGACCTGCGGTTTCTCGAGGCCGCGGAATACGGCGACGAATGGTACATCGAGCGGTTTCGCCACGGGCTGACCCAGAACGACGTGACAAGGATGCCGGCGTTCGGCGAGCTGCTGGGCCAGAAGGCGGCCTGGGCGATCCGCACCTACTTGGAAACCCGGCCCGACGACGAGGCGGTGGTCGAACAGGAGGCGGCGCTGAAATCGCTGCGCGACAAGCTTTCGGCCGGCGGCGACGGGCTCGATGCCGAGGCGGTGAAACTCGAACTGGCCGGCATCGCCGACAAGATCGGCACCCTGTCCGGCGCGCCGTTGGCCGACAGCATCGCCTACCGCGCGGCGCAGCAGATCGACGGCACCCCGGCCAGCTTCCAGAAGGCCGCGGACACGCTGACGGTCGGCCTGTCGGCGGCGCAGTGACGACGATGGGGTGGCGCGGCCTGGTGCCGGCGCTCGTCTTCGGCCTCGCCCATGCCGGGGCCGCCGTCGCGCGCTGCGAAGATCACGTGCCGCAGCCGCGGCCGCAGAACGCCGACCGCGACTACACCGGCCAGACGCTGGACCAGATCCTCGAGCGCGGTTTCGTCGAATTCGCGGTCTACGAGGCGTTCCCGCCCTGGTCGGAGGCGGCGCCGGGCGGGCCGGTCGGCGTCGATATCGACCTCGGCCGGTTGATCGCCGACGAGATGGGCGTCGAGGCCCGGTTCAGGCTGGTGCCGGCGGGCGAGAATCTCGACGCCGACCTGCGCAACTGGATCTGGCAGGGGCCGGTGGTCGGCGGCGGCGTCGCCAACGTGATGCTGCACGTGCCCTATGACAGCGCGCTGACCTGCCGGATCGACCAGGTGGTGTTCACCGGGCTTTACACCGTCGAGGCGCTGGCCATCGCCTACGACCAAGCCGTGTTCGTCGACGACGCGCCGTCGCCCGCCTATTTCCGGCTGCACCGGGTCGGGGTCGAGAACGACTCGATCTCGGATTTCTACCTGTCGGCGCTGGCCGGCGGCCAGCTCGCGTCGCAGATCTCGCGCTACCCGACCACGGCGCTGGCGATGGCGGCGCTGGCCGGGGGCGAGGTGACCGCCGTCATGGGACCGCGCGCCGAGCTTGAGGCGACCAGGGGCGACGCGGCACTGCACACGCCACCGCTGCCCGGGCTGATGAAGCCTGATTGGAGCCTCGGCGTCGCGGTGCATCAAAGCCACCGCGACCTCGGCTACATGGTCGAAGGCGCGATCGCGGCGGGCGTCGCCGATGGCCGGATCGCGGCGATCTTCGCCGATCACGGGCTCAGCTGGACCGCGCCCGACTGGTAGACGGCTAAAGCGTCACCAGGTCGCCGCCGTGGTCGACAAGGCGCACCCGGCGCAGCCCCGGCAGCCGTAGCGCCGCGATCTCGTCGCGCGGCATCAGGCACAGCGCGGTTGACAGCGCGTCGGCCAGCGCGGCGCTGTCGGCCTCGACGCTGACCGTCGACCACAGCGGCGCCACCGTGCCGCCGCTCAGCGGATCGAGAATATGCGTGGCGCCGCCGGGAAGGTGCAACGCACCGGGGCTCGAGGTGGCGACGGCGCCGTCGGTCAGCGTCATCTGCCCCAGCCGGCCGTGAACCGGGTCCTCGATCCCGATCCGCCACGGCCCGCCAAGCCCGCGGAATTCGCCGATGTCGACCAGCGCTTGGTCGAAGCCGGCGGCGGCAAGACCGGCCGCGACCCGGTCGCTGGCATAGCCCTGCGCGATGCCGTTCAGCGTCAGCGCCTGGCCGGGTGCAAGCCGGATGACCGGCCCCCGCTGCACCCTGCCCCAGCCGATCAGCGCCCGCGCCGCGCCGAGGTCGCCGCCCTGCGACAGCGCCCGCCACAGCGGCTGCACGGTCGGATCGAAGCGGCCGAGCGTGGCGGTTGCCACCCGGTCGCACAGCGCCAGGATCTCGGAAAACGCGGGATCGGGCGCGGCCAGCCTGCCGGTCTCGTTGAGCCGCGACAGCGCGGAGCGGGGTTGGTAGAGGCTGAACAGCGCCTCGATCCGCACCAGCTCGGACCGTGCATCGGCCAGCGCCGCCTCGACCCGGTCGCGCGGTCCGGACAGGGTGATCTCGGCCGCGGCCCCCAGCGCCTGTCCGCGCCAGGTCTGCGCCCATGACGCGACCGGCACCGCGGCGCAGGCGGCGGCGATGGCAAGGAAGCGGCGGCGGCTTGGGCGATTGTTCATGGCGCGCCTCATTCGGCGGGCTGGGCGGTGGCGCCCACCGGCGCGGGTCCTGGCCGGGTGGCGCGGCGACCGGTCAGCACCAGCGGTACGCAGCGCGCCGGGTCGTCGTGGATCGACACGCAATCAAGGCAGCCGAAGCATTCGGAATAGTCGATCCTGCCGGTCTTCTCGATCGCGCCGTAAGCGCATTTCACCCGGCACAGCTGGCATGGCGATCCGCATTCGACGCGCCGGGCGATCCAGTCGCGCCCGCGCAGCAGCCCGCCGATCGCCATCACCGCGCCCAGCGGACACAGGTAGCGGCAAAAGCCCTTGAACAGCACCGCCCCGAGCAGCAGCCAGAAGGCGGCATAGGCGACGTAATACCATTCCCGGATGAAGACAGTGGTGATCGCGGTCTTGAACGGCTCGATCTCGGCCGCCTTGTCGACATGGTCGGGCGCCAGGAAGATCAGCAGAACCAACCCGGCAAGCGCGATGTATTTGAGCGATTTCAATCGCCTGTCCCAGACCGCGTTCGGTTCGATCTGCGGCAGCCGCAGCAGCCGGCCCAGGTGATGCGCGAATTCCTGCAACGCGCCGAACGGGCACAGCCAACCGCAGAACAGCGCCCGGCCCCAGATCACGAATCCGGCGATCGCCGCGGCCCAGACCGCCAAGCCGAACGGATCATACAGCAGGAAGGCAAAGCTGCCGCGCTCCCAGGCGGTGCGGATCACCCCGAGGACGGTGACGATCGACAGCTGGCCCTGGCCCCACCAGCCGACGAAGCCCAGCGTCAGCGCCAGCGCCGCCAATCGCAGCGGCAGCAGCAGGCGGGGGGCGGCGACCTTGCGCATCGCCGGCCAGAGCGCCGCGAAAAGCGCCGCGACGAACGCCCCGAGCAGCCACAGATCGAGGCTGCGGGCGCGCAGCGCCTCGCGCCATGGCGGCACCGGGCTTGCCTGTGTCGGGCGGTCGAAGAACCGCTCGGGCGTGACATGGCTGGTCTCGAACACCGCCGCGCCGATCTCGGGCATCAGCATGCCGTGCTCGCGCAGCGCCCGCAGCTGCAGCGTCCAGTCGCGCGCCGGGTCGAACCCGAGCCGGCGGTCGGCGCGCAGGATCATCGCCTGGCCGTCCGGCAGCCCCTCGACCAGCTCGATGAAGATATCGGCATCGCGCAGCGCCACCGGCAGCCCGCCCTGGCTGGCGGAAATCAGGTCCGGCGCGGTGTTGCGCACGAAATCCTCGCCGACCAGCCCGTGCCGGCCGCTTTCGATCAGCAGGATCGGCTCGTCATGCGGCGAGATCGCGGAGAACCGCTGCAACTCGGCGAAGGTATCGGCGGACAGCGCCGCGCGGGCGATCGACGGCGGCCCCAGATCGACCACCCAGAGATCGATGAAGGCGGCGTCGGGATCAGCGCGAGCCTCCGGGTCGTCGTGGCTCCAGATGGTGCCGGCGAAGCGGCCGTCGAGTTCGGCGTTGGTCACCAGCATGTGCCGCGCCAGCCCCTGCGCCACCAGCGCCTGCCAGTCGAGCGGCTCGTCATGCGCCGGATCGGGGCGCGACGGCGGGCCCGAGGCGATGCCCTGCATCTTCTCGCGCGCCACCTTCAGCGCCGCGGCGAGGATCGATTCATGCGCGATCCGCACGCTGGCCGTGGCCTTGGTCACCCCGTCGAGATAGACCAGCGACGACCCGGCCGAGGCTTCGCCGTAGGGCGTGCCGACAACCAGGCTGTCGGCGATCGACAGCCCGCCGTATTGTTCGAGAAAGCCGCGCAGCGCCGCCTCGCCCAGGCCCGAGACGAAGATCGGCTCGTTCTGCGAGATCAGCCGCACGTCGATGAACCGCCCCGTCAGATCGAGCAGCACCAGCATGTCGATCGGCGCCCCGGAAAACCCCGGCAGCGGCGCCAGCGGTTCGGTCTCGATCGCGTAGCCGGCCTCGGACCCGCCAGAGTTCAGCAGCTGCCAGACCCCGGTGTCGAGCGGGTCGCCCAGCGAATACGGCGGCACGATCATCTCGGCCAGCACGGCGCCGTCCAGCGGCTCGGCCAGGGCAGCGGCCGGCGCGAGGCCGATCACCGACCCGATCGACAGCAGAAGGGCAAGCAGGTGTCGCATGGCACATCGCTACGCCGTCGAGGCGGTCCGCGACATTCGACCTTGGTGGCGGACAGCGCCAAGCGACGCATCACGAAACCCGGCATGGGACCATTGGCCAGTATCCGGCCGCCGGCACCGGCGCTAGGCTGCGGGTGACGCAGTGGCACGGGACGGGCGCGATGACCGAACACAAGAGACAGGCGGCACCGCTGTTCGATCGGGCGCTGGTGATCGACGACCACCCGCTGTTCTGCGATGCGCTCGGCATGACGCTGAAGCATTTCGTCGGCATCGCGCAGATCGACAGCGCCGACCGGCTGGAACCGGCGCTGGATCGGCTTGCCGGGGCGGTGCGGCCCGACGTGATCCTGCTCGACCTGCACCTGCCCGACGTGTCGGGGCTCGAGGGGCTGGTGCGGCTGCGGCGCAGCGCCGGCGCGATCCCGATCGTGGTGGTGTCGTCGTTGGCCGACCGGCAGGTGGTGACCGCGGCGGTGCGCGCCGGAGCGCGCGGCTTCGTGCCCAAGCACAGCGACCGCGAGGTGTTCCTGACCGCGTTCCGGATCATCGCCGCCGGCGGCGTCTACCTGCCCGACGGCATGGACCTGCCCGACGCCCCGGGCCAGGGCTATGACGACGCGCTCGACCGGCTGGCGCAGCTGACGCCGCAGCAGGCGACGATCCTGAGCCGGATCTGCTGCGGGTCGATGAACAAGCAAATCGCCTACGACCTGTCGATCGCCGAAACCACGGTGAAGGCACATATCACCTCGATCATGCGCAAGCTGGGGGTGCAGACCCGCACCCAGGCGGTGCTTCTGGCCAAGCAGGCAAGCTTCGAAAGCATATTGCCCGACGGTCCGGCGCAGCGCTAGATTGCGCCCGGGAGGACGATGATGAGCGCCAGTGCCACCGCGACCGCGCCGCGGGCCGGCGACGAACTGGTGATCCGCAGCGCCAGCGTTTCGGCCTTCGATCCGGACCCCGCGGCGGCGCTGATCGCGGCACTCGGTCCCGGCCCCTTCGCGCTGGTGGCGCTGTTCGCCGCGCCGCAGGCTCCGCTGGCGGCGCTGGCCGCGGCCGCCGCCGCCTGGCCCGGCGCGCGTCGGGTGATCGGCTGCACCACCGCCGGCGAGATCACCGAGGCCGGCTATGTCGAGGACGAGGTGGTGGCGCTGGGATTCCCGGCCGAGCTGTTCGAGGCCGAGATCCTGGCGATCCCGGACCTGGCGCGGATCGGCGGCCAGGAGATGATCCGCTCGGTCGGCGAGATCCGCCGAAGGCTCGAGATCGGCCGGCGCGGCTGGAGCTCGGAATTTGCGATGCTGCTGGTCGACGGGCTGTCGCGCCGCGAGGACGCGCTGGCGGCGGCGCTGTCGGCCGGGCTGGGCCGGATGCCGCTGTTCGGCGGCTCGGCCGGCGACGGCGCCGCCTTCGGCCGCACACGGGTGCTGATAGACGGGGTCTGGCACGACAACGCCGCGGTGGTGGCGCTGTTTCGCACCGCCTGCCGCGCCTCGGTGTTCAACCTCGACCATTTCCTGCCCACCGAAAGCCGGGTCATCGTCACCGATGCCGACCCCGAACGCCGGCTGGTGCGGCGGTTGAACGACGAACCGGCGGCGCGCGAATACGCGCGGGTGCTGGGGCTCGATCCGGCGCAGCTGTCGAGCTACACCTTCGCGGCGCATCCGCTGGTGGTGCGGATCGGCGGCCGCCACCATGTGCGGGCGATCCAGCGGATCAACGAGGCCGGCGAGCTGGTGTTCTACTCGGCGGTCGACGAGGGCATGGTGCTGTCGCTGGCCGAGCCGCTCGACATCGTCGAACATCTCGACGCCGCGTTCAGCCGGATGACCCGCGAGGCCGGCGGGCCGGGCGCGATCCTCGCCTTCGACTGCATCCTGCGCCGGCTCGAGGCGGTCGAGGAACAGCTTGGCGGCAAGATGAGCGCGGTGCTGCGCAAGCACAACGTGGTCGGCTTCTCGACCTACGGCGAACAGATGAACGGGATGCATGTGAACCAGACGATGACGGGCGTGGCCCTGTACCGGCCATGACCGGGGATCCGCTGTCGCGCGCCTATCTGAACCCCGAGGATTCGCTCGAGCGGCAGAACCAGAAGCTGCTGCAGATCGTCGAGGCGCTGGTGCGGCAGACCGAGCGCGGCGGCGCCGGCGGCGGCGACGCCTACGCCCAGTTCCGCCGCGCCGCGCTGCTCGAGCAGCAGGTGCAGGCGCGCACCGCCGATCTCGAGGCGGCGCTCGAGATGCTGAACCGCTCGAACGCCCGGCTGGCGCAGGCCAGCCGCGAGACCGAGACGGCGCGGCGCGATCTCGCCACCGCGATCGAGACGGTGCAGGAAGGCTTCGCGATGTTCGACCCCGACGGGGTCATGGTGATGTGCAACTCGCGCTTCGGCATGCACATGGAGGACATCCGCGACCTGCTGCGGCCGGGGCTGCGCTTCGTGGACTACATCCGCGAGGTGGCGCGGTCGCGGGCGCTGTCGCTGCCGCCCGGCGAGACCGCCGAAAGCTGGATGGAGCGGCGGCTGTCGCGGCATCACGACCGCCACGCGATCTTCAACATCTCGCTGGCCGGCGATCACTGGGTCCAGATCAGCCAGCACCGCACCCCCGAGGGCGGCACGGTGATCCTGCAGACCGACGTCACCGACATCCTGCGGCTCGAGCGGCAGGAGCGCGACCGGATGCTCGACGACCAGTCGCGCATCGCCCGGGCCACGCTCGACCACATCAAGCAGGGCATCTGCATCTTCGACGGCGCGCTGCGGCTGGCCGGCTGGAACGACGCGCTGAGCCAGCTGATCGGGGTGCCGCGGCCGCGGCTGCACCACGGGCTGCAGCTGCCGGCGCTGTGGCGGCTGGTGGCGCAGGATTTCGATTTCGACGACGGCATGACGCTGGACCAGCTTGCCGCCTGGGCCGACTGCCGCGGCGCGCGGCCGCCGCTGCGGTTCCGGATGCGCAGCGCCGACGCCCGGTTTCTCGATGCCAGCGGCCAGCAGATGCCGGATCGCGGCTTCGTGCTGAGTTTCACCGACGTCACCGCCGAACACCGCGCGATCCGCGCCATGGCGCGGGCCAACGAGACCCTCGAACAGCGGGTGCGCGACCGCACGCTGGAGCTCGAGGACGCGCTGCAGAAGGCCGAGCGGGCCAATGCCAGCCGCTCGCGCTTCGTCGCCGCGACCAGCCACGACCTGTTGCAGCCGCTGTCGGCCGCCAACCTGTTCCTGTCCTCGGTGGCGCAGGACGGCGGCAACCGCGAGATCCTCGGCAAGACCCGCGACGCGCTGCACAGCGTCGAGTCGATCCTGCACGCGCTGCTGGACATCTCCAAGCTCGAGCTGGGCCGCGCCTCGATGGAGGTCGGGCCGGTGTCGCTGCGCCGGGTGCTGTCGCAGCTGGCCGACCAGTTCGCGCTGCAGGCCTCGGCCAAGGGGCTGCGGCTCGATGTGGTGGGCTGCGACCTGGTGGTGTCGAGCGACCAGACCTATCTCAAGCGGGTGCTGCAGAACCTGATCGGCAACGCGGTGCGCTACACCGAAACCGGCCGGGTGCTGGTCGGGGTGCGGCGCCGCGGCGCGATGGCGGCGATCGAGGTCTGGGACACCGGCCCGGGGATCGCCGAGCAGGACTACCAGACGATCTTCATGGAGTTCACCCGGCTCAACGCCCGGGCCAGCGCCTCGGAAGGCATGGGACTTGGCCTCGCGATCGTCGAGCGGGCCTGCGCGCTGCTCGGCCACCCGCTTGACGTGCGGTCGCGGCCGGGCGTCTTCACCCGGTTCAGCGTGACCGTGCCGATCACCGCGCTGCGCCCGGCCGAGCCGCCGCCGCCGGCGCCGGCGCGCAGCGCCGCGGCGACCATCGAGCAGGTGGTGCTGCTGGTCGAGAACGACGCCGAGGTGCGCCGCGCGATGTGCCACCTGCTGGAGCGCTGGGGGCTGACCGTGCTCGATGTCGAGACCGGCGAGGCGGCGCTGCAGCTGCTGGCCGAAACCGGGGTCGAGCCGGATTTCCTGCTGGTCGACCAGCAGCTCGGGCCCGGCATGACCGGGCTCGAGACGATCGCCGCCTACCGGGCCGGCTTTGCGCCGCGGCCGGTGCGGCTGGTGACCGCCGAGCGCAGCCCGGAACTGCGCGAGGCCAGCCGCAAGGCGGCGGTGGCGATCCTGCCGAAACCGGTGGCGACGCCCGAGCTGCGCCGTTTTCTCGGCCTCGCCGGCTGAACCCCGCACACCCGCAATGCGCGACCAAGGTCCAATTCCGGCGGGCTTTCGGTTTCGGCATGCTGACCCGTGACGCTGCCCGTCGCGACGACGCGGCCCGACGCAGGGTCATGACAGGGAGGACATCATGAACATCCAGACGCAGCCCGGCCAGACCCGGAGCATGAGCCAGGCGCTCGACACCAGCCATCTCGGCGTGCCGTTCCC
>JBFGEI010000077.1:0-11530 GCA_041580155.1 Limimaricola sp.
CGCCAGGGCCTGCGCCGCCGGTTCGTCGAGCGTCGACGAAGGGTCCGTCGCGGCGACCAGCTCGGCGAAGCGCGCCGCCTCGGGCATCGCCGGCGCGCGCCGCGCCAACTTGGCCAGCGCCTCGCGCGACCACTGCGCATAATCCTTTTCCAGCAACCCGAGGTCAAGCAGCCACTCGCCGGGATAATCGACGATATCGAGATGCACGGTCCGCGGCCCCTGGAACCCGGCCAGCATTCCGGCCTGCTGCACCCGCAGGCTCAGCCGCAGCTCGCTGACCCGCCGCGTGCCCTCGGGCCAGCTCGGCTCGGGCGCGGTCAGCCGCGCCAGGTGGTTCTCGTAGTCGAACCGGGCCACGGTGTCGTCCGGCTGCGGCTGCAGCACCGCGCCGCGGATCGCGCCCGATGCCGCGGCGGCCAGCTGCGGCATCCGTCCCCGGTCCATCAGGTTGGCGACCAGCGAGGTGATGAACACCGTCTTGCCGGCGCGCGACAGCCCGGTGACGCCGAGCCGGATCACCGGATCCGAGAACGGTGCGACCAGCCGGTCGGTCACCCCTTCGACACCGCGGGCAAGACCGTCGGCGATGGCGGTTATGACCACGAGATGTCCCTTCCTGCTGCGCCTCGACTAGATAGGCCGCAACCGCAGCGATGTGTAGGGCGTGTCGTCACCCGATGCGCCGCCGCCGCGCTTGCCATCCGCCGCAGCCACGGCTAGGCGCGATGCCATGCCTCGCTATGCGCTCAAGGTCGAATATCATGGCGGTCCGTTTTCGGGCTGGCAACGCCAGTCCGACCGGGCCTCGGTGCAGGGCGCGATCGAGACCGCGCTCGCCCGGCTGGAACCCGGGCCGCACACCATCGCCGCCGCCGGCCGCACCGACGCGGGGGTGCATGGCACCGGCCAGGTGGCCCAGTGCGACATGGTCAGGCACTGGGACCCGTTCCGGCTGTCGCAGGCGCTGAACCAGCATCTGAAGCCGCTGCCGGTGGCGATCACCGACTGCGCCCTGGTCGCCGACGACTGGCACGCCCGGTTCTCTGCGATCGAACGGCGCTACCTGTTCCGGATGATCTGCCGCCGGGCGCCGCTGACCCATGACCGCGGGCTGGCCTGGCGGGTGCCGCACCAGCTGGACTGGCGGGCGATGCAGGCCGGCGCCGACCAGCTGGTAGGTCGGCACGACTTCACCACCTTCCGCTCGTCGATCTGCCAGGCGGACAGCCCGGTCCGGACCCTCGATTCGCTGCGCGTCGAGCCGGTCGACACCGCCGCCGGGCTCGAGATCCGGTTCCACGTCCGGGCCCGGTCGTTCCTGCACAACCAGGTGCGCAGCTTCGTCGGCACGCTCGAACGGGTCGGCGCTGGCGCCTGGTCGCCCGACGACGTCGGCGCGGCGCTCGCGGCGCGCGACCGCGCCGCCTGCGGCCCGGTCTGCCCGCCTGACGGGTTGTACCTTGCCGGGGTGCGTTACCCGCGGGATCCATTCGATCACAATTGACGAAGCGCCCGGCGCCGCGGGTTGCCTCTTGCGGCAGCATCGGTAGCACTGTCCGGGCCGGCCTCGCGCCGGATCTGTGTCCGAAGTGCGAGGAGACCTCCGTTGCGCCATATCGCGGTTCTGTCGAGCCTGTCCGCCCTGATGCTTCTGGCCGAGGCCGGCGTCGCGCAAGAGGTCAGCCTCGATCTCGACGTCGAGAACGAGGATCTGAAGGCGGTGCTCCAGAACTCGTCGCTGACGATCGCGCTCAAGGATGAATCCGACCCCACCGCGCAGGACTACGTCGCCGCGGCCCGAGCCGACTATCGCCGGCTGCTGACCGGGCTTTATGCCGAGGGCTACTACGGCGGCGTGATCTCGATCGAGATCAACGGCGTCGAGGCCGCGGCGATCGCGCCGCTCGAGGCGCCGGCGCGGATCGACCGGGTGACGCTGAAGGTCGCGCCTGGCCCGCGGTTTCGCTTCGGAACCACCGCGATCGCGCCGCTGGCGCCCGGCACCACCCTGCCCGAGGGCTTCGCCACCGGCGAGACCGCCCGCGCCGAAGCGGTGCGCGGTGCCGCCCGCGCCGGGGTCACCGGCTGGCAGGACATCGGCCACGCCAAGGCCGAGGTCGCCGGCCAGGACATCGTCGCCGACCACAGCGCCGACCGGCTCGATGCGACGGTGACGCTGGCGCCCGGGCCGCGGCTGCGGTTCGGCGATCTCACGATCTCCGGCAACGAGGCCGTGCGCGAGGACCGGATCCGCGCCATCGCCGACCTGCCGGTGGGCCGGGTCTACAATCCCGAGGACCTGGAATTCGCCGCCACCCGGCTGCGCCGCACCGGCGCCTTCGACGCCATCGCCTTCATCGAAAGCGACCGGATCGGCCCGGACGACACCCTGCCCTTCGAGCTGGTCGTCGATGAGTCGCTGCCGCGGCGGATCGGCTTCGGCGCCGAGCTTTCGACCGTCGAGGCGCTGGGCGTGTCGGCCTACTGGATGCACCGCAACCTGTTCGGCGGCGCCGAGCGGCTGCGCGTCGAGGGCGAGATCACCGGGATCGGCGGCACCGTCCCCGGGGTCGCCGACAGCGGCGGCATCGACTACCGGCTGGGCACCACCTTCAACCGCCCGGCGACGCTGCGCGCCGACACCGACCTGGTGGTCGAGCTCGAGTTCAGCCAGCTCGACGAATTGGACTACTTCCTGCAGCAGGCCAGCGCCGAGGTCGGGCTGACCCGCTACGTCAACGACACGCTGACCTATTCGGCCGGTGTCGGCGTGCTGACCGCGCATGAGGAAACCGATGCGCGCGACCGCGACTACACGCTGCTGACGCTGCCGCTCGACGCGCGGCTCGACCGGCGCGACGATTCCTTCGACGCCAAGAGCGGCTACTACATCGACACCGAGCTGCGGCCCTTCATCGGCGTCACCGGCAGCGACGACGGGCTGCGGCTTTATGCCGACGGCCGGATCTACCGCAGCTTCGGCGAAACCCAGCGGGTGACGCTGGCCGCGCGTGGTCAGGTCGGGTCGGTGCTGGGCGCCGACATCGCCGAGACCCCCGCCGACTTCCTGTTCTACTCGGGCGGCGGCGGCACGGTGCGCGGCCAGGAATACCAGTCGCTCGGCGTCACCTACACCCGCGATTTCGGCGACGGTCCGGTCGAAACCCGGTCCGGCGGCTCGTCCTTCGTCGGCGCCCAGCTCGAGGCGCGGATCGGGGTCACCGACAAGATCGGCGCGGTCGGTTTCTACGACATCGGCTACGTCGAGGACGAAGGCATCCCGACCGGCGACGGCGACTGGCAGGCCGGCACCGGGATCGGGCTGCGCTACCAGACCGCGATCGGGCCGATCCGGCTCGACGTCGCCACCCCCGCCACCGGAGACAACGCCTATGGCGGCGTGCAGGTCTACATCGGAATAGGACAGGCATTTTGAGACAGTACACCCGCGCCCTCGCCGTCGCCGGCTTCGCGATCCTGCCGCTGGCCGCAACTGCCCAGACCGACGAAGAGCAGGACCGCGACCGCGGCTTTCTTGCCGGGCTGATCGAAGACAACCTGTCGGGTGCCGGCCGCGAGGTGATCATCACCGGCTTCGAGGGCGCGCTCAGCTCGACCGCCTCGATCGAAGTGATGACCATCGCCGACGATGAGGGCGTCTGGCTGCGCGCCGAGGACCTGGTGCTCGACTGGAACAGATCGGCGCTGCTGCGCGGCCGGCTCGAGGTCGAAGAGCTGTCGGCCGGGCTGATCAGCCTGGTGCGGCCGCCGATGGCCGACCCGCAGGCCCCGGCCGCCGAGGCGACGCCGTTCTCGCTGCCCGATCTGCCGGTGTCGGTGCAGCTCGACAATCTGAGCGCGGCACGGATCGAGCTTGGCGAGGCGTTTCTCGGCGAAGCGGTGGCGCTGCAGCTGAACGGCACGATGCAGCTCGCGGATGGCGAAGGCAGCGCCAGCATCGTCGCGGAACGGCTGGGCGACCGGCGCGGCCGGTTCGAGATCTCGGGCAGCTACGCCAACGAATCGCGGATTCTTGACCTGACCCTCGATCTCGACGAGGCCGAGAGCGGCATCGTCGCGCGGGTTCTCGACCTGCCGGGCCGCCCGGCGGTGGCGCTGACCTTGGACGGCAGCGGACCGATCGACGATTTCGACGCGCAGCTGGCGCTGGCCACCGACGGCACCCAGCGGATCACCGGCGGGTTCTCTCTCGACCGCGGCGACGCGTCCGACACCGGCAGCACGCCGCTGGCCTTCGCGCTCGATGTCGACGGCGACGTGACGCCGCTGCTGGCGCCGGCCTACCAGGACTTCTTCGGCCCCGAGGTGGCGCTTGCCGTGGCCGGATCGCGCGAAGCCGACGGCAGCCTCGCGCTGTCGCAGCTCAGCGTCGCGGCGCGCGCCATCAGCCTCGAGGGCGAGGCGATGATCGGCGCCGACGGCTGGCCCGAGCGCTTCGACCTGTCGGGCAACGTCGGCGCCGCCGACGGCGGCCCGGTGCAGCTGCCGATTCCCGGCGCGCCGACCATGCTCGACCAGGCGACGCTGTCGCTGCAGTTCGACAAGGCGACCGGCGACCGCTGGGTGCTCGATCTCGAGGCGCGCGACTTCACGCGGCCGGGGCTGACGATCCCGCGGCTGACGATGTCGGGCGGCGGCGTCATCGTCGAGGCAACCGCGTCCGCAGACAGCCTGTTCACCGCCGACATCGATTACGCCGCCGAGGGGCTGCAATTCGACGACGCCGGGCTGGCCGACGCGCTGGGCGACCGGATCTCCGGCGAGATCGTGCTGGAGCGCGACGGCGACAACCCGGTGATCGTCGACCGGATCACGCTCGACGGTCCGGGCATCGCGCTGAACGGCAACGGCACCGTCGACGGCGCCGACAACGGCTTCGAAACGGTCAGCGAGCTGTCGCTCTCGGCCGACCGGCTCGATCGCTTCGCCGGGTTGACCGGGCTTGGCCTCGGCGGCGCCGCGGCGCTCGACATCGCGTCGACGATCCGGCCGCTCGACGGCGCCTTCGACGTCACCCTGTCGGGCAGCACCACCGACCTCGCGCTCGGCAACGCCCAGCTCGACCCGTATCTCGACGGCGCCGGTACCGTGGCGCTGCGCGCCATCCGCGACGAGACCGGCACCCGCGTCGAACAGCTCGAGATCGCCACGCCCGAGATGCAGGCCAGCGCCGAGGCCGAGATCACCAGCGGCGTCAGCAGCGCGGTGTTCGACGTCACCGTGACCGACGCCGGCCAGGCGCTGCCCGGCGCGAGCGGCCCCGCGACCCTGGTCGGCACCGCCGAGCGCGACGCCGCCGGCGCGACCACGGCCAACGTCACCGCGACGCTGCCCAACGGCCGCGCGGTGATCGACGCCAGCCAGGCCACCGAAGAGGACGGCGGTCTGGTCACGCTCGACATGACCGCCGATTTTTCCGACCTTGCGCCCTTCGCGGCGCTGGCCGACCGGCCGCTGTCCGGCGCCGCGAAATTCGCCGCCACCGGCACGCTGGCCGCCGATGGCTCGACCTTCGACCTGGTGATCGACGCCGACACCGCGGATCTGACCACCGGCGTCGCCCAGGCCGACCCGCTGCTGCGCGGCGACGTGGCGCTGTCGGGCAACGTCGTGCGCTCCGGCGCGATGAGCTTCAGGGTCGAAGACCTGGCGCTGACCTCGCCCAGCCTGTCGGCCACTGGCAGGGCCGAGCTCAACGACACCACCGCGGTGTTCGACCTGGTCGCCGATTCCACCGATCTCGCGCCGATCGGCGAAGCGATCGACCGGCCGCTGACCGGCGCGGTCGAGATCACCGCCGCCGGCAGCCTCGAGACCGATCTCTCGGCGCTCGACCTGAGGCTCGACGCGGTGGCGACCGACGTGACCACCGGCATCGCCCAGGCCGACCCGCTGCTGCGCGGCCGGGTCGCGCTGTCGGGCCACGCCACCCGCACCGGCCCCGACAGCTTCGCGGTCGACGAGCTGACGCTTGCCTCCCCTGCCCTGCGCGCCAGCGGCACCGCCGACGTCGTCGACGGGCTGGCAAGCTTTGACCTTGACGCCGACATCACCGATCTCGGCCCGGTCGGAGACGCCGTCGACCGGCCGCTTTCCGGCGCCGTCGACCTGACCGCCAGCGGCACTTCGGCGCTCGACCTGTCGCGCTTCGACCTGACGCTCGACGCCACCGCCAGCGATCTCGGCACCGGGGTGTCGCAGGCCGACACGCTATTCGGCGGCAGCCTTTCGGTGTCGGGCCACGCGGTGCGCACCGGCCCCGACGACCTGCTGGTCGAAGGGCTGAAGATCACCTCCGACACGCTGAACGCCTCGGGCCAGGCCCGGATCGTCGCCGGCGCCGGCGATTTCGACATCGCGCTCGACGTCGCCGACTTGGCGCCGGTCGGCACGCTCGCCGGCCGGCCGCTGTCCGGCGCGGTTGCGCTGACCGCCAAGGGCAGCATCACCGACGACCTGAGCCTGTTCGACGTCACGCTCGACGGCACCGCCCGCGATCTCGAGACCGGCATCGCGCAGCTCGATCCGCTGTTCGCCGGCGCCACCACGCTGCAGGCCCAGGCGATCCGCAGCGGCGCCGACGACTTCGCGCTGCCGAAGCTGATGCTGCAATCGCCGCAGATCCAGGTGACCGGCAACGGCGCGGTGGTCGACGGCGTCGCCTCGGGCGATTTCGACATCGACCTGCCCGAGGTCTCGGTGCTGGCGCCGGGGCTGACCGGCCCGGCCAGCGTCACCGCGACCGCCAGCGGCACCGCCGACGGCGCGATCGACTTCACGCTCGACGGCACCGCCCAGGGCACCGAGATCGCCGCCACCGGCCAGGTCGCCCCGGCGGCGCAGGGCCGCGAAATCACCACGCGACTCTCGGCCGACATCGCCAGCTTGGCGCCGTTCTCGCGGCTCGCCGGGCGCGAGCTGGGCGGCAGCCTCGGGGTCGATGCCAGCGGCAGCGTGATGCCCGACCTGTCGCGCTTCGACCTGTCGATCGACGCCCGCGCCGGCAATCTCGATGTCGGGATCCCGGCGGTCGAGACGCTGCTTGCCGGCTCTGGCATCGCGACCGCCCGGCTGCGCCGCGACGCCCCTGGTGCGCTGGCGATCGACGCGCTCGAAGTCCGGTTCCCGAACTTCAGCATCGACGCCGACGGCACCGCCGGCGGCGACGGTCAGAACGTCACCTTCGACGCGCGGCTGGCCGACGTCGGCCTGTTCACCCCCGATTTCAGCGGCCCGGTCACCGCCCGCGGCAGCGCCAGCCGCGACGCCTCGGGGACGCTGCAGATCGACGCCTCGGCCACCGGACCGGGCGGCACCACCGCCGAGGTGTCGGGCGCCTACCTTGCCGATGGCACGCTCGACCTCGACGTGTCGGGCGCGGCGCAGCTCGGGCTGGTCAACGACCTGATCGAGCCGCGCCGGCTGAGCGGCACCGCCAATTTCGACCTGTCGGTCAACGGCCCGCCGGGGCTGTCCTCGGTCAGCGGCACGATCAGCACCGCCGGCGCCCAACTCGCGGCGCCGACGCTCGGGGTGGCGCTCAACGACATCGACACCACGATCCGGCTCGACGGTGCCTCGGCACAGGTCGATCTGACCGGCACGCTGGACGACGGCGGCCGGATCACGATCACCGGCCCGGTGGCGCTCAGCGGCGGCTACGACGCCGGCCTGGTGATCCGGCTCGACGAGCTGCAGCTCAGCGACCCGGAGCTCTATCGCACCACCGCCAGCGGCCAGCTCAGCGTCACCGGCCCGCTGGCCGGCGGCGCCAGCATCGCCGGGCGGATCGACCTCGGCGCGACCGAGATCCAGGTGCCATCCTCGGGTATCGGCGCCTTGGGCGAGCTGCCCGAGGTGCGCCATGTCGGTGCGCCGCAGGCGGTGCAGAGGACGCTGAACCGCGCCGGGCTGACCATCGCCGGGGTCGAGATCGGCAAGGCCGGCGGTGCCGATGCCGGCGGCCCGGGCGCGGTCTACGCGCTCGACGTGACGATCAGCGCCCCGGCGCGGGTGTTCATCCGCGGCCGCGGTCTCGACGCCGAGCTGGGCGGCGAGCTGGTGATCGGCGGCAGCACCGCGCAGGTGATCCCGGTCGGCCAGTTCGAACTGGTGCGCGGCCGACTCGACATCCTGCAGCAGCGCTTCGAGCTGGACGAAGGCGGCGCCTATCTGCAGGGGGACTTCACCCCGTTCATCCGGCTGGTCGCCACGACCGAGACCGCCACCGGCACCACGGTCAGCATCATCGTCGAAGGCCCGGCCACCGAACCCGAGGTGCGGTTCGAAAGCTCGCCGCAGCTGCCGCAGGACGAGGTGCTGGCGCAGCTGATCTTCGGCCGCGACCTGTCGTCGATCTCGCCGCTGCAGGCGGTGCAGCTGGCGGCGGCGGTCGGCACGCTGGCCGGGACCGGCGGCGGCGGTCTGATCGACGATTTCCGGCAAGGCACCGGGCTCGACGATCTCGACATCACCACCGATGATTCCGGCAACGCCGCGGTGCGTGCCGGCAAATACCTGTCCGAGAACATCTACACCGACGTCACCGTCGGCTCCGAGCAGAGCTCGGTGAACCTGAACCTCGACGTGACCTCGGACATCACCGCCACCGGCAGCGTGACCAGCGACGGCGAATCCAGCCTGGGGGTGTTCTTCGAACGCGACTACTGAGGCGGTTTCCCGCCGCGTCGGGCGGCGGGGGCTGACGCCGCGATGCGGCGGCGCCTATATCCCCGGCACCACAGCAGAAAGGTTCGCCGGTGCCATTCGACCCGATCCTCGCGGCCATCCGCTTCGGCACCGGCCTGTCGCCGGTGCTGCCGCCGCCCGGCTCGGCCAAGGCGATGCTGGCCCAGCTGACCGGGCGCGACGACGTGGCGCGGCAACTGCCGATCGCGCCGTTCACCGAAGCCAGGCCGACTTTGAACCAGCTGCGCGATGCCAAGCGCGCCGCCCGCACCGCCGCCGGTACGGCGCAGGCCGGCGCCGCCCGCGACGCGGCGCGCGCCCGCAACCTCGAAGCGGTCACGACCCGGCAACGCCACTTCGCCACCACGCTGGCGCGCGGCGTGATCGCGCCCGAGGGCGGTCTGCGCGAGCGCATGCTGAGCTTCTGGGCCGACCATTTCACCGTCACCTCGCGCTCGGGCAACACGGTGCACCTGATCACCCCCTTCGTCGAAGAGGCGATCCGGCCGCATCTCGGCGGCCGCTTCGGCGACATGCTGCTGGCGGTCACCACCCATCCGATGATGCTGGCCTATCTCGACCAGAGCCGGTCGATCGGGCCGAACAGCGCGGCGGCGCGGCGCGACGGCGGCGGCCTGAACGAGAACCTGGCACGCGAGTTGCTTGAACTGCACACCGTCGGGGTCGACGGCCCCTACGACCAGGCCGACGTGCGCCAGTTGGCCGAGCTGCTGACCGGGCTGAGCTGGACGCCGGAGCGCGGCATGGAGTACCGCCCGACCCATGCCGAGCCGGGCGCCGAGACGGTTCTCGGCACCACCTTCGCCGAGGCGCCGCGCTTCGACACGATCCGCAGCGCGCTGCAGATGCTGGCGACGCACCCGGCGACGGCGGCGCATCTGGCGCGCAAGCTGGCGGTGCATTTCGTGTCCGACGATCCCGATCCCGATCTCGTCGCGGCGCTCGAGGCGCAGTTTCTCGACACCCGCGGCGATCTCGCGGCGGTCACTGCGGCGCTGCTCGATCACCCGGCGTCCTGGGCGCCCGAGGCGCGCAAGGTCAAGCCGCCGCTGGGCTACATGCAATCGGCGCTGCGCGCGCTGGCGGTGCCGCCCGAGATGCTGATCGAGGCCGATCGCCAGACCTGGCGGCGGCTGATCGAGCGGCCGCTGCGGGTGATGGGGCAGACTTGGGAACGGGCGCCCGGCCCGGACGGCTGGCCGGAAGCTGCCGGCGCCTGGATCACGCCGCAGGGCATGGCGGGCCGGATCGACTGGGCGATGCGGGCCCCGACCGAGCTGCTGGCTGCGCTGCCCGACCCGCGCGATTTCGTGATGACCGCGCTTGGGCCCGAACCGCCGGAACCGGTGGTCTTCGCCGCCCGCGCCGCCGAAAGCCTGCCCGAGGGCATCGGCGTGATCCTGGCTTCGGCCGCGTTCCAGAGGAGATGAGCATGGCGGAGATCGGCGGTCTCAATCGACGCGAGGTGCTGCGCGGCGGGCTTGGCCTGGCGCTGGGTTGTTCGGCGGCGGCCAGCCCGCTGCTGACCCCGGTGGCCTTCGCCAGCGCGCCCTGGGAAAACCGGCTGGTGGTCATCATCCTGCGCGGCGCCATGGATGGGCTGGATGCGATCCGGCCGGTCGGCGACCGCGACTGGGCCGCGCTGCGGCCGACGCTGAGCCGCGACGATGACAAGGCCGAGCGGCTGGACGACGGGTTTTTCGCGCTGCACCCGGCGCTCGACCGGCTGCTGCCGATGTGGCGCCGCGGCGAGCTCTCGGCGGTGCACGCGGTCTCGACCCCGTATCGCGACCGGCGCAGCCACTTCGACGGCCAGGATATCCTCGAGGCCGGCACCCCCGACTTCGGCGGTCCGGGCGGCAGCGATGGCTGGTTGAACCGGATGCTGCAGACGGTGCCCGGCATCGAGGCCGAGACCGCCTACGCGATCGGCCGCGAGAAGATGCTGATCCTGACCGGCGCCGCGCCGGCGACCCGCTGGTCGCCGGATGCGCGGCTGCGGCTCAGCCCGCAGGCGCGGCGGCTGCTGGAGATGGTGCACCACGACGATCCGCTGTTCCGCGACGCCTCGGCACAGGCGATCGGCATCGTTGACGGGCTGGCCGCCGAACGCGCCGAGAGCGCGCCCGCGATGGCCGACGACGCGGCTGGCGGCATGGCCGGGGCGGCGCTGACCGGCGACCACGTGCAGCTGGCCGAGTTCACCGCGTCACGGCTGCGCGGCGACACCAGGATCGCCAGCTTCTCGATCAACGGCTGGGACACCCATGGCCGCCAGTCGGCGTCGCTGCCGCGGGCGCTGTCGAATCTGGCCGACACGCTGCTGACGCTCGAAGCCGGTCTGGGGCCGGCCTGGGACCGCACCGCCGTGGTCTGCATGACCGAGTTCGGTCGCACCGCGCGCGAGAACGGCACCCGCGGCACCGACCACGGCACCGGCGGCGCGATGCTGCTGGCCGGCGGCGCGCTGCGCGGCGGCCGGGTGCTGGGCGACTGGCCGGGGCTGGGCCAGGCGGATCTCTACTCCGGGCGCGACCTGATGCCGACCCGCGACGTGCGGGCCCATGCCGGCTGGCTGATGCGCGGGCTGTTCGGCATCGATCGCGCGGCGATCGAGGGCGCGATATTCCCCGGGCTGGAGCTTGGCGCCGATCCGCGACTGCTGCTGTGATCCGCGGATGACGTCGGTCCGGCGGCCGCGTCAGAGCGGCGCCGGGGTCACCAGCCGTTCGGCCACGAGCGTCGACACCCGCGCCATCGCCGCCCGCCCCGGCGCGCCCTCGGCCCGGGCGGCGGCGAG